>NZ_JBIAXP010000006.1:0-382928 GCF_042896795.1 Kitasatospora sp. NPDC001261
GCCGCCGCCTGGGCCGCCCCCGGGGGGGGCGCCGCGCGCCCCCCAAGGGTTTCCCCCCCGCGAACGAGCGGGGGGGCCCCGGCCCCCGAGGGGGGCCGGGCGCCCGGTCGTTTCCGGAGCCGGATCCGGAAACGACCGGAAAACCGATTTCGAATGTCGAATGGGCGTTCCCGGAAACGCAATTCCCCGGCGCATTCGAAAAAGCGTGCAATTGACCCCGGCGCCATTTCTGGATGGGATGTGGATCTCCCTCCCGAAGGGCTCCCACCGCCATGCCTGTGCTCACCCGGCTGGTCCTGCCGCACGCCGCCCCCCGGGTGGCCGCCGACCACCCCGCCGCCGACGAGGACGTCGCCTTCGGCCTGCTGCGCGCCCGCTGGCACGGCCGCGGCCTGGAGCTCACCGGCTTCGCCCGCCCGGACGGCCAGGACACCGGCCGGCCCGGCTCCGCCTGGACCTGGCTGACCCTGCGCCACCAGAACCGCTCCCAGCCGCCGCTGCACCTGCGCTCCCGCCCCCGCCGGATGCCCGAGGTCACCGACGACAGCGCCCAGTCCGAGCACAACCACGACTGGTCCGGCTTCACCGCCCTGATAGCCCCCGGCCGGCTGCGCCGCGGGGGCCACTGGCTGCTCGGCGACTGGCGGATCGAGGCCACGCTCTTCACCCGCCCCCGCCCCGCCCGGGTGCGCCGCCGGTACGGCGCCCTCGCCCCGTACTGGTGCGGGTCCGGCGAGTACCCGCCGGCCCACTGGGTGGACCACGACGTCCGGCTCCAGCCGTTCTTCGCCGACGGCCGGCTGCACCTGCGGCTGGAGCGCCCGGCCGTCCTGGTCACCCGGGCCGCCCCCGCCCCCGACGGCCTGGACCTGGACGGGGTCGCCGACACCTGCCCCTCCGGCACCGTGCTGCGGCTGCGCCACCGGGAGAGCGACGCGGTGGTCGAGCGGCCGCTCGCCCGCACCGGCAACACCTTCACCGTCCGGGTGCCGTACCGGCCGTTCACCGCCGACGGGCGGGGCGGCGGCCGGCTGGAGCACTGGGACGCCGAACTGCTGTACCCCGACGGCGCCGCCGTGCAGCCCTGCCTCGACGAGCGCGGCGGCCCGGTGGCCGGCCAGCACCCGCTGCCCGGCGCCCCGGACCGGGTGCTCTACCTCAAGCACCTCGCCGACGGCCGGCTCCAGCTCTGCGTCCAGCCCGCGGCCGGCCTGGTCGACCGGATCGCCGTACGGGACGGCGGCTTCGAGCTGTCCGGCCACTGCCCGGGCCCGGCCTCGGCACTGGAGCTGGTGCTGCGCCACCCCGGCTCCGCGAGCGAGGTCCGCACCCCGGTCGGCACCGGCCCGGACGGCCGCTTCCGGGCCCGGGTGCCCGCCACCCGGACCGGCTCGGACGGCGTCCCGCTGCCGCTGCGCAAGGGCGTCTGGGAGGCCGCGCTGGAGCCGGTCGGCCGCCCCGGGGACGGCCGGCCGCTGCTCGCCGCCCCCGCCGCGCTGACCGCCCTCCCCGCCGCCACCACCGCCGGCGGCAAGCGGATCCTGCTGCAACGCCGGTGGCACGACACCCTGGTGGTCGACTCCACCCCGGTGCTCACCGCCACCGAGCGCAGCGCCTGGACCCAGCACCGGCTGCGCACCGAGCGCTACCCGGCCGCCCGCCGCGCGCCGCTGCGCGAGGCGGTGCTGTACGACGTGTTCGGCGGCCGCGGCTACGCCGACTCCCCGCGCGCGGTGCACGCCGAACTCGCCCGCCGGGACGGCCGGTTGGAGCACCTGTGGGTGGTCGACGACGCCCAGGCCGCGCTGCCGCCCGGAGTCGTCCCGGTGCGGAGCTGGAGCCCGGAGTGGTACCGCGCGCTGGCCACCTGCCGGTACCTGGTCGGCAACACCCACTTCCCGGACTTCCTGGAGCGCCGCCCCGGCCAGGTCGTCGTGCAGACCTGGCACGGCTCCCTGCTGAAGCGGATCGCCCACGACGTCGAGAGCCCCTGGCTGGCCGACCGCGGCTACCTGCGGGCGCTCGACCGGGAGACCCCGCAGTGGAGCCTGCTGCTCTCCCCCAGCCCGTTCGCCACCCCGATCCTCCGGCGCGCCTTCCGCTACGGCGGCGAGCTGCTGGAGTCCGGCTACCCGCGCAACGACGTGCTCGCCCGCCCGGACCCGCGGGCCGCCGCGGCCGTCCGCCGCCGGCTCGGCGTCCCCGAGGGCCGGCGGATCGTGCTGTACGCGCCGACCTGGCGCGAGGACCAGCAGCGCGGCGACGGCGACGGGTTCCGGCTCGACCTGCGGCTGGACCTCGGCCACGCGCGGCGCCTGCTCGGCGCGGACCACGTGCTGCTGGTCCGTCCGCACGCGCACGTCCGCGAGCCGCTGCCGGGCGCCGGTGACGGCTTCCTGTACGACTGCGGGGACTACCCCGACCCGCAGGAACTGCTGCTGGTTGCGGACGTGCTGGTGACCGACTACTCGTCGATCATGTTCGACTTCGCCATCACCGGCCGCCCGATGTACTTCTTCACCTACGACCTGGAGCACTACCGCGACACCCTGCGCGGCTTCTCCTTCGACTTCGAGTCGAACGCCCCCGGCCCGCTGGTGCCCACGTCGGCCGAACTCCTCGGCGCGCTGCGCGAACTGGCCGACGGCGACGGCGGGCCGCCGCCCGGCTACGCCGAGCGCTACCGGCGCTTCCGGGCCGAGCACTGCGCGCTGGACGACGGCGGCGCGGCCCGCCGGGTGGTCGACCGGATGCTCGAACTCGGCGGCCGGGGAGGGCTAGGACACACCCTCGGACACGCCCTCGGAGACGCCCCGGAGCACACCCCGGTTCACCCGAACGGGTAGCTCCGCCAGGGCCGCCAGACCTCGTCCGCGTCGAAGCGGGAGAGGCCGAAGCCCGGCACCGGGAAGTCCGCCCGGAAGCCGCGCGCCTGCTCGTACGCCTGGTCCAGCACGTCCTCCGGCAGACCGTGGGCGACCGTCACGTGCGGGTGGTACGGGAACGCCAGCTCGCGGGCCAGCGGGCCGGAGCGGATGTCCGCCTCCAGCAGCCGGCACTCCTGCGCGCCCTCCTCGACCCGGACGTACACCACCGGGGAGACCGGGCGGAAGGTCCCGCTGCCGCGCAGCAGCATCCGGAACGGCCGGTGCGCGGCCGCCACCGTCGCCAGGTGCTCCTCGATCTTCGGCAGCTCCCCCGCGGGCACCTCGGTCGGCGGCAGCAGGGTGACGTGCGTGGGTATCGACCGGGCCAGCGGGTCGCCGTGCCCGGCCCGGGCGTCCTGGATCGCCGTGCCGTACGGGTCCGGGACGCTCACGGACACGCCGATGGTGACGACCTCGGGGAGGCCGTCACCACCGGGCAGGCGTGTGAGGGGATTCACCGCTTGGCGGCCGGGAGGAAGCCGATCCGGTCGTACACCGTCTCCAGCGTCACCGACGCCACCTCGCGGGCCTTCTCGGCGCCGATCGCCAGCACCCGGTCCAGCTCGGCCGGGTCGTCCAGGAACAGCCGGGTGCGCTCCTGGAAGGGGGTGACCCACTCGGTGAACAGCTCGGCCAGCTCGGTCTTCAGGGCGCCGTACATCTTGCCCTCGAAGTGCGCGACCAGCTGCTCGACCGACTGGCCGCTGAGCGCGGAGTGGACGCGCAGCAGGTTGGAGACGCCCGGCTTCCCCTCCTCGTCGTAGGACACGACGGTGCCGGTGTCGGTGACGGCGCTCTTGAACTTCTTGGCGCTGGCCTTCGGGTCGTCCAGCAGGCTCACCAGGCCCTTGGGCGAGGAGGCCGACTTGCTCATCTTGACGGCCGGGTCCTGGAGGTCCTGGATCTTCGCCGTCTCCTTGAGGATGTACGGCTTCGGCACCGTGAGGGTCCGGCCGTAGCGGGTGTTGAAGCGCTCGGCGATGTCGCGGGTGATCTCCACGTGCTGGCGCTGGTCCTCGCCGACCGGGACGGCGTCGGCCTGGTAGAGCAGGATGTCCGCGATCTGGAGGATCGGGTAGGTGAACAGGCCGACCGTGGTGCCCTCGGCGCCGTACCGGGAGGACTTGTCCTTGAACTGGGTCATCCGCGAGGCCTCGCCGAAGCCGGTGAGGCAGTTCATCACCCAGGCGAGCTGCGCGTGCTCGGGCACGTGCGACTGGACGAACAGCGTGCAGTGGTCCGGGTCCAGGCCCGCGCCGAGCAGCTGGGCGGCGGAGACCCGGGTGTTCTCGCGCAGCGTCGCCGGGTCCTGGGGCACCGTGATCGCGTGCAGGTCGACGACCATGTAGAAGGCGTCGTTGTCCTTCTGCAGGTCGACCCACTGGCGCACCGCGCCCAGGTAGTTGCCGAGGTGGAACGAGCCGGAAGTGGGCTGGATGCCGGAGAGCACCCGGGGACGGTCCTTGACCGGACCAGTGACCGCTGCGTTGACCATGCGGGCCATTCTTCCAGTTCCACCGACCGCTCAGGAAACCTCCGCCCCCGCGGGCTCGGCCAGTGTGACCGCACTCACCCCCACCCGGGCGATCCGCCGGCCCTCGACCTTGGCCACCGTCAGCAGTACCCCGCCGCCCCCCTCGACGGGCACCCGCACCTGGTCGCCGTCCCGGGGCAGCCGGCCGAGCGCGGCGACCAGGCAGCCGGCCACCGTCTCGTACGGGCCCTCGGGCAGGGTGACGCCGGTCTCCTCGGCGAAGTCGCCGAGGTTGAGCAGACCGTCCAGCTCCATGCCGCCGCCGGCCAGCCGCCGGGTGGGGGCGGCCGCCGGGCTGTCGTACTCGTCCCGGATCTCGCCGATCACCTCCTCGACCAGGTCCTCCAGGGTGACGATCCCGGCGGTGCCGCCGTACTCGTCCACCACGATGGCCAGGTGGTGGCCCTCCCGGCGCATCTCGCCCATCGCCTCCAGCACCCGCTTGGTGCCGGGCAGCAGCTTCACCGGGCGGGCCAGGTCACGGACCTTGACGGCCTGCTCGCCGCGCGCGCCGTACAGGTCGCGGACGTGGACGAAGCCGACCACCGCGTCGGCGCTGCCCTCGACCACCGGGTAGCGCGAGTGCGGCGAGGTGTCGGCCTGGTGCCGGACGGCGGCCAGCGGGCGCTCGGCGTCCAGGAAGGTCACCTCGGTGCGCGGGACCATCACCTCGCGCAGCTGGCGCTCCCCGGCGGAGAACACGTCGGCGATCAACGCCCGTTCGTCGCTTCCGAGTTCGGTGTTGGCGGCGACCAGGCCGCGCAGCTCCTCGGAGCTCATCGAGCCGCGGCCCGCGGTCGGGTCGCCGCCGAGCAGCCGGACCATCAGGTTGGTGGAGTGGCCGAGCAGCCAGATCACCGGCCGCAGCACCACCGACATCACGTCCACCACCGGGGCGGCGACGACCGCGATCGACTCGGCGCGCTGCAGGCCGATCCGCTTGGGGGTCAGCTCGCCCAGCACCAGCGAGGCGTAGCTGATCACCAGGGTGAGGCCGACCAGGGCCACCGCGGCGGCCACGCCCTCGGACAGCCCGGCCCGGACGAACAGCGGGGCGACCTTGCCGGCCAGGGTGTCCGCGCCGAAGGCGGCGGACAGGAAGCCCATGCAGGTCACCCCGACCTGGACGGCGGCCAGGAAGCGGTTGGGGTCGGCGGCCAGGTGCGCGGCCCGGGCGGCGCGGCGGGTGCCGTGCGCCTCCAGCGTCCGGATCTGGCCCTCGCGCAGCGAGATCAGCGAGATCTCGGCGACGTTGAACAACCCGCCCAGCAGGATGAAGACGAGGACGAGCGCGGCGTCCCCGAGTGTTTCGTTCACAGCGGGCCAGTGTAGGACGGCCGGTACCGGCCGGGGCCGGACACGACGGCGGAGCACCGGTCCGGACGCCGCCGCGGAACCCGGGCCCGCACGACGGCGGAACCCGGTCCGGACACGGCGGCGGCCCGCCGCTTCCGGGAAGGAAGCGGCGGGCCGCCGGTGGAGCCGTGCGGGGCGGGCTCAGATGAGGCCCAGCTCCTGGACCGCGTCGCGCTCCTCGGTCAGCTCCTTGACCGAGGCGTCGATGCGGGCGCGCGAGAAGTCGGAGATCTCCAGGCCCTGGACGATCTCGAACCTGCCGTCCTTGGTGGTGACCGGGAAGGAGGAGATCAGGCCCTCCGGAACGCCGTAGGAGCCGTCGGAGACGACACCCATGGAGGTCCAGTCGCCCTCGGCGGTGCCGTTGACCCAGGTGTGCACGTGGTCGATGGCGGCGTTGGCGGCCGAGGCGGCCGAGGAGGCGCCACGGGCCTCGATGATGGCGGCGCCGCGCTTGGCGACGGTCGGGATGAAGTCGTTCTCCAGCCAGGCCAGGTCGCTGCCGACGGCCTCGAAGGCCGGCTTGCCGGCGATCTCGGCCTGGAAGACGTCCGGGTACTGGGTCGCGGAGTGGTTGCCCCAGATGGTGACGCGCTTGATGTCCGAGACCAGGGCGCCGGTCTTGGCGGACAGCTGGCCGACGGCGCGGTTGTGGTCCAGGCGGGTCATCGCGGTGAAGCGCTCGGCCGGGACGTCCGGGGCGTTGCGCTGGGCGATCAGGGCGTTGGTGTTGGCCGGGTTGCCGACGACCAGGACCTTGATGTCGTCCGCGGCGTGGTCGTTGATGGCCTTGCCCTGCGGGCCGAAGATGCCGCCGTTGGCCTGCAGCAGGTCGCCGCGCTCCATGCCCGCGGTGCGCGGACGGGCGCCGACCAGCAGCGCGACGTTGGCGCCGTCGAAGGCCTCGTTCGGGTTGTCCGTGATGGTGATGTCGCGCAGCAGCGGGAAGGCGCAGTCGACGAGCTCCATGGCGGTGCCCTCGGCGGCCTTGAGGCCCTGCGGGATCTCCAGGAGGCGCAGGTTCACCGGCACGTCGGCGCCGAGCAGGTGGCCCGAGGCGATGCGGAAGAGCAGCGCGTAGCCGATCTGGCCGGCCGCGCCGGTGATGGTGACGTTGACGGGGGTGCGGGTCATTTCTACCTTCTCCAGCAAATCGCCAGGCGCCCCAGGCACACCGGCACTGGAGCCAGGATGATCTCTCTCGACGTCGAGAGACCGGCGTCAGGTTATCGCAAAGGGAAGCGTACGCCTGGTGTCCCGGCGTGGCTGATGCGTCACAGAAGAAAGGCGGCCCCCGCCCGGGCCCTGGATTTCCATGGCGTCGGGCGGGGGCCGTCACGGGCCGCGGGTCAGTGCCGGGGCCGGCCCATCAGCTGGCCGATGTTGTCGAGCAACGGGATCTGCACCCACGGGTTCGGCTGCGCCACCAGGGTCAGCAGCACGATCGAGAGGCCCAGGAAGCTCAGCACGATCACGTCGGTGAAGCGGCTGCGCACCGCCAGCATCCCGACCTCGGGCAGCACCAGCCGCAGCACCGCGCCGAGCAGCACGCCGCCGCCGAGGATCAGCAGCCCGTACTTGAAGCCGTCCTTGAAGTCGGCGAACCAGGTGACCGCGAGGCCGGCGCCGACGACCAGCAGGACGAGCGTGATCGGCCACTGCCGGACCGGCAGGGCGTGATCGCGTCCGAGGGCCGCGGCCGAGCCCTCGGGCGGCAGGGTGCCGGTGGTCTTGACCGGCCTGCGGCGGGACCGGGCCGATCGCGGTTCAGTCATGCTCGCCGTCCCTGGGGTGTCAGATGCCGGCGCGGCGCTCGGCCGCCTCGACGATGTTGTTGAGCAGCATCGCGCGGGTCATCGGGCCCACGCCGCCGGGGTTCGGGGAGATCCAGCCGGCCACCTCGGCCACCCCCGGGTGCACGTCGCCGACGATCTTGCCCTCGCTGCGGCTGACGCCCACGTCCAGCACCGCCGCGCCCGGCTTGACGTCCTCCGGCTTGACCAGGTGCGGCACGCCGGCGGCGGCCACGATGATGTCGGCCTTGCGCAGGTGGGCGCCGAGGTCCCGGGTGCCGGTGTGGCACAGGGTGACGGTGGCGTTCTCGCTGCGACGGGTCAGCAGCAGGCCGATCGAACGGCCGACGGTGATGCCGCGGCCGACCACGACCACCTCGGCGCCGTTGATCTCGACGTCGTGGCGGCGCAGCAGCTCGACGATGCCGAGCGGGGTGCACGGCAGCGGGCCGTCGATGCCCAGGGCGAGCCGGCCGAGCGAGGTCGGGTGCAGGCCGTCGGCGTCCTTGTCCGGGTCCATCAGCTCCAGGACCGGGTTCTGGTCCAGGCCCTTGGGCAGCGGCAGCTGGACGATGTAGCCGGTGCAGGTCGGGTCGGCGTTGAGCTCGCGGACGACGTTCTCCACGTCCTCCTGGGTGGCGGTGGCGGGCAGCTCGCGCTGGATCGAGGCGATGCCGACCTCGGCGCAGTCCTTGTGCTTCCCGTTCACGTACCAGCGGCTGCCCGGGTCGTCGCCGACCAGGACGGTGCCGAGGCCGGGCGTGACGCCCTTCGCCTTGAGGGCCGCCACGCGGGCGGCGAGTTCGGACTTGATCGCGGCGGCGGTGGCCTTGCCATCGAGAATCTGGGCAGTCATGACCCCATTCTCCCGGATCGCCGGGGGTCTCCGTACCGAGGGCGTCCGACCGCTCGGGCCGCGGTTCCGGGGGTGGCCGGGCCGGGGAACGGGCGCGCGGCCGGGCGGGGGAACAGCCGGGGGAACCGGCGGGTGAACGGACGGGTACGAAGGTCCACCGCACATTGCGGTTGCGCCACAGTCTCGGCGCGGCACGCGGAACCGGCTGGACAGGGCGCCGTCGTCCGGATGACGATAAGCGCATTCCCGCCGCGAACCGGCCCGGTGACGGGCCGACGGACCCGCGGTGGGGCGTACCCGGGGGAAAGAGCCAGTGAGCCGACCAGAGCAGAGCCAGCAGTCCGACCGCGGGGGCACCGTCCCGCCCGCACCGCACCCGTCGGCTGCCTCGCGCCCCTGACGCTCACCACGCTGCCGAGCCGCGGCGCCCGTCACCGCCGCCGGGCTGTCACCCCGCTCGGCTAACGTCCCCTTCGGCCGGTGACCCTCGTCACCGGCCGGCACCGGGCCGTCAGCGTCCCGTCCCCGCGTCCCCGTAACTGCCCGGAGGCATCCATGAGTTACCCGCCCGACCCGAACAACCCGTACGGCCAGCCGCAGGCCGCCCCGGGCTACGGCTACCCGCAGCAGGCCCCGCCGCCCCAGGCCGCCCCGGGCTACGGCTACCCGCAGGCCGCCCCGGCCTACGGCTACGCGCCGATGGCCCCGCCGTCCATGCCGGGCCTGGTGACCACCGCCCGCGTGCTGCTGTTCATAGTCGGCGGCGTGCAGACGCTGCTCGCGATCCTCTACATGGTCATCGGGGCGGTCGCCAAGGACGCCACCAACGCCACCCGGGCCGCGAGCGAGGACAACCCGTTCACCGCGCTGGGCGACGCCGCCGCCGGCGTCCTGATCGTCGTCGCCGTGCTGTTCGGCCTGTTCGCCGCGCTCTCCATCACGCTCGGCGCGAAGTTCGGCAAGGGCGGCAACGCCGTCCGGGTCACCACCATCGTGTACGGCTCGCTCGGCGCCCTGATCGGCCTGCTGATCCTGCTGGGCGCCATCACCGGCGGCACCGCGGTCGGCCTGGTCATGGCCCTGCTCTGGCTGGCGATCAGCATCATCTGGATCACCGCCATGTGCGTCCAGGACGGCGTCAACTGGTTCAACCGGCCGCGGTACTGACCGGCCCGCAGGACCACGCCGGAGCGGCCCGGCTCCCTCCTCGGAGGGGGCCGGGCCGCTCTGTCGTTCCGTCACGCCGTCACGCCGGCGGCGGGATCAGTGGAAGAAGTGCCGCGCGCCGGTGAAGTACATGGTCACGCCGGCCTCGGCGGCCGCCGCGACGACCTCCTCGTCACGGATCGAGCCACCGGGCTGGACGATCGCCTTGACGCCGGCCGCGATCAGGATCGCCGGACCGTCCGCGAACGGGAAGAAGGCGTCCGAGGCCGCGTAGGCGCCCTTGGCGCGCTCGCCGGCCCGCTCGACCGCGAGCTTGCAGGAGTCCACCCGGTTGACCTGGCCCATGCCGACGCCGACCGAGGCGCCGTCCTTGGCCAGCAGGATCGCGTTGGACTTGACGGCCCGGCAGGCCCGCCAGGCGAAGGCCAGCTCGGCCAGCTCGGCCGCGGTCAGCGCCTCGCCGGTGGCGAGGGTCCAGTTCGCCGGGTCGTCGCCCTCGGCGTGCACCCGGTCGGCGTCCTGGAGCAGCACGCCGCCGGAGACCGGGCGCACCTCCTGGCGGTTGGCCGGGGCCTCGGGGGCGAGCAGCACCCGCAGGTTCTTCTTGCGGGTGAGCACCTCCAGGGCGCCCTCCTCGTAGCCGGGGGCCACGACGACCTCGGTGAAGATCGGGGCGATCTGCTCGGCCAGCGCCACGGTGACCGGGCGGTTGACGGCGATCACGCCGCCGTACGCGGAGACCGGGTCGCACTCGTGGGCCTTGCGGTGCGCCTCGGCGACGTCGGCGCCGGTCGCGATGCCGCACGGGTTGGCGTGCTTGATGATCGCGACGGCCGGCTCGGCGTGGTCGTAGGCGGCGCGGCGGGCGGCGTCGGTGTCGACGTAGTTGTTGTACGACATCTCCTTGCCGTGCAGCTGCTGCGCGCCGGCCAGGCCGCCGGTGCCGTCGCTGTACAGCGCGGCGCCCTGGTGCGGGTTCTCGCCGTAGCGCAGCACGTTCTGGCGCTCCCAGGTGGCGCCGAGGAACTCGGGGAAGCGCTCGTCGCTGGGCGCGTAGCCGGCCTCGAACCAGGAGGCGACGGCCACGTCGTAGGCGGCGGTGTGGGCGAACGCGGCGCCGGCCAGGCGCTTGCGGGTGGCCAGGTCGAAGCCGCCCTCCTGGGCGGCCTTCAGCACGTCGCCGTAGCGGGCCGGGTCGACCACCACGGCCACCGAGGGGTGGTTCTTGGCGGCGGCGCGCACCATGCTCGGGCCGCCGATGTCGATCTGCTCGACGCACTCGTCCGGGGTGGCGCCGGAGGCGACGGTGGCCTTGAACGGGTAGAGGTTCACCACGACCAGGTCGAAGGGCTCGACGCCGAGCTCGGCCAGCTGGGCGCGGTGCGACTCCAGCCGCAGGTCGGCCAGCACGCCGGCGTGCACGCGGGGGTGCAGCGTCTTCACGCGCCCGTCCAGGCACTCCGGGAAGCCGGTCAGCTCGGAGACCTCGGTCACCGGGACGCCGGCGGCGGCGATCCGGCCGGCGGTGGAGCCGGTGGAGACGATGGCGACCCCGGCGGCGTGCAGGCCCTGGGCCAGCTCCTCCAGACCGGTCTTGTCGTACACGCTGATCAGCGCGCGACGGATCGGACGAACGTTCTCCGAAACGGGCGTGGTGGAGCTGGCACTCATGCCGGAATCCATACCTTTCGGTCCTCGATGCGGTGACCCTCGCGGGCCAGCCGGCCCACGATGTCGACGAGCAGCTTGCGCTCGACAGTCTTGATGCGCTCGTGCAGCGCTTCGCCGCCATCGGCGTGGTCGGCGTCGACGACCTCGACGACGCCCTGCGCGATGATCGGCCCGGTGTCCACGCCGGAGTCGACCAGGTGGACGGTGCAGCCGGTGACCTTCACCCCGTACGCGAGCGCGTCGGTGACGCCGTGGGCGCCGGGGAAGGCGGGCAGCAGTGCGGGGTGGGTGTTGACGATCCGCCCGGTGAAGGCGGCGATGAACTCGGGGCCGAGGATCTTCATGAACCCGGCCGTGACCACCAGGTCCGGCCGGTACTCGGCGACGGAGGCGGTCAGCGCGCGGTCCCAGGCGGCCCGGTCCGGGTGGTCCTTCACCCGGTGGACGAAGGTCGGCAGGCCCGCCTTCTCCGCCCGCTCCAGACCGGCGATCCCGTCCCGGTCCGCACCGACGGCGAGGATCTCGGCGCCGTACGCCGGATCGGCGGCGGCCTCGATCAGCGCCTGCAGGTTGGTGCCGGAGCCGGAGACCAGCACGACCAGGCGGGCCGGTCCGGGCGTACGGGGCGGGAAGTGCTGGGCGGGGGCGGCGGCCACTGCGCGTTTCTCCGTAGGTCGGGCGCCGTCCGCTGGTACGTCCACCGGCGGTGGGGCCACTACGAACGGCAGGTCGAGCGAGGGGGAACTCCGGGGAAACCCGCCGCGACGCGGGCCCGGGGGAACCTCTGTGGGCTGCTGACCGTCACCACGATAACGGCTGGTCGGACGGCCTCCGCACCCTCCCGGCGGCGCTACGCGCGTAGTTGAGACGGGGATCTCCTCCGGCCCGCCGCACCGGAGTTGCCCCGGCCCGCACCGGCCCACCGACGGGCAGCGGGCGGCCCGACGGACGGCCGCGGGACCATCCCGCCGGACGGCCGCCGGATCGGCCTGCGGGATCATTGGGGCGCGGAAGACCGCTCCGACCCGAGAACCTCCGAACGAGCCCCGACCGAGAAGGAATGGCTGAACCCATGAGCAGCGGCGACGACACCGGCGAGCGCAACCCCTTCGCGCCGCCGCCGGCGGATACCCCGGACCAGCCGTGGCAGCCGCGCAGCCCCTGGGCCGGCGGGGGCCAGGACGGCTCCGGCGGGCCGGCAGGCCCCGGCGGCGAGGACGGCGGGCGCCCGCAGCTTCCGCCGCCGTGGGGCCCCGGCGGCGACGGCCGCCCCGGCCAGCGGCCGCCGGTCCCGCAGCCGCCCCGGCTCGACCCCGCGGACCCGGCCCACCGCAAGGCCCGCAACGCCGCGCTGGCCGGACCGTTCGCGCTGGTCTGCCTGTTCACGGGGTTCCACTGGATCGCCCTGCTGGCCGGGGCGCTCGGCATCGTCTGGGGCGTCGGCGCGCTGCGGGCCCGGCGGCCCGCCCCGGCCGCCGGCGCGCTCGCCGGGCCGGGCGGCCCGTACCCCGTCGCCCCCGCGTCGAACCCGCTCACCCCGGCCGCGCTCGCCGGGATCCTGACCGGCGCGATGACCATCGTGGTCGCCACCTCGGTGATCGGCCTCGGGTACCACTACCGCGAGTACGTCACCTGCGTCCAGGACTCGCTGACCTCCGTCGGCGCCCAGAACTGCGACCGGTACGCGCCGCAGTGGTACGTGGACTTCACCGGGAACGCCGAGTAGCCGGGCCTCCGGGACCGGTCGGGTCTCCCGGGCGGCTCATTCGGTCCGGTCCGCGCGGGCGGCCCGATCCGTGCGGACGGCCTGATCCGTGCGGGCGGTCTGATCCTTAGGGCCGGCCGGGTCCCGGTCCTCGGGGCCCGGTTCGTCGGCGGTCCCGACGCCCGGTCCGGAGAGCCGCAGCACCAGGGCGTACGTACCGGCGCGCAGTTCCAGTGCGCCCCGGCGGGCCTGCCGCACGAGCCGGGCGTACACGCCCCCGCCGTCCGCCGGGCCCAGCGTGCGGTACCGGACCAGCAGCGCGCCCGGGACGGCGACCAGCGCGATCCAGCCCGCCGCCGCCGGGCCCGTCCACGGCACCGGCCCCACCCAGGCCAGCCGCTCCCCCGCCAGCGCCCCGCCGGAGAGCCAGCCCAGCACCGCCGCCCCGGCCCCGACCGACAGCGCCGCCGCCAGCGCGGCCACCGCCGTCGCGGCCGGCGGCCACGGCTCGGGCCGCTCCCCCGACCCGGCGCCCGGCAGCCGCCGGCCCGCCGCCGCCCGGCCCAGCAGCACCGCCGGCACCACCCCGGCCAGCAGCGGCAGCACCGACACCGCGAGCCGCCAGCCGCCCGGCCCGTCCGCCGGCAGCAGGGCGAACAGCGGGAACTCCGGCACCGGGCCCAGCGCCGTACCGACCGGCGACACCACCGTCCCGGCGCCCACCGCGAAGCCCGGACCCAGCGCGTACGCCGCGCCCCACAGCACCGCGTTCGGCAGCAGCACCAGCGCGAGCAGCAGCAGCCCCACCACCGCGACGGGCCCGCTCCCCAGCAGCGCCATCCCGCGCCCGCCACCGGCCACCGCGTCCAGCACCGCCGAGCACACCACCAGCAGGCCGCCCGCCGCGACCAGCCCGGCCCCGGCCGCCAGCGCCGCGGCCCGGACCACCGGCGCGCCGTCGACCGGGCGGTACGGGGGCGGGAGGAGGTCCAGCGGGGAGTCGGCCGGCACGTCGAGGACGGTCACCGAGCGGGCCCCGGCGGCCGTCGCCAGGCCCGCGACCGACGCCACCACCAGGACGTCCAGCAGCACCCGGCTGCGGAACAGCCCGTCGCCCGCGCAGTGCAGCGCCACCCCCACGGCCACCGCGCAGTACCCCGCCCACACCGCCGCCGGGCCGCCCCAGCGCGGGCGCGGCCCGCGCCGCGCCGCCACCCCGGCGGCCGCCCGGTGGAGCCGGACCACGGCCAGGACGCCGAGCAGCAGCGGAGTGACGGTCAGCGGGGCGTCCGTCGGCCCGCGCAGCAGCGGCGCCCCGTGCCCGAGCAGCCAGAGCACCCCCGCCAACCGGGTGACAGCGGCCGCGCCGTCGTCCGCGTACGGCGTCGCGACCCAGAGCCCGAGCACCGGCAGCCCGACCGCCGCCAGGCCGACCAGCGCCGTCCGCACTCCCGCCAACAGGTCGGCCAGCGCGGGGCGTCCGCCCAACACGCCGGGCGGTTCCAGGATCGGACGACCCATCAGCTGCGTCATGGGCCACATGGTGCCAAGGCGACTCGCCATGCTCCGTGAAGCGCCAAACCGCCGCCGTGTCCCAGATTATTGGCTTATGCGCATTTTCAGACCCTGCCCCCAAGCCGCCGGCGCCCCGGCCCGGAGCGTCTGATGACCACGCCACCCACCGCCGACTCCCCCACCCCGGAGCGCCACCGCAAGCCCGACCAGGCCGGGACCGACGCGGGCCGCCTGCTGCGGAAACTGACCCCCCGCGAGGCCCAGACCCTGGCCCACCTCGCGGCCGGCCACGACCTCCCCCGCACCGCCGCCGCCCTCGGGGTCACCCCGAACACCGCCCGCAGCTACCTCCAGCGCGCCCTGCGCAAGCTCGGCACCCGCACCGAGGCGGAGGCCTTCGCCCTGCTGGCGGGCGCGCTGCCGCACCCCCCGGACCCCGGCCCGACCGGGCGCCCGGCGAACCCCGCCGGCCTGGACCCGGCCGCTGCCGGCCCCGGAGCGGGGGCGGGGACGGGGGCAGGCGGGGACGCGACCGGGAAGCGGCGCCGCACCCGGAGCGGGAAGCCCGCCCCGGCACCCTCCGGCGACACCCCGCGGGCCGCCGCCGACGAGCGCGCGCGGACGGCCCGGCCGACGCGGGGCGTGGAGGGCGGCGCGAGCCCCGGGGCTCCGGCCGAGGATCCGCGCCAGGCCTCCACAAGGGGCGCCACCCCCGGGCGCGCGCAGGGGGCGTGCACGCCCGCGCTCCCGACCGGAGGCGCCGCCACGGACCACGAGCCGACGGCCGCTGCCGACCCCGGCCCACCCGGCGGCGGAGACGGGTCGGCGCCCCCTGCCGATCCCGGTCGGCACGCTGACGCCCCCGACACCGGACAGGGCCGGACGGAGAACTCCCCGTCCGCGGACCCCGGCCACGCGCCGACGGCCGCCACGGACGCGGACGGCCGCGGCGGCGCACCGTACCGGGCCCCGGCCACGCAGGATGCCGACGGGGGGCAGCCGGCACCCGACCCCGTGGAGCGCGCGTCCGCCGACCCCGGTCAGGCACCGAAGGAGCACGCCGCCCCCGCCGGGCGCGGCCCCGTCAGCCCCGGCCGGGCGGCGCTGGCCGCCGCCGCGCCCTCGAGCGCGGAGGACGACCTCGACGCGGAGGCCCCGGCGGTCACCTTCGAGGAGCTCTACGAGACCGTCCACACCCGGCTGGTGCAGCAGGTGTTCCTGCTGACCGCCTGCCGGCACCGGGCGGTGCACTGCGTCCGGCGGGCGTTCGGGGAGGCGCGCCGGAGCTGGGGCGCGGTCACCGCTTCGGGGAACCCGGAGGGGTGGGTGCGGGTGCGCGCCTGCGAGCTGGCGCTGTCCCCGTGGCACCGGGGCGGGCCCCGGCGGTCGCACGCCTGGGGGCTGCCGCACCGGCGGATCAGGGTGCGGCCGGCCGACGAGTCGCAGGCGGTGCTGCCGGACCACGACCGGCTGACCGACCGGGACCGGGCGCTGCTGAAGGCGCTGAAGCGGCTGTCCCGTCCCCAGCGCCGGGCGCTGGTGCTGCACGACGGCCTGGGGTTCCCGGCGGCGGCGGTCGCGGTGGAGGTGGAGTCCACCCAGGCGGCGGCCGAGGGGCGGGTGTGGGCGGCGCGGGCGGCGCTGGCGCAGTGGGTGCCGGAGCTGGTCGGGCCGGATCCGGCGGAGCCGGGCTTCGCGGACGGGCTGAGCGGGCTGCTGCACCGGGCGGCGGTGCGCGGCTGCCCGGAGCCGCACCGTGCGCCGGTGGCGGTGCTGCGGGCCCGGCACCGGCTCTGGACGGCGAGCCGGACGGGTGCGGCGGCGCTGCTGACGCTCGCGGTGGGCGGGGCGGTGCTGGCGACCCTGGCGGGGGTGCGCCCGGCGGGGCTGTTCCGGCCGTCCGCCCCACCGACGCCCGCGGCCTGTCTGCCCGCCGCTCCGCCCGCCCCCGGGTCGGAGGCGACGGACTCGGCGGACGCGGCGAACGCGGCGGGGCCGGGTGTGCCGCTGCTGCCCGGCGGGGCGCCGAACGGCATCACCAGCATCTGGTGCAGCCCGGCGCCCGGTCTGGAGGCCGTCCTGGTGGATCCGCGGCCGCAGGCGGCCGCGCGCTGGGAGCTGCCGGCGGCGGCCCGGGGCGCCGCTCCCCCGCCGCAGGGCCCGGTGGCCTGTCCGCTGTGGTCACCGCTGCCCTGCACCACGGGGCCGAGGGAGCGCTGAGCGACCGGGGGCGCGCCGGAAACGGCGAGCGCCCCCGCCCGGGGAGGGCGGGGGCGCTCGTCACGCGCGGGGCGGGATCAGCCCTGGGCGGCGATGATCTCGCGGGCCAGGCGGGCGGTCTCGGACGGCGTCTTGCCGACCTTGACACCGGCGGCCTCGAGGGCCTCCTTCTTCGCCTGGGCGGTGCCCGAGGAGCCGGAGACGATGGCGCCGGCGTGGCCCATGGTCTTGCCCTCGGGGGCGGTGAAGCCGGCGACGTAGCCGACGACCGGCTTGGTGACGTGCTCGGCGATGAAGGCCGCGGCACGCTCCTCGGCGTCGCCACCGATCTCACCGATCATGACGATGAGCTCGGTCTCCGGGTCCTCCTGGAAGGCCTTGAGCGCGTCGATGTGGGTGGTGCCGATGACCGGGTCGCCACCGATGCCCACGGCCGAGGTGAAGCCGATGTCCCGCAGCTCGTACATGAGCTGGTAGGTCAGGGTGCCGGACTTCGAGACCAGGCCGATCTTGCCGGAGCTGGTGATGTCGGCCGGGATGATGCCGGCGTTCGACTGTCCGGGGCTGATCAGACCCGGGCAGTTCGGGCCGATGATGCGGGTCTTGTTGCCCTTGGCACCGGCGTGCGCCCAGAAGGCGGCGGTGTCGTGCACCGGGACGCCCTCGGTGATGACGATGGCCAGGCCGATCTCGGCGTCGATGGCCTCGATCGCGGCGGCCTTGGTGAAGGCCGGCGGGACGAAGAGGACCGTGACGTCGGCGCCGGTCTTCTCCATGGCCTCGGCGACGGTGCCGAAGACCGGGATCTCGGTGCCGTCGACGTCGACCGTGGTACCGGCCTTGCGCGGGTTGACGCCGCCGACGATCTGGGTGCCGGAGGCGAGCATGCGGCGGGTGTGCTTCATGCCCTCGGCGCCGGTCATGCCCTGGACGATGACCTTGCTGTCCTTGGTAAGGAAGATAGCCATGGTGTTAAGTCCCCTTCCTTACTTGTTGGCCAGCTCGGCGGCGCGGTCAGCGGCGCCGTCCATGGTGTCCACGCGCTGCACCAGCGGGTGGTTGGCGTCGTCGAGGATCTTGCGACCCAGCTCCGCGTTGTTGCCGTCCAGGCGGACGACCAGCGGCTTGGAGACGTTCTCGCCCTTGCTCTCCAGGAGCGCCAGGGCCTGCACGATGCCGTTGGCGACCGCGTCGCACGCGGTGATGCCGCCGAAGACGTTGACGAAGACCGACTTGACGTCGGGGTCGCCCAGGATGATCTCCAGGCCGTTCGCCATCACCTCGGCGGACGCGCCGCCACCGATGTCGAGGAAGTTGGCGGGCTTGACGCCGCCGTGGTTCTCACCGGCGTAGGCGACCACGTCGAGGGTGCTCATGACGAGGCCCGCGCCGTTGCCGATGATGCCGACCTGGCCGTCGAGCTTGACGTAGTTCAGGCCCTTGGCCTTGGCGGCGGCCTCCAGCGGGTTGGCCGCGGCCTTGTCCTCCAGGGCCTCGTGCTCGGGCTGGCGGAACTCGGCGTTCTCGTCCAGGGAGACCTTGCCGTCGAGCGCGATGATCTTGCCGTCACCGGACTTGATCAGCGGGTTGACCTCGACGAGGAGGGCGTCCTCCTTGATGAAGACGGTCCACAGCTTCTGCAGGACCTCGGCGACCTGGTCGGCGACCTCGGCCGGGAACTTCGCCGCGGCGACGATCTCGGCGGCCTTCTCCGGGGTGCAGCCCTCGTTGGCGTCGACCGGGATCTTGGCGAGCGCCTCGGGGTTCTGCTCGGCGACGACCTCGATCTCCACGCCGCCCTCGACGCTGGCCATGGCCAGGAAGGTGCGGTTGGTGCGGTCCAGCAGGAACGAGACGTAGTACTCGTCCTTGATGTCCGCGGTCTGGGCCAGCATCACCTTGTGAACGGTGTGGCCCTTGATGTCCATGCCGAGGATCTGCTCGGCCTTGGCGACGGCGTCCGCCGGGTCGGCGGCGAGCTTGACGCCGCCGGCCTTGCCTCGGCCGCCCACCTTCACCTGAGCCTTGACGACGGCGCGGCCGCCGAAGCGCTCCGCGATGGCGGCAGCGTCTGCGGCGGTCTCGATGACATCGCCGTCAAGCACGGGCACACCGTGCTTGGCGAAGAGGTCCCTCGCCTGGTACTCGAACAGGTCCACGTGTTTGTCCTTGTTCGTGGTCGCGGATTGTGTCTCTACGAGCGTGCCACGGCAGGATCTTCGCTGCGGGTCGTCGGGGCGGTGCGGGTACGCAGAGGTACGGCCTTGCGGCCCACACAGCCACGGGCGCTCACGTCAATCAACACGCGCGTCACGTCCGTCTGGCAGGTTATCCCCGCAGGGCCGGGCAGTTCCGCCCGGGGCCTGTCCGCCCCGGGTGAGAACCGTCACAAACAGCCCGGCGGGACGGGGTGGACGGCCGGTCCGCCGATCGCGCGGATTAGCGCGTCCGGGTGAATTCCTCACGCCCCCTGGTCGGCCCCCCTGATCAGGCCCCGCGGGATCGGGCGCTTCTCGATGGCCGCCGCCATGATCTCCGGGAACGCGTCCGGGGTGCAGGCGAAGGCCGGGGCGCCGAGCGAGGCCAGGGCGGCGGCGTGCGCGTGGTCGTACGCCGGGGCCCCCTCGTCGGAGAGCGCCAGCAGGGCGATGAACTGGACGCCGGCCGCCTTCATCGCGGCGACCCGCTTGAGCATGCCGTCCCGGATGCCGCCCTCGTACAGGTCGCTGATCAGCACCACGACGGTCTCGGAGGGCCGGGTGATCCTCGACTGGCAGTAGGCGAGCGCGCGGTTGATGTCGGTGCCGCCGCCGAGCTGGGTGGCGAACAGGACGTCGACCGGGTCGGTGAGCTGCTCGGTGAGGTCGACCACCGAGGTGTCGAAGACGACCAGGCGGGTGTCCAGGGTGCGCATCGAGGAGAGCACCGCGCCGAAGACCGCCGAGTGGACGACCGAGGGCGCCATCGAGCCGGACTGGTCGACGCAGAGGATGACGTCCTTCTTCACGGCGCGCTGGGCGCGGGCGTAGCCGACCAGCCGCTCGGGGACGACGGTGCCGTGCTCGGGCAGGTAGTTCTTCAGGTTGGCCCGGATCGTGCGGTCCCAGTCGATGTCGCGGTGGCGGGGCCGGTTGACCTTGGCGCTGCGGTCGAGGGCGCCGCCGAGGGTGGCCCGGGTGCGGTCGGCGAGCCGGCGCTCCAGGTCGGCGACCACCTTGCCGACCACCGCCCGGGCGGTCTCCCGGGTGGTCTCGGGCAGCGCGTGCTTGAGCGACAGCAGGGTGCCGACCAGGTGCACGTCCGGCTCGACGGCCTCCAGCATCTCCGGCTCCAGCAGCAGCCGGTCCAGGCCGAGCCGGGAGATCGCGTCCTGCTGCATCAGCTGCACGACGGTGGACGGGAAGTACGTGCGGATGTCGCCCAGCCAGCGGGCCACCTGCGGGGCCGAGCCGCCCAGCCCGGCACTGCGGCGGCCGCCGCGGGCGGCCCGGGCGCCCTCCTCGGGGGCGCCGCGGTAGAGCGCGCCGAGGGCGCCGTCCATCGCGGCGTCGCGGCCGCGCAGGGTGCAGCCGGTGCCGTCGGCCTCACCGCCGAGCACCAGCCGCCAGCGGCGCAGCCGTTCGTCGGTCGTGGGCGCTGCCATCTCGTCCTCCTTCGCCGGGTCGGGCGTCATGGGTCGGGTGTCGTGGGTGTCGGGTGTCTTGGGTGGGGTGTGCGGGCCGGAGGTCAGGTGTCCCGGCCGGCGGCCTGCCGGGGGATCGTCGGACGGATCCCGAGCAGCAGGGCCACCACGGGGACGGCGGCGTCGGCGCGGGCCCGGTCCAGCTCGCCGCCCTCGGCCCGGACGGCCGGGAGCTCGTCGAGCGGGCCGGCCGCGACCCGGCCGCCGATGGTGGTGCGCACACCCGCCTCCAGGGCGGCGAAGGTGCGGCGCAGCAGCGGCAGGACGTCGGTGAAGACCTCGTCGCCCACCCCGGTCAGCCACTCGTCCAGCAGGGCGAGCAGCCGCGGGTCGTGCAGCAGCAGGGCGCCGCCGCCGGTCAGGAAGCCCTCGACCCAACCGGCCGCGTCCGCCGGGGCGTTGGCGACGGAGAGCACCAGCCGGAGCCGGCGGCCGGCCTCCTCGGAGTCGAGCCGGCCGTCGTCCAGCAGCAGTCGCACGGCCCGGCCGCGCAGCAGCCCGGGGGCTCCGGTGGCCGGTCCGCCGGCCGGCTCGCGGCGGGCCAGCGAGCCCAGGGCGGCGGCCCAGCGGTCGGCCAGGCCGGCCAGGCCGTCGGGCTCCGGCACGGCGTCGGAGGCGGTGCCGGCGGTGGCGGCAGCGGTGTCGGCGGCGGTGCCCGGATCGACGGCCAGCAGGCCGATCGCGCCGTGCACCTCGTCGAGGCGGCCGCGCATCGTCGCCGCGCCCTCGGCGTCCAGGCCGACGCAGGCGGGCGGCAGCCCGACGCAGATCCGCTCGGCCAGGCCCGAGGCCGCCCCGGCCAGCGCGCCGTGGTCGGTGCCGCGCACGTCGCCGTAGCGCAGCGCCCGGACCAGGGCGGGCAGCGCGCCCGCGAGGTGCGCGACGTCGGTGTCCAGGGCCGCGCAGTCGGCGAGCACCCGCATCACCGCGGGCAGGGCGCCGGACAGCCCGGCCAGCAGGCAGGTCTCCACCAGGCCGGTCAGTTCGGCGAGTTCCTCGGCGGCCCGGGCGGTGCCGACGGCCTTGTTGGCCGCCGCCTCCTCGACCGTGGTGCCCCACTGGGCGGCCTCGGCGATCCGGACCGCGAACTCGGGCTGCCAGCACAGCCGCCAGCTCTCCCGGAACG
This sequence comes from Kitasatospora sp. NPDC001261, assembly GCF_042896795.1. Lineage (NCBI taxonomy): Bacteria > Bacillati > Actinomycetota > Actinomycetes > Kitasatosporales > Streptomycetaceae > Kitasatospora > Kitasatospora sp. NPDC001261. The sequence goes on from NZ_JBIAXP010000006.1 coordinate 21,553, forward strand.
TCCCGGTCGAGTTCACCGAGGAGCGCGCGGGCACGCCCCAGTCCACGCCCAGCAGCCGCAGCCGGTGCAGCAGCCGGGAGCGGGCCGCGTCGTTCTCCTTGCGCAGGTCGAGGTCGACGTCCTTCGGCGCGGCCTCGGGCTTGAGCCGCAGCGAGCGCTGCAAGCGGGTCAGGTCGCGCTGGAGCGGCACCGCCGGTGCGGCGTCCGGGACCTCGCCGAGCGCGTCGCCGACCACCAGGCGGTCCCGGACCAGCTCCAGGGCGACGTCCGAGCCCTCGCAGAGCACCGCGCGCACGGCGTCCAGGGTCTCGGTCAGCCCGGCGAGCGGGCGGCCGCGCAGCACGGCCAGGGTCTCGGCGAGCCGGACCGCCTCGATCACGTGCGCGGAGGAGACCGGGTGGTCCTCGGCGCGCAGCAGGTCGGCGGCCCGGGTGAGCCAGCGCGGCACCGGGTCCCCGTCGGTGGTGAACAGGTGGTGGTACCAGCCGGGCGACTGCACGCCCGCGCCGTAGCCGGTGGCCTGGGAGAGCCGGCGGTGCGTCCACGGCACCCAGGTGATGTCCGTGCGCACCTTCTTCGGCAGGCCGGCGAGCAGCGCCCGGTCGTGGGCGACGGTGGGCATCCGTTCCAGCGCGGGGACGTGGAAGGCCCCGCAGACCACGGCGATCCGCAGGTGCCCGGCGCGCCGGGCGGCGCGGATCTGCTGGCGCATGTACGCCTCGCGCAGCTGGTCCCGGCGGGACTCGCCGAGGCCCTCGGCGCGCAGCGCGCCCATCGCCTCGGCGACGGCGGCGAACGGCGCCAGCGCGTCGGTGCCGGGCGCGCGGTGCTCGACCACGTCCTCCCACCAGCGCTCGGCGTCGTCGTGCCCGGCCGCCTCGGCGAGCAGCGCCAGCGGGTCGGCGACCGGGTCGGCGCCGGCCTCATCGGCGTCGTTCTCCTCGGCGTCGCAGGCCTCACCGTCCTCGGCAGGAACGGCGGGACCGACGGGCTCGGCGGGCGCGAAGCCGTACGCGGCGGGCAGGTCGATGAAGCGGACCGGCAGGTCGTGGTCCACGGCGTGCCGGATCGCCACCCACTCCGGGGAGAACTCGGCGTACGGCCAGAAGGCGGCCTTCGCCGGGTCGTCCACCGCGTGGGCGAGCAGCGCCACCGGCGGGACCAGGTCCTTCTCGGCCGCCAGGTGGACGATCGCGTCGGCCTCCGGCGGGCCCTCGATCAGCACCGCGTCCGGCCGCCACTGCGCCAGCGCGGCGGCCACCGCCCGGGCCGAACCGGGACCGTGGTGGCGGATGCCCAGCAGGGCGACCTCAGGGCTCGTCATACGGTCACCTCGCGGGCGGCGCGGTAGAAGTCCTTCCAGCCGTCGCGCTCGCGCACCACTCCTTCGACGTACTCGCGCCAGACGGCCCGGTCCGCCACCGGGTCGCGGACGACGGCGCCGAGGATGCCGGCCGTCACGTCCCCGGCCCGCAGCACGCCGTCGCCGAAGTGGGCGGCCAGCGCGAGTCCGTTGGTCACCACCGAGATCGCCTCGGCGGTGGAGAGGGTGCCGCTCGGGGTCTTGACCTTCGTCCGGCCGTCCACCGTGATCCCGGCCCGCAGCTCGCGGAAGACGGTGACCACGCGCCTGATCTCCTCGGCGCCGCCGGGCAGTTCGGGCAGGTCCAGGGAGCGGCCGAGCTGGCCGACCCGCCGGGTGACGATGTCGACCTCCTCGTCCAGCGAGCCCGGCAGCGGCAGCACCACGGTGTTGAAGCGGCGGCGCAGCGCGCTGGACAGCTCGTTGACGCCGCGGTCGCGGTCGTTGGCGGTGGCGATCACGTTGAAGCCGCGCACGGCCTGCGTCTCGGCACCCAACTCCGGTATCGGGAGCGTCTTCTCGGACAGGATGGTGATCAGACTGTCCTGCACGTCGGCCGGGATGCGGGTGAGCTCCTCGACCCGGGCGATCTTCCCGTCCGCCATCGCCCGCATCAGCGGCGAGGGCACCAGGGCGTCCCGGCTGGGCCCGTTGGTGAGCAGCTGGGCGTAGTTCCAGCCGTAGCGGACGGCCTCCTCGGGGGTGCCGGCCGTGCCCTGCACCAGCATCGTGGAGTCGCCGCTGATCGCCGCGGCCAGGTGCTCGGACACCCAGGTCTTCGCGGTGCCCGGCACGCCGAGCAGCAGCAGCGCCCGGTCCGTCGCCAGGGTCGTCACGGCGACCTCGACGATCCGGCGCGGGCCGATGTACTTGGGGGTGATCCGGGTGCCGTCGGGCAGTTCGCCGCCGAGCAGGTACGTCGCCACGGCCCACGGCGAGAGCTTCCAGCGCTCGGGGCGCGGACGGTCGTCCTGCGCGGCCAGCGCGGCCAGTTCACCGGCGAACGCGTCCTCGGCGTGCTGCCGCAGAACGTCGGTCATGGGGGCTCCTTCGGGTCGGCCGCCGGGCACACCGGTGCCCCGGGCGGAGTGGTGATCGGGGGGAGCCAGGTCGGCGTCCCGGCCTGTGGAACCAACCCTGCACCGAGCCACTGACAACCCGCCGGGGGCCGCGGACGGGCCGTCAGCCACTGTCAGTGCCGCCGCCTACGGTCGGTCGCATGGAGGAACGCTGGAGCACCGAACACGTCCTGTCCCTGGCACCTGACGCCGCCTCGCAGAAGGCCGCGGGCAAGCTCTCCGCGCCCGCGCCGTGGTCCGGCACCGGCACCGACGGCACCGCGCTCTGGGGCGAGTGCAAGGGCAGCGGCCGCACGCCGTACCGCACCGCGATCGAACTCGCCACGCCCGCCTACCAGTGCACCTGCCCCAGCCGGAAGTTCCCGTGCAAGCACGCGCTCGGGCTCCTCCTGCTGTGGAGCGGCACCCCGGCGGCCGTCCCGGCCGGCGAACCCGCCGACTGGGTCTCCGAGTGGCTCGCCTCCCGCCAGGAGCGCGCCGAGAAGCGCGCGGAGAAGAAGGAGGAGGACCCGGAGGCCACCCGGCGCCGGCTCGAGAAGCGCGGCGCCAAGGTCGCGGTCGGCGCCGCCGAGCTGCGGCTGCGGCTGGCCGACCGGGTCCGGCACGGCCTGGCCGACCAGTCCACCGCCGGCCCCTGGGAGGAGGTCGCCGCCCGGATGGTCGACGCGCAGGCCCCCGGCCTGGCCGCCCGGGTCCGCGAACTGGACGCGCTGCCGCAGGAGCGGCTGCTGGAGGAGTACGCCATGCTGCACCTGCTCGCCACCGCCGCCACCCGGATGGACGAACTGCCGGCCGAACTGGCCGCCACCGTCCGCACCCGGGTCGGCTTCCCCGCGGACCCCGGCACGGCCGGCCCCACCGTCCGAGACCGCTGGCTGGTCCTCGGCACCCGGGACACCACGGACGAGCGGCTCACCACCCGCCGGGTCTGGCTGCGCGGCGCCAAGACCGGCCGCCCGGCCCTGCTGCTCTCCTTCGGCCACCAGGGCCAGGCCCCCGCCCTCGCCCTGCCCACCGGCCGCCTGGTCGAGGCCGACCTCGCCTACTTCCCCGCCGCCCACCCGCTGCGCGCCGACCTCCGCGAGCGCTACGGCGCCCCCGAGCCTGGCCCCGCCGGCCCGCCCGCCGGGCTCACCGTCGCCGAGGCGGTGGCCGGCTACGGCACCGCCGTCGCCGACGACCCGTGGCTGGAGAGCCGGCCCACCGTGCTCGGCGACGTCGTCCCGGTCCGTACCCCGGACGGCTGGTTCCTGACGGACGGCCACCACACCGTGCCGGTCCGCGCCTCGGCCGTCCCGGAGGCCGCGCTGTGGCGGCTGGCCGCGGTCTCCACCGGCCGCCCGCTGACGGTCTTCGGCGAGTACGGCCACCAGGGCTTCGCCCCGGTCACGGCCTGGGCCGCCGACCAGCGCCCGGTCGGCCTCACCAACCTTTAGGGCGTGTCTTGTGGATCCCTGCCGGGCGCGCGACGCTCCCCCAGCCTTCGGCCGGGAGGTACCCCCAGGGCACAAACGCACCTCGCCGCGTTGTCGTCGGTCGCCAATGGCCCCCAGCCTTCGGCCGGGAGGTGCCCCCACCGCAGTGGCTCCCTCCTCCGCCTTGCGATGCACGCACCCCAACGCCGCGCCCTGATCCGACAAAACCCACAAGACACGCCCAGGAGCACCAGGAATGACGATCACCCAGGACCCGTGGGAGACGCTGCACACCAGCGCCCTGCTCGGCACCGACCGCCGTCCGCTCCCGGCCACCGCCCTGCCGCTCGCCGACGCCGTGGACCAGGGCGATCCGGCCACCGCCCTGCTGGAGCTGGCCGCGCTGGCCGCCGTCCGCCGCCGGGCCGGCGCGCTGCCCGTACCGGCCGACGGGCCGCCCGGCCCGCCCGCGGCCGAGGACGCCCGCCCGGAGCTGCCCGAGCCGGCCGCCCGCCGGCTGGCCGTCCTGCTCTCGGGGCGCACCGGCGGCGGCACCGGCGCCGGCGGCACCCTGGCCAACCTGTCCGAGCTGCTGCCGCAGTGGCTCGCCACCGCCCGGGCGAGCGGCCTGCGCCCGCCCACCGCGCTGATCCCCGGCCTGCTCGACGCCGCCCGCGCCCGCAGCGAACTGCGCGCCGACGCCGTGGCGTTGGCCGGTCCGCCGGGCCGCTGGCTGGCCGAGCAGAACCCCGACTGGCGGTTCGTGCTGCGCACCACCGCCCCCGAGCTGCCGCAGCGGCCCACCGACGACCGGCTCTGGCACGAGGGCCTGTTCGCCGAACGGGTCACCCACCTCACGCAGCTGCGCCGCCGCGATCCCGCGGCCGGCCTGGAGCTGCTGCGCGGCACCTGGTCCACCGAGCGCGCCGAGGACCGCCTGCTCTTCCTGGACGCCCTCCAGGACGGCCTCTCCCCCGCCGACGAACCGTTCCTGGAGGCCGCCCTCGGCGACCGCAGCAAGAACGTCCGGGCCACCGCCGCCGAGCTGCTCTCCACCCTGCCCGGCTCCGCGCTGGCCCGCCGGATGGCCGAGCGGGCGCGGGCCGCCGTCCGGCTCGCCGACACCGGCACGCACCTGCTGGTCACCCCGCCCACCGCGTGCGACGCGCAGATGCAGCGCGACGGGATCGCCCCCAAGTCGCCCACCGGGCGCGGTGAACGGGCCTGGTGGTTCGGCGAGTTGGTGGCCGCCGCACCGCTGTCGCTGTGGCCGGAGAGCACCGGGCTGACGCCCGGGCAGCTGCTCGCCCTGCGGGTCGGCGACAGCATCGACGAGACCAGCAGCAGCTGGGCCGACGACCTGCGGGAGGCCTGGGCGCGGGCCGCCGTCCGCCAGCAGGACGCCGACTGGGCCCGGGCGCTGCTCGGCCCGGCCCCGGCCCCGGTCCCGTCCGGGCGCGGCGCCCGGACCCGCGCGCTGCGCACCACCGGCGCCCCGGCCAAGCTGCTGGCCGTCCTCCCGCCGGAGGAGCGGGCGGTCTGGACGGCCGCGTTCATCACGGTGCACGGGCTGGGCGAGGCCTTCCAGCTGCTCGGCGCCTGCGCCACCCCGTGGACGCCGCCGCTGTCCACCGCCGTGGTGACCGCCCTGGCCCGGGCGGCGGCCTCCGGGGCGTACCCGTGGAGCCACAGCGGGGTGCTCGGGATGACGGAGCGCGCGCTCGCCCCGGAGACGGCCGCCGCGGTGGAGGAGCTGGCCGCCGGGGCCGCCCCGGACTCCGCGTGGTCCGAGACCTTCTCCCGGCTGGCCGGCACCCTGCGCTTCCGGGCGGCGATGCTCGCGGAGCTGGCGGGCTGAGGGCGGGCCGGGCCCGCGGTACGCCTCCGAAGACGACGGAGACGACGGAGACGACGGAGACGACGGAGCGGGCCGGCCCCCGGGAGGGCCGGCCCGCTCGACGCGCCGTGGCTCAGCCGGCCCGCAGGTTCGACTCGACCCAGGCGACCACGTCCCGGGTCGGCGTGCCCGGGGTGAAGATGTCCGCGACGCCCAGCGCCTTGAGCTCGGCGATGTCCTCGTCCGGGATGATCCCCCCGCAGAAGACCTTGATGTCCTCCGCGTCGCGCTCCTTCAGCAGCTCCAGCACCCGGGCGCACAGCGTCATGTGGGCACCGGAGAGGATCGACAGCCCGATGCCGTCCGCGTCCTCCTGGATCGCGGTGTCGACGACCTGCTCGGGCGTCTGGTGCAGTCCGGTGTAGATGACCTCCATACCGGCGTCGCGCAGGGCTCGCGCGATGACCTTGGCACCACGGTCGTGACCGTCGAGCCCGGGCTTGGCGACCACCACACGGATCGGCCCCGACACACTCATGACTGCCTCCTGGACCTCGTCGTCCACCATCCGACCGGGCCTCGTGGGCCGCCGGCGCGGTTAACGGTCGATAACCAACCTGAGGGGAGGTTAGCGCCACCCGGCACGGTTGACCGCGCCGCCCCCGAAGAGGAGGGCAAAGTCACAGCTCCGGGCCTTGCTACCAGCGGGTATACCCGTCCTTCCCGCAACCTCCGCACAGACCCCCCGGCCGACCCCTTGACATCCGGAGGTTTTTCCGGGGCGTCGCCCATGGGACTACAGTCACGGCTGCCCTTGGGACTACAGTCACGGCTGTTCTCCCCTCGTCCGACGACGCCCGAGGCCCACCGAGGAGGCAGCCCCCGATGGCTCCCGATGCAGCCGCCCGTCCGACCCGCGCGGAGCTGCGCCTCGCCGCCCGCGAGCAGTCCCGTGCCCAGCGCCGCGGCGCCGCCAAGGCGGCCACCCGGACGGCCCTGTTCCGGGTCGCGCTGCCCTCGGTGGCCGCGCTCGGGGTGGCCGCCGCCGCGGCGGTCACCGTGCAGGGGGAGGCCGACCAGCAGCGCGCCCAGGCCGCCGGACGGACGCCGCAGGCCACGGCGCCGGACACCGCGGCCGCGCACGCGGCGACCCAGGCGCTCGCGGCCGGCGCGCCGGCCCAGGCCTCGCGCGGCGACGCACGCCAGCCGCTGGCCGGCGCCCAGCCCACCGAGGCCCCCACCGCGCAGCCCACCGCCGAGCCCGCCCCCGAACCGGTGAAGCCCACGGTGGTCATGCCGGTCGCCCGGCACGGCCTCGGCGAACTGTTCGGCGAGGCCGGCACCCACTGGGCCAACCGGCACACCGGCATCGACTTCCCGGTGGACGGCGGCTCCGAGGTCTACGCCGTGACCGACGGCACGATCCGCACCCAGTGGAACCCGTTCTACGGCTACATGACGATCCTCAAGATGCCCGACGGCACCGAGGCCTGGTACTGCCACCTGCGGGCGTACAAGGTGCGCAAGGGCCCGGTGAAGCAGGGCGACGTGATCGCCTTCGTCGGCAGCAGCGGCAACAGCACCGGCCCGCACCTGCACTTCGAGATCCGGCCGCAGGGCAACGGGCCGATCGACCCGCTGCCCTGGCTCCTCTCGAACGGGCTGGACCCGCGCTAGCGGGTCGGAGCGGCTCCGCGGGGCAGAGCCGCTCCGCCGCTCAGAGCTTCTCCACCGGCGCGTAGCGCAGCAGCAGCTGCTTGCGCCCGTCGGTGCCGAAGTCGACGGTGGCCTGCGCCCGGTCGCCGACGCCCGTGACGGCCACCACCGTGCCCAGCCCGAAGCTGTCGTGGGTGACCCGGTCGCCGACCGCGAGCGAGACCGCCTCGCGCTCCACCAGCTGTCCGCCGCGCCGCGCCGACTGCCCCCAGCCGGCCTTCGGCTTGGCCGCCGCGGCCGACGAGGAGGAACGCGAACTCCCGCCCCCGGAGGAGGACTTGCCCCAGGACGAGCCCGAGGAGTAGCCGCGCTGGACCGGCGCCTGGGCCGCCCCGGTGCGCTTCCACTCCACCAGCGTCTCCGGGATCTCCTCCAGGAACCGCGAGGCCGGGTTGTAGGCCGGCTGCCCCCAGGCGCTGCGCAGCACCGAGCGGGTCAGGTACAGCCGCTCGCGGGCCCGGGTGAGCCCGACGTACGCGAGCCGGCGCTCCTCCTCCAGCTCCTTGACCTGGTTGAGCGCCCGCATGTGCGGGAAGATCCCGTCCTCCATGCCGGTCAGGAAGACGACGGGGAACTCCAGGCCCTTGGCGGTGTGCAGGGTCATCATCGTGATGACGCCCTGCCCGTCCTCGTCGTCGTCCGGGATCTGGTCCGAGTCGGCGACCAGCGCGACCCGCTCCAGGAAGTCGGCCAGCGAGCCGACCGGCGGCGTGCCCTCCTCGTCGGCGTCCGGCCGCTCGCCCGGGTCCTGCTCGTACTCCAGGGCGACGGAGGCGAGCTCCTGGAGGTTCTCCACCCGGGTCTCGTCCTGCGGGTCGGTGGAGGCCTGGAGCTCGGCCAGGTAGCCGGTCTCCTCCAGGACGGCCTCCAGCACCGCCGCCGGGCCCGCGCCCGACTCGACCACCTGGCGCAGTCCGGCCATCAGGGTGTTGAACTTCTTGACGGCGTTGGCCGAGCGCGCGGCCATCCCGTACGCCTCGTCGACCCGCACCAGCGCCTGGGCGAAGGAGATCCGCTCCCGCGAGGCCAGCGCGTCGATCATCGCCTCGGCCCGCTCGCCGATGCCGCGCTTGGGCACGTTGAGGATCCGGCGCAGCGGCACGGTGTCCTCCGGGTTGGAGAGCACCCGCAGGTACGCCAGGACGTCCCGGACCTCCTTGCGCTCGTAGAAGCGCACCCCGCCGACGACCTTGTACGGCAGGCCGACCCGGATGAACACCTCCTCGAACACGCGGGACTGGGCGTTGGTCCGGTAGAAGATCGCGACGTCGCCGGGCTTGGCCTCGCCCTTGTCGGTGAGCCGGTCGATCTCGTCGGCGATGAACTGGGCCTCGCCGTGCTCGTCGTCCGCGACGTAGCCGACGACCTTCTCGCCGTGGTCCCCGGCCGTCCACAGCTTCTTCTCGCGGCGGTTGGCGTTGCGCTCGATGACGGCGTTGGCGGCGCTCAGGATGGTCTGGGTGGAGCGGTAGTTCTGCTCCAGCAGGATCGTGGTCGCGTTCGGGTAGTCCTCCTCGAACTGGAGGATGTTGCGGATGGTCGCGCCGCGGAAGGCGTAGATCGACTGGTCCGCGTCACCGACCACGCACAGCTCGGCCGGCGGCACCTCGGCCAGCCGCCCGGCCGCCGGGTTCACCAGCTCGCCGTCCACGGTGCGCCTGGGCGCGGCGGCGACGGATCCTCCGCTGAGCTCCCGGACCAGCATGTACTGGGCGTGGTTGGTGTCCTGGTACTCGTCGACCAGGATGTGCCGGAACCGGCGCCGGTAGTGCTCGGCGACGTCGGGGAAGGCCTGCAGCAGGTTCACCGTCGTCATGATGATGTCGTCGAAGTCCAGCGCGTTGGCCTCGCGCAGCCGCCGCTGGTAGAGCGCGTACGCCTCGGCGAGCTTCTTCTCCATCGGGTTGGCGGCCTGGTCGGCGAAGGTCTCCTCGTCGATCAGCTCGTTCTTGAGGTTGCTGACCTTCGCCGTGAACGACTTCGGCGGGAACTGCTTCGGGTCGAGGTCGAGGTCGCGGCAGACCAGCGACATCAGCCGCTGCGAGTCGGCCGAGTCGTAGATCGAGAAGCTGGAGGTGAAGCCCAGCTGCTTGGACTCGCGGCGCAGGATGCGCACGCAGGCGCTGTGGAAGGTGGAGACCCACATCGCCCGGGCGCGCGGGCCGACCAGCGCCTCGACGCGCTCGCGCATCTCGCCGGCCGCCTTGTTGGTGAAGGTGATCGCCAGGATCTCCCCCGGCTGCACCCCGCGGGCGCCCAGCAGGTGGGCGATCCGGTGGGTCAGCACCCGGGTCTTGCCCGAGCCGGCGCCGGCCACGATCAGCAGCGGCGAGCCCGCGTGCAGCACCGCCTCGCGCTGCGGGTCGTTCATCCCCTCCAGCAGCTGCGCCGGGTCCACCACCGTCCGCGCGGCACCGTTGCGGTACCAGGCGTCCCGCTCCGCCTCGGCGGCGTGGTCGGTCTGGAACAGGCCGTCCGGGATGGCCTCCTCGTACGCGTCGTACGGGGCCTCCTCCTCGTACGGCGGGGGCTCCTCACCGATGGCGTCGACGGACGCGTCGGGCTGCTTCGACCCGGCGGCGGGTGCCTCGAAACCGGGGAGCGGAAGGTCGTCAAAGAGGCTACTCATGGCACATCGAGTCTATGGCCACCCACCGACAAGCCCGCCCGCCCCGGACGATCCGGGGCGGGCGGGCTCCGTGGCGGCGCCCCAGGACGCCGGGGTGCCTCAGACCAGGCGGCGGGCGGTGGCCCAGCGGGTCAGCTCGTGGCGGTTGCTGAGCTGGAGCTTGCGCAGGACGGCGGAGACGTGGCTCTCGACCGTCTTCACCGAGATGAAGAGCTGCTTGGCGATCTCCTTGTAGGCGTAGCCGCGGGCGATCAGCCGCAGGACCTCGCGCTCGCGCTGGGTGAGCCGGTCCAGGTCCTCGTCCACCGGCGGGGTGTCGGTGGCGGCGAAGGCGTCCAGCACGAAGCCGGCCAGCCGGGGCGAGAACACCGCGTCGCCGTCGGCGATCCGGAAGATCGCGTTCACCAGGTCGGTGCCGGTGATGGTCTTGGTGACGTAGCCGCGCGCGCCGCCGCGGATGACGCCGATGACGTCGTCGGCGGCGTCCGACACCGACAGCGCCAGGAACTTCACCCCGCCCTGCTCGCCCATCACCCCGACCGAGCGGCGCAGCACCTCGACGCCGCCGCCGCCCGGCAGGTGGACGTCGAGCAGCACCACGTCCGGCCTGGTCTCGGCGACCACCCGGACCGCCGAGTCCACGTCGTCGGCCTCGCCGACCACGTCGATGCCGGTCACCTCGGTGCGGCCGATCTCGGCCCTGACCCCCGTCCGGAACATCCGGTGGTCGTCCACCAGCACGACCCGGGCCGTGCGCTCCGGAGCTGCCTCAGTCATTCGTTCTCTCCATCTCCAGCTCGACCTCGGTGCCGCCGCCCGCCGCCGGCCGCACCCGTGCGGTGCCGCCGTTGCGCTTCATCCGGCCGATGATCGACTCCCGTACGCCCATCCGGTCCTCGGGCACCGTGTCGGGGTCGAAGCCGGGGCCGTGGTCGCGGACGAACACCGACACCGTCCTCCCCTCGACCTCGGCGTAGACCTGGACCGGTCCCCCGCCACCGTACTTGGCCGCGTTGACGGTCGCCTCCCTCGCGGCCTGCATCTGGGCCGCGATCCGCTCGTCCATCGGGCAGTCGCCGACGATCACCAGCTCGACCGGGACGCCGTGCCGGTCCTCGACCTCGGCGACGGCGGCCCGCAGGCTCTCCGCCATGGTGTCCGGCGCGGCCTCGGCGGCGGCCTCCGGGCGGTACAGCCACAGCCGCAGCTCGCGCTCCTGCGAGCGGGCCAGCCGCAGCACCTCCTTGGGGTCCTCGGCCCGGCGCTGGATCAGGGTCAGGGTGTGCAGCACGGAGTCGTGGATGTGCGCGGCGATCTCGGCGCGTTCCTGGGCCCGGATGCGGGCGGTGCGCTCGGCCCCGAGGTCCTGCCAGAGCCGCAGGCCGTACGGGCCGAGCAGCACCAGCACACCGGCCAGCACGGCGAGCGAGGCCTCGATCACCGAGGCGAGGGTGGAGCCGCTGCCCTGCATGGCGAGCAGCGCGATGGTGCCCGCGACCGCGAGCAGCACGCCGGCGCCGACCCGGGTGTAGGCGCCGCGCCGCTTCTCACCCTCCTCGATGCCGAACCAGCGCTGCCAGCGCGAGTCGTCGGCCTGCCGCCAGACCAGCGCCACGCCGACGCCGATCGCCAGCAGCGGCCAGGTGTACGGCTTGGCGGTCTGCCAGCCGAGCACGTTGAGCAGGGCGATCACGCCGACCACCGTCATCACCAGGGCGGCGAGCTGGCCGAGGCCGCCCTGCCCGGCCTTGCCGGCCGACTCGGCCTCCTCCCCCTCCGCCGGGGCGCCCACCGGCTCGCCCTGCAGGGTGAGCTGGAGCAGCCGGCGCATCCGGCCCACCCAGCCGCCGGCCTGGCCTGCCTTGCTCAGCAGGCCGCCCTGCACCCCCGGCGAGGCCGGGACGAACGCCCCGTTGAAGTACACCCACTGGGCGCCGGCGCGCTGCGAGGGCTCGCCGATGCCGATCGGCACCACGAACCAGAAGGCGGCGTACAGCAGCGCGCCGATCCCCTGCGCGAAGAACAGCACGACGAAGGCGATCCGCACCCACCGCACCGGCAGCCCGAGGTGCACCGCCAGGCCGTGCGCGACGCCGCCCAGCATCCGTCCCTGCGGGCTGCGGTAGAGCCGGCGGTAGGGCGGCCGCCCGTCGTCGGGCGCGCTCGGGTCGGCGCCGGCCGACGACGCGGTGTCGGGGGCGATGGATCGGGGATCGGTACCGGGGGCTGCCACGCCACCGATGGTTCCACGCGGGCACCCGCGGGCGCATCAGGGTGTGTCCCCATCCCGTATCAGGGACAAGTCAGGGTACGGACAGGGCTCGACCCGGTTGGGCCGGGCGGTCCTCTGCCGGAAGGATGGTGTCCATGACCGAGGACCCCCGCATCGAGGAAACCGGGCCCGCCGCCCCGCCGGAACCGGACCGCCCGCCACTGACCAGGACCGAGCACCACCGCGTGGTGGCCGGCGTCTGCGGCGGCCTCGGCCGGCACCTGGACATCGACCCGGTGGTCTTCCGGGTCGTCACGGTGGTGCTCTGCCTCTCCGGCGGCCTCGGGCTGTTCCTGTACGGCCTGGCCTGGCTGATCGTCCCGACCGACGACGGGGCCAAGGGCCGCGGCGGGCGCACCGAGCTCCAGCGGGTGCTCACCGGGCGGGTGGACGGCCAGTCGGTCGGCGCGGTGCTGCTGACCGTGATCGGCACCGGGGTCTTCTTCTCCTCGATGGGTGACGGCGGCCAGCTGTTCCCGCTGCTGCTGCTCGCCGCCCTGGTCTTCCTGGCGGTGCGCTACGACCCGGACCGCCGCCGGGGCCGGGGGCGCGAGCACCGGAACGGCGGCCCGTACGACCGCCACTTCCCCGGGTCCGAGGGCACCGGCGGCACCGCCGCGGACGGTGCCGGGGCCTACCGCTGGCCGCGGCCGGAGCAGGACGGGGCCGCCCGGGCCGCCGGGAAGGCCCCCGCCGACGGCGCCGGCGGCTACCTGTGGGACCCGCGCCACCCGGAGCGCAACCCGTACGGGGCCACCGCCCCGGCCGCCCCGACCCCGCCCCACGGCACGCCGACCCCGCCGTACGGCACCCCGGTGCCGCCGGCCGGCACCCCGGCCCAGCCCTGGTGGCAGCGCGCCGACCTGCCGGAGGGCGACCCGCTGCGCAAGGAGGGCGCGAAGCGCCGCCCCGAGGCCGCCGCCGCACGGCGCCCCCGGGAGCGCTCGGCACTCGGCTTCTTCGGCTTCCTGCTGGCGATCGGCGCCGCCGCCGCGGTCTGGTCCGCCTCCGTCGACCGCGGCCACAACCCCACCGTGCTGAGCGCGACGGTGCTGGCCACCGCGCTGTTGGTGGTGGGCCTGACGCTGCTGGTCGGCGCGAAGTTCGGCCGGGCCCGGCGGCTGGCGGTGACCGGTCTGCTGCTCACCCTGGCGCTGGCCTTCGTCGGCCACTCGCCGGACTCCGTGCGCGACGCGGTGGGCGACCGCGCCTGGACCGTCGCCTCGGTCTCCGACCTGCACGACCGGTACAACCTGGGCGCCGGGGAGATCAGGCTGGACCTGTCCGGACTCGACCCGGCCGGGGCCGCCCTCGCCACCAAGGTCGACCTGGGCGTCGGCGACATGACCGTCACCGTGCCGGACGACGTGACGGTGAACCTGGTGACCCGGATCGGCCTCGGCAACGTCGCCCTCCCCGGTGACCGGAGCGACGGCACCGGGCGGCACACCTACCTGATCGGCCCTGCCAACGGGCAGCCGGCCAAGGGGACCCTCAATCTCGAACTCGGGATCGGGCTCGGCAACATCAAGGTGGTCCAGCAGTGAGGAAGCACCGGCTCGACCTGTTCTCGCTGATCGCGGGCGCGCTGTTCACGGTGATCGCCGTGCTCTACCTGGTCGCGGCGCTCAACGACCAGTCGGTGAACGGGCGGATCGTCATCCCGGTCACCTTCATCGTGCTCGGCGTCGGCGGCCTGGCCGGCGCGGTCGCGGCGGTGGCCCGGCGCGGCCGGCCCGACCGCGAGGAGTGACCCGCCCCGCCCGACCCTAGGGCGTCAGCTCTGCTGCGGGCCCAGGGTCAGCCGGTCCCCGTCCTTGCTGACGGCGTACCTGGGCAGCGGCTTGACCGCCGGCCCGTTGACCACCGCACCGGTCGCGGCGTCGAACCGGGAGCCGTGGCAGGGGCAGTACAGCTGGCCGTTCTTCGGCGCGTCCACGGCGCAGCCCGCGTGGGTGCACACGGCGGAGAAGGCGCAGTACTGGCCGGCCTTGGGCTGGACGATGTAGACGGCGTCCCCGGTGGCCGGGTCCTTGACCTGGGCCGAGCCGCCGACCGGCACGCTCGCGGCGGGCACCGCGGGGGCCGGGGCGGTGGCGGCCGGGGCACCGGGGGCCGGGGCGCCGGAGGCCGGGGCCGCCGACTGCTTGGGCGCGGCCGTCCGGTCCCGGCCGAAGGTGCGGGTCAGCGAGCCGGTGAGCAGCCCGGCCCCGCCGATCGCGACGGCCGCGATCCCGCCGTCCACCAGGGCCCGGCGCTTGACGTGGTCCTCGCCCAGCCCGCGCTCGCGGTCCCGCCCGGCCCGGCGGGCCAGGTAGCCGTCCACCGACAGGTACGGCGTGCCGGCCAGCAGCAGCGGCGTCCAGGCCATCAGGTAGGCCAGGTCGTTGCCGAGGTAGTACGGCGAGACGCTCCAGCTGACGGTCAGCCACAGGCTGAGGTTGAGCAGGGCGCCGCCGAGCGCGGCGGCCCGGCCCCAGAGGCCGACCAGGGTGCCGAGGCCCACCGCCAGCTCGCCGAAGGCGATGGCGAGCGCGAACAGGGTCGGGTGGTCGAGGGCGGGGCCGAGCAGGAAGGAGATCGGGCTGCCGCCCGCCTTGGCGGCCTGGGTCTGCGAGACGAAGGAGGCCGGGTCGCCCGCTCCGGCCAGGAAGTGGGCGTCGGAGAGCTTGTCGAGGGCGGCGTAGACGAACGTGACGCCGAGGAAGAGCCGCAGGGGCAGCAGCGCGTACCTGGACGCGAGCGCCCTCCGCTGCGCCGCCCGGGCGGCCCGGCCGGCCGCTCCCCCACCGGCCGGCACCGGGTTGCTGGCCTCCGACATCCCTCACACCTTCCCTCGCCGCCCGCCACTCCCTGACAGGTCCGGTCCGCATTCTGCCCGCTCCCGACCGCTTTCGGTGGGAGGTCCCTCCCGGAGAGCGGCGCCCGCACCGCGAAACGGCCGCGCCGTCGCTCCCTTCAGTACGGGAACGACGGCGCGGCCGTTCAGGCATCGGCCTCAGGACGACGAAGCGCCCCGGCGACCGGTGGGAGGGGTCACTCCCACTCGATGGTGCCCGGCGGCTTGCTGGTGACGTCGACGACGACGCGGTTCACGTCGCGGACCTCGTTGGTGATCCGGGTGGAGATCTTCGCCAGCACGTCGTACGGCAGGCGCGACCAGTCGGCGGTCATGGCGTCCTCGGACGAGACCGGGCGCAGCACGATCGGGTGACCGTAGGTGCGGCCGTCGCCCTGCACGCCCACGCTGCGGACGTCGGCGAGCAGCACGACCGGGCACTGCCAGATCTCGCGGTCCAGACCGGCCGCGGTCAGCTCCTCGCGGGCGATCGCGTCGGCGTCGCGGAGCAGGTCCAGACGCTCCTTGGTGACCTCGCCGACGATCCGGATGCCCAGGCCCGGGCCCGGGAACGGCTGGCGCTGGACGATCTCCTCCGGCAGGCCCAGCTCCTGGCCGACCATCCGGACCTCGTCCTTGAACAGCTTGCGCAGCGGCTCGACCAGCTGGAACTGGAGGTCCTCGGGCAGGCCGCCGACGTTGTGGTGGGACTTGATGTTGGCGGTGCCCTCGCCGCCGCCGGACTCCACCACGTCCGGGTACAGGGTGCCCTGGACCAGGAAGTCGACCGACTCGCCGTGCTCGCCGGCCTCGGCGATGATCTCGGCCTGGGCCTGCTCGAACACGCGGATGAACTCGCGGCCGATGATCTTGCGCTTCTCCTCGGGGTCGGTGACCCCCTTCAGCGCGTTCAGGAAGCGCTCGGAGGCGTCGACGACCTTCAGCTGGACGCCGGTGGCGGCCACGAAGTCCTTCTCGACCTGCTCGGTCTCGCCCTTGCGCATCAGGCCGTGGTCGACGTAGACGCAGGTCAGCTGGTCGCCGATGGCGCGGTTGACCAGCGCGGCCGCGACCGCGGAGTCCACGCCGCCGGACAGGCCGCAGATGGCGCGCTTGTCGCCGACCTGCTCGCGGATCAGGGCGACCTGCTCCTCGACCACGCTGCCGGTGGTCCAGGTGGGGGCGATGCCGGCGCCGCGGTAGAGGAAGTGCTCCAGGATCTGCTGGCCGTGGTCGGAGTGCAGCACCTCGGGGTGGTACTGGACGCCGTACAGCCGGGCCTCGTCGTTCTCGAAGGCCGCGACCGGGACCAGGTCGGTGGAGGCGGTGACGGCGAAGCCCTCCGGGGCGGCCGAGCAGGCGTCGCCGTGCGACATCCACACCGAGTGCTGCGCCGGAACGCCCTCGAACAGGGTGGAGCCGCTGCGGGAGACGGTCAGCGGGGTGCGGCCGTACTCGCGGGCGCCGTTGTTGTCGACGGTGCCGCCGAGGGTCTTGGCCATCAGCTGGAAGCCGTAGCACATGCCGAAGACCGGGACACCGGCCTCGAAGATCGCGCGGTCGATCTGCGGCGCGCCCTCTTCGTAGACCGACGACGGGCCGCCGGAGAGGATGATCGCCTTGGGGTTCTTGGCGAGCATCTCGGCGACCGGCATGCTGCTCGGCACGATCTCGCTGTAGACCCGCGCCTCACGCACCCGACGGGCGATGAGCTGGGCGTACTGGGCGCCGAAGTCGACCACCAGAACGGGGTCGTTGTCCGGCGCGGACTGGACGGGAATTGCAGAGGACACAGACGGCCTTCCGGCAGCGGTATCGAGGTGCCCGCGCGTGACCGCCTCCCCGGCAGGGGGGCTGCGGCTGCGGCGGACGGTGTGGGGTGTCTGGACACCGATTCTACCGGGCTGTCCGGTTTCACTCGTCTGCCCGTCCGAACGACCGTGACCGGGCGGGGCGGCGGTTCGTTGCTTCCTACGAACGTACGGCCGCGGCGCGTCCGCCAGACGCGCCGCCCGCCCCCGCGGGGGCACCGCCGTACGGCAGCAGGACCACGCGTGGAGTTCCATCCCAGTCCACCGGCGCACGTGGTGCCGCCGCCCGGCCCGCCGGGCAGCGGCACCGTGGGACCGTGCGCGGGTGCCGCGGCCGGCCAGCAGGGGACAGCGACCCCGGCCGCGACTGGGCCGAGAGGTGGGACGGCCGGAGTCCGGGGACGCCCGGGGCCGGCCGTCGCACCCCCGGTCCGGTCCGGTGCGCGCCCGGGCGCACTCCCCCCTTCACCCCGCGCCGCTACGCGCGTCCCCGTGCGCCACAACCATCCAGACCACTACGCACCGTGATCATCGACGGCGGCCCCGGCAGGAAATGCTCTGTGCCGAACTGTGCCGAACCGGTTGCAGAGCGAGCCCTCCGTCCAGCACGATGCTCGTTGTACGCGGTTCTCCCGGCGCCTCACGGCTCACCGAGGGGGCCCGCGACGGCGTTCTCCGCAGCCGCGCCACGGAAGGCGGCCGCGGTTCCTCAGTTCACGCTCCGTGAGCGTAGGACCGGCGCAGACCTGTGCGCCGAGCCACCGCGCACGGGCGTGCGCGCCCCGCGCGGCCGGCCACCCACGCCGGAGCCGCGCGGCGCGCCCCGAAGCCGACCGACCCGACGGCGCTCCTCCCCCGGCGCCGTCACCCCAGCACCGGCGCGGCCCTGACGCCGAGTGCTGAACGACAAAGGGCCCCGTTCCCCCGCGGGGCCCTTTGCCCTTTCCTCTTCCTCAGGGACGCTCGCTCAGGGGTGCCCGCTCAGGGGTGCTCGCGCCACACGCTCGGGTCGACCGGCTCCTCGGCCGGAGGCGGCGGGACCGCGCCGGGCACCGGCGTCCCGCCGGTCGGGGCGGGCGGCTCCTCGTGCGAGCCGAGCACCTCGCTCACCCCGCCGCCGGGGGCGAACGGCGCGTCCTGCGGCGCGTCGGCCTGCGGCGGCACCCCGTGGCCCGGAACGCCCTGAGCAGGCACCCCCTGAGCCGGAACGCCGTACGGCGGCGTCGCGTACGGCACCTGCGGCGGCACCGCCGGATGGGGCACCGTGCCCCGCCCCGGGGCGAACGGGGACTCGGCGTACGGCACGGCGCCCTGCGGCGCACCCGCGCCCCGGCCGCGGAAGGCCGCCAGCAGCGGCGGCACCAGCAGCGCGCCGGCCAGCGCCCAGACCGCGTTGGCCACCAGCACGCTCACGAAGGCCAGCCCGCCCGACTCCTCCTGGGAGATCTCCATCCGCGCCGAGCCGATCCAGCCCGAGCTGGACGTGGTCCGCGTCATCAGCACGCCGGAGACCGTCATCAGCAGGGTGAGCGCCCCGGCGTGCACGGCGGCCAGGCGCAGCCGGTCGGCCGCGTCCAGCCCCCGCCGGAACGCCACCCGGCCGAGCAGGGCCGCCGAGACGAGCGCGAGCAGCCCGGCCCAGCGCCAGTCGCCGGTCAGGTCGTGCAGGTCGAAGAAGGAGAAGTCGGTCTCGCTGCTGCGGTCGCCCCAGGAGGAGTCGCCGCGGGAGCCGTCGCTGCCGGACAGTCCGGAGTGCGCCCGGAAGGTCGCCCCCGAGCCGAAGCCGAGGAGGTTGAGGCCGAGGTTGGGCAGGAAGGCCAGCGAGATCCCGGTCTGCGCCCCGCTCTCGCTGGTGGCCGCGACCAGGACGAAGGCCGTCACCGAGGACAGCCCGACCGTGACCGCCAGCGCCTGGCCGGCGGCCAGCGCGGACACCGCCCAGCCGCGCACCGCGCGGCTGCGCCAGGCGGCCCAGCGCAGCGCGTCGGTGCCGTGGACGAGGAAGGCCAGCAGGCCGGCCAGCACCGCGGTCCAGGCGACCGCCTCCAGCCAGCCGGAGCCCGCCGTGATCAGCGGTTGACCGGACTTCTGGGCGCCGGAGCCGAAGTCGCCGAAGTAGTCGGGTTTCGCGGCGCGGCCCGAGGGGTTCCATTCGGTGCCGCCGAGCAGCCCGAGCAGTCCGCTCACCGCCGCGAGGACCAGGGCGGTGCGCAGCGCCTCGGCGGCGGCCTGGCCCCGGGTGAGCTGGCCCACCACGGCCTTGCGCCGGCGCAGCCCGGCCCGCAGGCCGAGCCAGAGCGCCAGGCACCACAGGACGGTGACGGTCATCGGCAGCACCCGGAGGGCGATCTCCAGCCGGTCGGTCCGGTCGTGGCCCAGCGGGCTCTGGTACCCGAGCCGGAACGGTGCGCCGAGCGCGTTCAGGGCCATCGACACCGCCGAGCCGAAGCGCTCGCCGAAGCCGGCCGACTGGAACCGGTACTCGTACTGGTAGTCGCTCGGGATCGCCGCGATCAGCGCGGCGGCCAGCAGGACGAGGGTCGGCGCGACGGCCACCTTGACGGCCGGGCGCCAGTCCGCGGCGGTCAGCAGGCGCTGGAAGGCGGGCTGCTTGTCGTACTCCTGCCCGGCACCCCAGCTGCCCAGGGCGGGCGGGACCGCGGCCACCGGCCCGTACCCCGGCTGGGGTCCGTACCCGGGCTGCGGTCCGTACGGCGGCGGGACGGGCGGAGCCGCACCCGGCGGAGGCGGCGGGACGGGCGGGGCGGCGGGCGGGGCGGCGGGCGGGGCGGCGGCCGCCGGGGCAGGGGGCGCGAACGGCCGACCGCACGACCCGCAGGCGGGCGCCCCCTCCTCCGAAGTCGCCCCGCACGATGTGCAGTTGGCCATGGCCCGCGTTCCCCCCGCTCGACGAGTCCCTGGCCGCTCCAGGGAGCCCGTTTATCCCATCGGACCCGAACGGATGTCAACCGGGAACCGGGGCAGGCGGATTGGCCCGTCGGGCCGGTTTCAGCCGCGCTTCTTCGGGACCTCCGGGACGGGCAGCAGCGGCAGCCGCAGCGCGCCGAACGCGCCCTCGGGCACGGCCGGCCGGGCCGGCGCCACCGCCGCCACCCGCAGGTACTCCGCGCCCTGGGCCGGGCGCTGGTCCGCCTCGCCCTTGTTCGGCCACATCGACATGGCGCGCTCGGCCTGGGCGGTGATGGTGAGCGAGGGGTTGACGCCCAGGTTGGCGGAGACGGCCGAACCGTCCACCACGCTGATCCCGGGGTAGCCGTACAGCCGGTGGTACGGGTCCACCACGCCGGTCTCGGGGGCGTCGCCGATCGGGCAGCCACCGAGGAAGTGCGCCGTCATCGGGATGTCGAAGATCTCGCCGACGGTGCTGCCCGGGAAGCCGTTGATCTCGTCGGCCAGCGCCTGGGCGCCCTGTTCCGCCGCCGGGATCCAGGTCGGGTTGGGTTCGCCGTGGCCCTGGCCGGAGGTGAGCCGGGCCTTGCCGAGCGGGCCCTTCTTCAGCGAGACGGTGATCGAGTTGTCCAGCGACTGCATCACCAGGCCGATGATCGTCTTCTCGGACCAGCGGCGCTGGTTCATCGAGCGGGCGAAGGTCACCGGGTGGAGCGCCGTGTTGCCCAGGTAGCGCAGCCAGCGCGGGACCGCCCCACCGCCCCTGACCTGGGCGATGGACAGCGCGCCCATCGCGTTGGAGCCCTTGCCGTAGCGGACCGGCTCGATGTGGGTGTTGGCGTCCGGGTGGATCGAGGAGGTGATCGCCACGCCCTTGGTGAAGTCCGCCTTGCCGCCGTAGCGCCGGTCGGTGGTCTGCGCGCCCACCAGGGCCTCGGAGTTGGTGCGGGTCAGCTCGCCCAGCCGCGCCGAGATCCGGGGCAGGTGGCCGCCGTCCCGCATCCGGTGCAGCAGCGACTGGGTGCCGTAGGTGCCGGCCGCGACGACCACCCGGGCCGCGGTGACGGTCCGCGCGCCCGCCTTCACCCGGTCGGTCCTCGACCGCGCGTCGGTGCGGCGCACGTCCACCGCGTAGCCGCCGCTCCCGTCGGCCCCTTCGATCTCCCGGATCCGGGCCACCGTGGTGAGCGGGTGGATCTCCGCCCCGCCCCGCTCGGCCAGGTACAGGTAGTTCTCGGTGAGCATGTTCTTGGCGCCGTGCCGGCAGCCGGTCATGCACTCGCCGCACTCCACGCAGGCCTTGCGGGCCGGGCCGGCACCGCCGAAGTACGGGTCGGCGACCTCGCTCCCGGGGGCCGCCTTGGCGGTGCCGTCGGTGTCCTCGCCGTCGCCGAAGAAGACCCCGACCGGCGCCATGTGGAAGGTGTCACCGACGCCCATCCGCTCGGCGGCCGCCTTGAGGTGGACGTCGGAGGGGGTGAGGGTCGGGTTGAGCCGGACCCCGAGCATCCGCTGCGCCTGGTCGTAGAACGGCGCCAACTCCTGTTGCCAGTCGGTGATGTGGCGCCACTGGCGGTCCTCGAAGAAGGCCTTCGGCGGCACGTACAGGGTGTTGGCGTAGTTCAGCGAGCCGCCGCCGACCCCGGCGCCGGCCAGGATCAGCACGTTGGCCAGCAGGTGGATCCGCTGGATGCCGTACAGCCCGAGCGCCGGCGCCCACAGGTAGTTCGGCAGGTCCCAGGAGTTCCTGGGCAGTTCGTCCCGGTCGAAGCGCCGGCCGGCCTCCAGGACGGCGACCCGGTAGCCCTTCTCGGTCAGCCGCAGGGCCGCGACCGAACCGCCGAAGCCGGACCCGACCACCACCACGTCGTAGTCGAACTCCGCCGCACCGCCGGACTGCACCATCTGCCACCGCTCCTTCACCGGGTGAACCTGCCTGTGGGTACCGCGAACCGGGCCCCGCCGCAGGTGCGGGGCCCTGGGGCCTGTCTACGGGGGCCTACTTGAAGCGCAGCGCCTTGAGCGCCCGCAGCCCGCCGGTCATCAGGGCGGCGAACTGCTTGTCGTCCAGGCCGAACGAGGGCGCGATCGGCATCAGCCGCTGGGTCGCGACGGTCTGCGCCTCGGTGAAGCGCAGGATGCCCTCGGCGCCGTGCCGGCGGCCCAGCCCGGAGTCGCCCATGCCGCCCATCGGCGAGCCGACCGAGCCGTACGCGGCGGCGTACGCCTCGTTGACGTTGACCGTGCCGGTGCGCAGCCGGGCCGCGACCGCCCGGCCGCGCCGCAGGTCCCTGGTCCAGACGCTGGAGTTCAGGCCGTACGGCGTGGAGTTGGCGGCGGCCACCGCCTCCTCCTCGGTGTCGAAGCGGTAGAGGGAGACGACCGGGCCGAAGGTCTCCTCGGCGCAGACCGCCATCTCCGGGGTGACGCCGTCGAGGATGGTCGGCTCGTAGAAGAGCGGGCCGAGGTCCGGCCGGGCGCGCCCGCCGGCCACCACGGTGGCACCAGCCTTGACCGCCTCCTCCACGTGCCGGCCGGTGGTCTCCAGCTGGCGGGCGGAGACCAGCGAGCCCATGTCCGCGCCGTACGCGAGGCCGCCGCCGAGGCGCAGCGCCCGGGTGCGGGCGGCGAAGCGCTCCAGGAACTCGTCGGCCACCGAGCGGTGCACCAGCAGCCGCTCGATCGAGATGCAGAGCTGTCCGGCGGAGGAGAAGCAGGCCCGTACGGCGCCCGCGGCGGCCGCGTCGAGGTCGGCGTCGGCGAGCACCAGCATGGCGTTCTTGCCGCCGAGTTCGAGCGAGGCGCCGACCAGCCGGGCGGCGGCGCGCTGGGCGACGTCGCGGCCGGTGCGGGTGGAGCCGGTGAACGAGACGTAGTCGGCGTGCTCCACCACGGCGGGGCCGATCACCGGGCCGTCGCCGATCACGATCTGCCACAGGTCGGCGGGCAGTCCGGCCTCGATCAGCAGCTCGCGGGCCCACAGCGCGGTCAGCGCGGTCTGGGTGTCGGGCTTGTTGACCACCGCGTTGCCGGCCACGAAGGCCGGCAGGGCGTCGCCGACGGACAGCTCCAGCGGGTAGTTCCACGGCGAGATGTGGCCGACCACGCCCTTGGGGCGGCGGGCCTCGACGGCGTGGGTGAGCACCGGCAGCGCGCCGCCGTGCCGCTTGTCCTTGAGGTACCCGTGCGCGGCCCGCCCGTAGTGCCGGGCGGCCATGGCGACGGCCAGCACCTCCTCGAAGGCGTGCAGCCGGGCCTTGCCGGTCTCCGCCTGGACGAGGTCCAGCACCTCGTCCTGCCGCTTGAGCAGCAGGTCGTGGAAGCGCAGCAGGACGGCGGCGCGGCGGCGCACCGGCAGCGCGGCCCAGGCCCCCTGGGCGCGGCGGGCCAGCTGGAAGGCGACCTCGACGTCGGCCGGGGTGGACTGCGGCAGGCTGGCCAGCCGTTCGCCAGTCAGCGGGGCGACGGTCTCCACCAGGTCGGGTTCACCGGTGGCGGTGACGCCGGTGGCAAGCCTGGCGACCAGGGACGGCGGGACGGCCGCGGCGACGGTCCGGCCGCCGCCGGGGGCCGCCGGGTTGCCGGCGCCGGAGGGTTCGGTGGCCACTGCGTCTGCTGTGAGGTCCGACATACGGCGCAGCCTAGGCGCTCGGCGGCCGGTCCGGTACCCGTCGGTAACAAGAATCTGCCGCAGTCGGGCGAAAGCGGGCGCCCCCGCCCGACCCGGTCAGCGGCTCGGGGCGAAGTTGTTGAGCACCGCGTAGAAGCGCTGCTCGGCCTCGTTCCACTCGTTGCCCCGGTCCGGGCTGGACGAGTAGATCGCGTAGCTGGTGCCGTCCTGGCTGATGAACTCGGTCTCGATCGCGCGCCGGCGGCCGCCCTCCTTGGCCAGGTAGCTGAACTCCCAGACCGCCGCCTCCTGGCCCTTCACCGCCGTGCCGGCCATCCGGTGCTGCTTGTAGTCCTTGAGCGACTTGGCGACGGTGGCCTCCATCTGCCGCATGTGCTCCAGCGGCTTGACCGACTGGCCGACCGTGACGGCGAACTGGAGGTAGTGCACCTTGCCGTCGGGGCTGTAGTAGATCTGGTTGTCCCCGGCGCTGATCCGCTGCCAGGACGGGGTGCCGTTCGGCAGCGGGAAGCGGAAGCCGGCCGGGTCGTCGACCCAGTGGTAGCCGCTGGGCGGCGCCGCCGCGGGGGTGGCGTCGCTGGTGGGCTCCGGTCCGGTGGACTCGGCGGCGGTCGGCGTCGGGTCGTCGGGGGTGTCGCCGCCGACCACGTGCCGGGTGACCAGGAAGGTGCCCGCGGCGGCCAGCAGGCCGACGGCCACCGCTATGCCGACGATCTTCAGCAGGTTGCGGCGCTTGGCCGGTCCCCGCTCCGGCGCAATGGAGTGCGACACCGGCGCGACGGGACCGGTGTGCGCCCGGGCAGCGTCCTGCGCGCCCCCGGCGGTGTCCGGTTCGGCGAGGACGGGCGCGGCAGGAACAGCGGCGACCGCAGGGACGGCGGGCACAGCAGCGGCAGCGGGGACGGCGGCCCCGGAGGCCTTCGGCTCGGTCGGCTCCTCGGAGCCCTCGGCCGGCTCCGCCACGGCCACCGGGCCCTCGGTGCGGTCCACCACCGGCACCGACCGGGTGGGCGTACGCACCGACGGGACCGACTTCAGGCCCATCGTGTGCCCGGCCCGCACCTCGGCCAGCATCGCGGCCGCCTCGTCCGCGGTGGGCCGCTCGGCCGGGTCCTTCGCCATCAGCGCGGCCAGCACCGGCCCCAGCGGCCCGGCCCGCCGCGACTCCGGCAGCGGCTCGTCGACCACCGCGGCGAGCGTGGTGATCGGCGAGTCCCGCCGGAACGGCGACTGGCCCTCGACCGCCGCGTACAGCGTCGCCCCGAGGCCCCACAGGTCGGAGGCGGGACCGGGCCGCTCGCCCTGGGCGCGCTCCGGCGCCAGGTAGTCCGGCGAGCCGACCAGGTCGCCCGGCCGGGTCAGCTCGGTCGAGCCCTCGTACTTCGCGATGCCGAAGTCCAGCAGCACCACCCGCCCGGTGCCGCGCTCCAGCAGCACGTTGGCCGGCTTCACGTCCCGGTGCAGCACGCCCAGCTGGTGGCCGCGGTGCAACGCGGCCAGCACCTGACTGCCGACCTCGGCGGCGGCGCGCGGCTGCAGGGTGCCGTCCTGGCTGATCACGTCGGCCAGCGAGCGGCCGTCGACCAGCTCCATCACGATCCACGGCCGGCCGTCCTGCTCCAGCACGTCGTGCACGGTGATCACACCGGGGTGCTTGATCCGCGCGGCCGCGCTGGCCTCGCGCTTCATCCGGGTGTGCAGGATCTGCAGGTCCTCCTCGGGCAGGTGGTTGACGGTCAGCTCCTTGACCGCGACCTCCCGGTCGAGCATCCGGTCCCAGGCCCGCCAGACGGTGCCCATGCCGCCCCGGCCGAGCCGCTCGCCGAGCTCGTACCGCCCGGCCAGCAAACGCTCCGCCTCGGCCGCCTCCGGCCGGTCCTGCACGCCCATCTGCGCCCGCTCCCCCACACATTCCGCCTGCCGTCACCGCGACGGAGGGCCTGGTGCAGACCACTGTTCGAACAAATCCCACGCACACATTAGGCGCACCTTGCCGCCCCCGGTAATCACGCCCACCCCCCGGACCGGTGGAACGGAATCCGGGCGGGCCGTCAGCCTGCGAACAGCACCACCGCGACGATTCCCAGCACCAGCAGCACGAACACTCCGCCCACCAGCAGCGGGCCCCACAGGGAGGGGGGTATCCGGGGCGGCTTCGCCCCGCCCCCTGCCCCCAAGTCCCCACCGTTCCGGCCCTTTCGGGCACTCCTCCCAGCCCTGGAGCCGACGGCCCTCCCGCCGCGCCCGCGCGGCACCGCCGGCGTCTCCGGCACCGGCACCGGCCCCCCTGCGGCCCGGCTCCGCTCCTCCGCCTCCCCGTCGACCGGCTCCGGCGCCCCCGCCAGCAGCCCCGCCAGCTCCTCGCGCACCGCCTCCGCCGTCGGCCGCAGCACCGGATCGGGCTGCAACAGCCGCTCCACCAGCGGCGCGAGCGGCCCGCACACCACCGAGGGCTCCCGCCGCCCGTCCCGTACGGCCGTCACCAGCTCCGGCACGTCCCGCTCCGGGTACGGCGAACGGCCGGTGACCAGCCGGTGCACCAGCACCCCGAGCGCCCAGCAGTCGCCCGCCGGGCCGCCGTCCAGCGGCCAACGCTCCGCCACCGGTCCGACCAGGGTCGCCCGCACCTCGTACCGGCGCCGCCCGCCCGGCCCGCCGAGCTCCTCGGCCAGCGCCTCCTCGGCCACCCCGGCGAGCAGCCCGCCGAGCATCGCCGCGCCGTCCTCGCAGACCAGCACCGCCTCCGCGGTCAGCGCGCCGTGGGTCAGCCCGGCCGCGTGCAGCGCCCGCAGCGCCCCGGCCAGGTCCGCCGCCAACTCGGCCGCCCGGTACGGCGGCAGCGGCCCTTCGGCGAGCAGCTCGGCCACCGTCCGCCCGACCGGCCGCTCCTCCACCGTCCACAGCAGCTCGCCCTCGACGAACGCGCCGACCCCGCGCAGCAGCCGCGGATGCGCGACCGGCGCGGTCGAACCGACCGCCGCCACCCGGCGCACCATCCGGTCCGCCTGCGCCGCGGCGGCCGCCTCCGGATCCTGGCCCGCCGTCAGCACCCCCGGCAGCTCCAGGGCGCCCAGCAGCACCGATTCACCGGTCCGCTCGTCCACCGCCTGGGCGCGCAAGGGTTCGGGGCGGTCCGTCAGCCGGTACCGCCCCGCCAGCAACTGACCGGGGCCGCCTCGCATGCCAGTTCCTCTCACTCACCGAGCAGCCTACTGAGCGGCTCCTTTAGGCTCGATCCCATGGACTGGACCGATCTGATCGACACCGCCTTCGAGGCATCCGGGAACAGCAGCAAAGCCAACCAGGCCGAGGCCGTCCGCGCCGTCGAGGCGACCGTCATCGACGGCGAGAAGCCGGTCGCCTCCACCGCCGGGCGCCACCCCGACCACTTCCGCAAGGGAGTGCTCGTGCTGACCACCCATCGGCTGCTCTTCCTGAAGGACGGGAAGCCGCCGGTCCCGGTTCCGCTCGCCGCCGTCACCGACGTCACCGTGACCCGCACCAAGCTCAACGGCGAAGTGCTCCTGGTGGTGGCGCTCAGCGGCTCGCACCGCTTCGAGGACGTGGCCAAGGCCGAGTTCTTCGCCGAGCAGCTCCGGGCCTCCGCCCGGGCCGCCCGGAACGCCCCGAAGGCCGGGCCCGCCGCCACCCCGGTCGAGGCGTCCGCCGGCGAGCAGCTCATCGGCCAGCTGGAACGGCTGGCCGCCCTGCGCGCCTCCGGTGCGCTCACCGAGGACGAGTTCACCCGCGCCAAGCAGCGCCTGATCGGTTAGGGCTGCCGCCCTACGGCGCGGGCTGGAAGCTGTTGAAGACGACGTCCCGGAGCGGGGCCTGGGCGGCCCACTCCGCGTCCGGGACTATCCAGTAGATCGAGTACCCGTACTTGGGCGGGGTCCCGGTCACGAAGCCGCGGTTGAGCGAGTGCATCCTGGGCGTGCCGTTGGTCCACTCCCAGTCCGCCGCGTTGGTCCACTGCCGGTAGGTGATCGCCGCCAGGTTGAGCCGCTGGTAGTTGCTGACCTGACCGCGGACGTTCGGCTCCGAATCCTGCCAGTCCGCGACCGCGCTCGCCCCGGGCGACGTGGTCCACTCGATCCGCAGCTGGCTGCCGTCGGCCGCGTTCTTGAAGATCCGCCGGTTGGCGTCCGACCCGGTCGGCTGCAGACCGTCCGGCAGCACGACGGAGAAGCCGCTCGGGTCCTTGTACTCGTGGTACCCGGCCGGTACGGCACCCGGCGCGGCCGGCGCGGGCTGGGCCGGTGCCGCCGGGGGCTGGACGGGAGCCGCCGGCGCACCGGCGGACTGCGCGGGCGCGTCCGGCGCCGCGGCCGGGTCGCCGGTCGGCTGGGCGGGCGCCGGGGCGGGCGCGGGTTCGCCCGTCGGTGCCGACGTCGGCACCGGCTCGGTACCGGTCGCCCCCGGCGAGGTGGCGACCGCGCTCTGCGAGGCCGCGCCGTTCGCGCCGCCGTCGTCGGTGCCGACCATCCGGACGACCGCCACCACTCCCGCGATCAGCAGCAGCACCACGATCACGGTGGCGATGGCCAGCCGTCGCCGGCCGGTGCGCGGATCGGCCCCGGCCGCCTGGGTCGCGCCCATCGTCCACTCGCTGGTCACCGGCCGGATCGGCTCCGCGCCCGGCTCCTCGGACGGCGTCCCGGCGGGCTCCGCGTCCTGGGCCCGACTCCCGACCCGGACCGTCCCCAGCAGCCCGCCCACCGACCGCTTGCGGCCGTTCCCGGTCTGCTCCGGTTCCTTCGGCGAAGACTCCGAGGGCTCCGCGGACTCCGCCGAGGTCGACGCCGACGGCTCGGACGGCTCCGCGGCGTTCGACGCCTCCGCCGGCCCCGCCGCCTTCGACAGCCCCGACGCCTTCGAGGCCTTCGGCTCCGGCTCCTCGGCCGGCTTCTCCAGCGGCACCGCGTGCTCGGTGGTGGACTCGGCCCGCGCGGTCGCCTCCGCGACCACCCGCTTGAGCATCGACCGGGTCTGCGAGGCGTCCAGCCGCTCGGCCGGGTCCTTCGCCAGCAGCCCCTCGATCACCGGCTGCAGCGGCCCGGCGTTCACCGGCGCGATCAGGTCCTCGGTCATCACCGCGGTCAGCGTGGCCAGCGCCGAGCCCCGGTCGTAGGGCGGCCGGCCCTCGACCATCGCGTACAGCGTGCCGCCCAGCGACCACAGGTCGGCCGGCGGCCCGGGCTTCTGCCCGCGGGCCCGCTCCGGGGAGATGTACGAGGGCGCGCCGACGAGCATCCCGGTCGAGGTGACGGAGGCGTCGCCCTCCACGCTGGCGATGCCGAAGTCGGTGAGCACGACCCGGCCGTCCTCGCCGATCAGCACGTTGGACGGCTTGACGTCGCGGTGCAGGATGCCGAGCGCGTGCGCCGCGCTGAGCACGCCCAGCACGTCGAGCGCGATCTCCGCCGCCCGGGCGGGGGCCAGCGGCCCGTCCTCCCGGACCACGTCGGCCAGCGAGCGGGACTCGACCAGCTCCATGACGATCCACGGCCGGTCGTCCTCGTCGACCACGTCGAAGACCGTCACCGCCGAACTGTGCCGGATCCGCGCGGTCGCCTTGGCCTCGCGCAGCGTCCGGGTGATCAGCCGGTGCTTCTCCTCCTCGTCGACGCTGGCGTTCATCCGCAGTTCCTTGACCGCGACGGTCCGGCCCAGCATCTCGTCCTCGGCGCGCCAGACGGTGCCCATGCCGCCGCGCCCGAGCACGCCGTTCAGGCGGTAGCGGCCGGCCAGGAGGCGGCCGGTGGAACCCTGCGCCTGGGTCATTCGGAACGTTCCCCCATGTGCTGCTGGCGGTCGTGGTGACGGCGCGTCGGCCCGACCTGGGGCCCGGACGCCCAAGCCTCCATCATCTCCTGTCCGGAGGGCCCGCGACCACCCGGCCCCCGCATCGAGCCGGTACGAACCGGAACGGAGGCGGCGCTCCGTGCCCGATCTGTGATCGAAAACTCGCCAAGATCTGTCCGGACCACTGCTACCGTTCGGCAGCTCATCGTATTCCGGGGGGATTCGACGCCCATGACCGCACCCGCACCGGGCACTGACGGCCCATCGATCCGGCCGCACACCGCCCAGCACTACTCGGTCGCACCACCCCCCGTCTCCCCCGAGGGCTACGTCGCCCCGGGCATGCCCGGCGCCCCCGTGGCCGGCTTCGACCCCGTCGAACCCACGCCCAGGACCACCCCCCGGCACCGCACCGCCCTGGCCGTCTCCCTCGCCCTCCTCGCCATGCTCCTCGGCGGCCTCGCCTACGGCAGCGCCCCGCTGCGCGCCGCCGACAGCCTCGGCTGGCTGGCCATCGCCCCGGCCGGCCTGGTCGCCCTCCCGCTCGGCCGGCTCGGCGGCCAGGGCCGCTTACTCCCCCCGCTCGGCGCCCTCCTCGCCGCCGGCGCCCTGCTCCTCGGCCAGCTGATCGAGCACCTCCGCCGCGTCCACGCCGACGGCCCGGCCCCCGGCGGCCTGCTGCACGACACCGTCACCGCCTGGCGCGCCGACCTCCGCCCCCTCGACGCCGCCTTCTACGCCATCGCCCTCATCGGCGGGTTCCTCCTCACCCGCCGCAGCGCCACGCGGAGTTGACCGCCCGCCCCGTCCCCTCCCCGCACCGCACCGCACCCGCCTCCCGCACCGGGAAAAGGAGAAGGCCCCCGCCGTCACCCGGCAGGGGCCCCTCGATCAGGTCAGGTCAGGACTCAGCGGTGGTCGAGCGCCGGGTTGACGGTGACCTCGACCCGCTGGAACTCCTTGAGCTCCGTGTAGCCCGTGGTGGCCATCGCCCGACGCAGCGCGCCGAACAGGTTCATGGTCCCGTCCGGCGTGTGCGAGGGCCCGGTCAGGATCTCCTCGGTGGTACCGACGGTCCCGAGGTCCACGCGCTTGCCGCGCGGCAGCTCCTCGTGGACGGCCTCCATCCCCCAGTGGATCCCCTTGCCCGGGGCGTCCGTCGCCCGCGCCAGCGCGGCGCCGATCATGACCGCGTCCGCGCCGCAGGCCACGGCCTTCGGGATGTCCCCGCTGTAGCCGACGCCGCCGTCCGCGATGACGTGCACGTAGCGGCCACCGGACTCGTCCATGTAGTCGCGACGGGCGGCCGCCACGTCGGCCACGGCGGTGGCCATCGGCACCTGGATGCCCAGGACGTTCCGCGTGGTGTGGGCGGCGCCGCCGCCGAAGCCGACCAGCACACCGGCGGCACCGGTCCGCATCAGGTGCAGGGCCGCGGTGTACGTGGCGCAGCCGCCGACGATCACCGGGACGTCCAGCTCGTAGATGAACTGCTTGAGGTTGAGCGGCTCGGCGGCGCTGGAGACGTGCTCGGCCGAGACGGTGGTGCCGCGGATGACGAAGACGTCGACGCCGGCGTCCACCACGGCCTTGGAGAACTCGGCGGTGCGCTGCGGCGAGAGCGCGGCGGCGGTGACCACGCCGGAGTCGCGGACCTCCTGGATCCGCTGCTTGATCAGCTCGGCGCGGATCGGCGCGGCGTAGATCTCCTGGAGCCGGCGGGTCGCGGTGGACTCGTCGGTGATCGCGGCGATCTCGTCCAGCAGCGGCTGCGGGTCCTCGTAGCGGGTCCACAGGCCTTCGAGGTTCAGCACGCCCAGACCGCCGAGGCGGCCGATCTGGATGGCCTGCTGCGGCGAGACCACGCTGTCCATCGGGGCGGCCAGGAACGGCAGCTCGAAGCGGTAGGCGTCGATCTGCCAGGCGATCGAGACCTCCTTCGGGTCCCGGGTCCGGCGGCTGGGGACGACGGCGATGTCGTCGAAGGCGTACGCCCGTCGGCCGCGCTTGCCTCGCCCGATCTCGATCTCAGTCACTTCGAGCCCTTCTGCTTTGTTGCTCATGCCCGCCGGGTCACCCCGGCCGCCCCCCAGTATCCCGTACTGCCGCTGGTCCCGCCCCGACGGCCCGCGCCCGGGCGCACCGGCAGGGGCCCGCCGCCGCGGTGCGGCAGCGGGCCCCTCGGTGGCCGGTGGCTCAGCGGGCCGAGTAGTTCGGCGCCTCGACGGTCATCTGGATGTCGTGCGGGTGGCTCTCCTTGAGGCCCGCCGAGGTGATCCGGACGAAGCGGCCCTTGCTCTCCATCTCGGCGACGGTGCCGGCGCCGACGTAGCCCATGGTCTGGCGCAGACCGCCGACCAGCTGGTGCAGCACGGCCGACAGCGGGCCGCGGTAGGGCACCTGGCCCTCGATGCCCTCGGGGACGAGCTTGTCGTCCGAGGCCACCTCGGCCTGGAAGTAGCGGTCCTTGGAGTACGAGCGGCCCTGGCCGCGGGACTGCATGGCGCCCAGCGAGCCCATGCCGCGGTAGGACTTGAACTGCTTGCCGTTGATGAACATCAGCTCGCCCGGGGACTCCTCGCAGCCGGCCAGCAGCGAGCCGAGCATCACGGTGTCGGCACCGGCGGCCAGCGCCTTGCCGATGTCGCCCGAGTACTGCAGGCCGCCGTCGCCGATGACCGGCACGCCGGCCGCCAGGCAGGCCTGGGCGGCCTCGTAGATGGCGGTGACCTGCGGGACGCCGATGCCGGCGACCACGCGGGTGGTGCAGATGGAGCCGGGGCCGACGCCGACCTTGACGCCGTCCACGCCGGCGTCGATCAGCGCCTGGGCGCCGTCCCGGGTGGCCACGTTGCCGCCGACCACGTCGATCCCGACGGCCGACTTGATCTTCGCGATCCAGGCCAGCGCGTTGTGGCTGTGGCCGTGCGAGGTGTCCACCACCAGGAAGTCCGCACCGGCCTCGACCAGGGCCTGGGCCCGGTCGAACGCCTCGGCGCTGGCACCGACGGCGGCGCCGACCAGCAGCCGGCCCTCGGCGTCCTTGGCGGCGTTCGGGTACTGCTCGGCCTTGACGAAGTCCTTGACGGTGATCAGGCCCTTGATCCGGCCCTCGTCGTCGACCAGCGGCAGCTTCTCGATCTTGTGGCGGCGCAGCAGGGCCATCGCGTCCACGCCGGAGATGCCGACCTTGCCGGTGATCAGCGGCATCGGGGTCATGATCTCGCGGACCTGGCGGGTGCGGTCCGACTCGAAGGCCATGTCGCGGTTGGTGACGATGCCGAGCAGCTTGCCCGCCTCGTCGGCGATCGGCACGCCGGAGATGCGGAACTTGGCGCACAGCGCGTCGGCCTCGCCCAGGGTGGTCTCCGGGCCGACCGTGATCGGGTCGGTGACCATGCCGGACTCGGACCGCTTCACCAGGTCGACCTGGTTGGCCTGGTCCTCGACCGAGAGGTTGCGGTGCAGCACGCCGACGCCGCCCTGGCGGGCCATCGCGATGGCCATGCGCGACTCGGTGACCTTGTCCATCGCCGCGGACAGCAGCGGGATGTTGACGCGCACGTTCCGGGAGACCCGGGAGGAGGTGTCCACCTGGTTCGGCAGCACCTCGGAGGCCCCGGGCAGCAGCAGGACGTCGTCGTACGTGAGCCCGAGCATGGCGAACTTCTCGGGTACGCCTGCGGCGTTGTAAGACATTTGGGGGGTACCTTCCGTGGCCGGCCTAATCCGCTCACGCCCTGAGGGTGGGGGCGCATTCATCGCTCACTCGCGCAGACCGCCGAAGCCGGGTACGAATAGGAGGATCCTCCAAGGGGACCCCGCGCGCACCCGTCAAACTTTGGCAACCCGCCCAGGCGCCGATACCCCATGGTACTGGCACCGCGAATGTGTCCTCGTGTGCCCTTGACAACAACCCCGCCCCGTGGATCATTCCGCCCGCAACCGGCGGAAACGGCACGCAACGGGAGGAGTGGTCAGGAGGACTCCTCCGCGAGCGCCCGCAGCCGGCTGAGCGCCCGGTGCTGGGCCACCCGGACGGCACCCGGCGACATCCCGAGCACCTCGCCGGTCTCCTCCGCCGACAGCCCGGCGGCCACCCGCAGCAGCACCAGCTCGCGCTGACGGGCCGGCAGGTTGGAGAGCAGCTCCTTCGCCCAGGCCGCGTCGCTGCTCAGCAGCGCCTGCTCCTCCGGGCCGAGCGCCTCGTCCGGCACCTCCGGCAGGTCGTCCTGCGGCACGACGGTCGAGCCGGGCCCGCGCATCGCGGCCCGCTGGAGATCGGCGATCTTGTGCGCGGCGATCCCGTACACGAAGGCCTCGAACGGGCGCCCCTGGTCCTTGTACCGGGGCAGTGCGCAGAGCACCGCCACGCAGACCTCCTGCGCGACGTCGTCCACGTGGTGGCGGGCCCCGCCGGGCAGCCGGACCAGCTTGGCGCGGCAGTACCGGAGCGCCAGCGGGTGGACGTAGGCGAGCAGCGCGTCGATCGCCGGGTTCTCGCCGCGCACCGCGGCCGCGACCAGTTCGCCCACCAGCGGCGAGCCGCCCGTGCCGAGCACCGGCCGGCGGCCCGGCCCGGTCCCACCGGCGGAACCGCCGGGTTCGGCGTACGACGGACCGTGGCCCGGACCGGAGGGCTCGGCCTCCACCGGGTCCGCCTGGCCGGTCGCACCGGCGACGTCGTCGCGCATCGGTCCATGGTGCCTGGTCGAGCGGGAAAACGCGGCACCGCGTCCGGAGTTGTGCACCGGAACGTTATGCGCTGCGGCACCGTCCGGCGTCCCGCGCACCACCGGCCCCTCCTGCACCGTGCCGCCTCCCGCCCCGCCGCCGTCGGCGGTCCCGTCCGTCGCGCCGTCCGCCGAGTGTCCTGCGGCTGCGTGGTTCGCCGCAGTGCCTGTCCGCTGGTCCCCGAGGTGCTCCACTCCTCCATGGTGCAACCTCGGGACCGTAACGTCACACGCCCGTGCGGCGCCCGCTCCGGGAACCTCCGGCGGCACGCCGCAACCGGCGGCGCCGCCGGTGGTCAGCGGACCAGGCCCCAGCGGAAGCCCAGCGCCACCGCGTGCGCCCGGTCGGAGGCCCCGAGCTTCTTGAACAGCCGTCGGGCGTGGGTCTTCACGGTGTCCTCGGAGAGGAACAGCTCGCGGCCGATCTCGGCGTTGCTGCGGCCGTGGCTCATGCCCTCCAGCACCTGGATCTCACGCGCCGTCAGGGTGGGCGCCGCGCCCATGTCGGGGCTGCGCAGCCGGCGGGGGGCGAGCCGCCAGGTCGGGTCGGCGAGGGCCTGGGTGACGGTGGCCCGCAGCTCGGCGCGCGAGGCGTCCTTGTGCAGGTACCCGCGGGCGCCCGCGGCCACCGCGAGCGCGACCCCGTCGAGGTCCTCGGCGACGGTGAGCATGATGATCCGCGCGCCCGGGTCGGCGGACAGCAGCCGCCGGACCGTCTCGACCCCGCCGAGGCCGGGCATCCGGACGTCCATCAGAACGAGATCGGAGCGGTCGGCCACCCAGCGGCGGAGGACCTCCTCCCCGTTCGTCGCGGTGGTGACCCGGTCCACACCGGGTACGGTCGCGACCGCGCGGCGAAGCGCCTCGCGGGCGAGCGGGGAATCGTCGCAAACGAGAACGGAAGTCATGACCGTCGTCCTCCGCAGCTGATCCGCGTCACGTTGAGCCTCCTGGCTGGTACGAACCTCTACGACACGGCCGATCGGCGACGGACTCCGCGGTGATCGCCCCAACCTGCCCGCGATCGTTCCCGACGTCCGGCGCCCGCTAACCGCCTCCGCACTTCCAACGACCGTCACTCGAATGAGTTACGGCCTTCGGGGCCATCTCCACCACTGTACGTGGCCAACCCATTACCGATCAGCCGCATCGCGGTGCACACGCCGCTCTTTTGCGCAGCTCGCGCGCGGTCGGCGTACGACCCGCACATCGATTCGGCACCCCGCGCGCCCGTCGACCACCCGATTGCCACGTCCGCGCCCGCTGGAGCCCCTTGCCCACTATGCCCGTTTTTATAGCTTTCGTATGGTCATTGACTGTTGTGCCAGTGTGTGGGTGACTTGTCCATGGAGTTGCCTTAAGTCATATTTCCAGGTGTCCACACCAGTGCATCGAAGCCCCGCCGCACCGCTCGGCAGCAGCCCCGCCGAACGCCCGGCCGACGGCCGACAGCCTCTGAAGGGAATGAGCCATGGCAGATTTCTCCCGCCTCCCCGGTCCCAACGCGGACCTCTGGGACTGGCAGCTCTCCGCAGCCTGCCGTGGCGTGGACAGCTCGCTCTTCTTCCACCCCGAGGGCGAGCGCGGGGCGGCGCGCAGTTCGCGCGAGGCCAGCGCCAAGGAGGTCTGCATGCGCTGCCCGGTGATCGCCGAGTGCGCGGCGCACGCGCTGGCGGTCCGCGAGCCGTACGGCGTGTGGGGCGGGATGACCGAGGACGAACGCGAGGAGATGCTGGGGCGCTCGCGGCACCGACTGGTCGAGGTTCCGCTGGCCCCGCCGGCGGTCGCCCAGCGGTAGACCCGTCTCCTTGAGCGCCGTGAAGAAACGTTTCTTCGCGGCGCTTCAGTCTTCTGGCTCACCGTACGTACCGGACCCTGGCAGCCCCGTCACCCACCGTCAGCGGTCGGCGGCCGCCCCCGCCAGCCGCTCCAGCATCAGCGCCACGGCCGGCACCTCGGCCAGGTCCGGGAGGGTCAGCGCGA
This sequence comes from Kitasatospora sp. NPDC001261, assembly GCF_042896795.1. Classification (NCBI taxonomy): domain Bacteria; kingdom Bacillati; phylum Actinomycetota; class Actinomycetes; order Kitasatosporales; family Streptomycetaceae; genus Kitasatospora; species Kitasatospora sp. NPDC001261. Next base: position 57,576 of record NZ_JBIAXP010000006.1, read on the forward strand.
CCACCTGGCGCACCGCGGGCGCCCCGGAGGCCGTCCGCACCGGCACCGTCGACACGCCGTCAGGACGCACCGACCGCAGCGCCAGCCGGGGCAGCACCGCCACCCCGAGACCGGCCGCCACCAGGCCGACCACCGCCGGGTAGTCGTCCGTCGCGAAGTCGATCCGCGGCTCGAAGCCCGCCCCGGTGCACAGCTCCACCAGGTGCCCCCGGCACTGCGGGCAGCCGGCGATCCACTGCTCCTCCGCCAGCTCGGCCAGCCCCACCGCCCCGCCCCGCCCGGCCAGCGGATGGCCGGCCGGCAGCACGCCCACCAGCGGGTCGTCCAGCAGCGGGGTGACCACCAGGTCGGACCAGTCGGTCCCGGCGGTCAGCTGCTGCGCCTCCAGGTTGGCCTCGGCCCGGGCCTCGCGCGGCGTGCCGTGGGCGGGCGCCGGGAGCGCGACGGCGCCGTCGGACTGCGGGTAGCGGAAGGCCAGCGCGATCTCGCACTCACCGCCGCGCAGCATCGCCAGCGACTCCGGCGGCTCGGCCTCGACCAGCGACACGCGCACCCCCGGATGGCTGTCCCGCAGGCGGGCGACCGCGGGCGGCACCAGGGTGGAACTCGCGGTCGGGAAGGAGACCAGCCGCACCCGTCCGGCCCGCAGCCCGGCGATCGCGGCCACCTCCTCCTCGGCGGCGGAGAGCCCGGCCAGGATTCCGGTGGCATGCTTGAGCAGGACCCGGCCGGCCTCGCTGAGCTGCATCCCGCGGCCCGAGCGGACCACCAGCGGGGTGTCCACCGACTTCTCCAGGGCCTTCATCTGCTGACTGATGGCGGGCTGCGTACACCCCAGCTCGCGGGCGGCGGCGGAGAAGGAGCCGGTGCGGGCGACGGCACGCAGAACGCGCAGATGGCGGGCCTCGATCATGCCTTAGTTATAAGGCAATCTTTGCATTCTGCAAAATTCTGCTGATAGTTGAAGCCTCAAGCGGAACCTCGGACGGAACGCCGGAGGCCCGGCCCGCCCCCCGGGGGGAGCGGACCGGGCCTCCGGTCAGGCGTCGGAGCCTCAGTGCGAGTGGCCGTGGCCGTGGCCGTGACCGTTGTCGGCCTCCTCCTCCTTCTTCTCCACCACGAGGGTCTCGGTGGTGAGAAGCAGGGAGGCGATCGAGGCGGCGTTCTCCAGGGCGGAGCGGGTGACCTTGACCGGGTCGATGACGCCGGCCTTCACCAGGTCGCCGTACTCGCCGGTGGCGGCGTTGTAGCCCTGGCCGATCTCCAGCTCGGCGACCTTGGAGGTGATGACGTAGCCCTCCAGGCCGGCGTTCTGGGCGATCCAGCGCAGCGGCTCGTGCAGCGCCTTGCGGACCACGGCGACACCGGTGGCCTCGTCGCCCGACAGGCCCAGGCCCTCGTCCAGCACCTTGGCGGCGTGGACCAGGGAGGCGCCACCGCCGGCGACGATGCCCTCCTCGACCGCGGCGCGGGTCGCCGAGATGGCGTCCTCCAGGCGGTGCTTGCGCTCCTTCAGCTCCACCTCGGTGGCGGCGCCGACCTTGATGACGCAGACGCCGCCGGCCAGCTTGGCCAGGCGCTCCTGCAGCTTCTCGCGGTCCCAGTCGGAGTCGGTCGCGGCGATCTCGCCCTTGATCTGGGCGACGCGGCCGGCGACGGCCTCGGAGTCACCGGCACCGTCGACGACCGTGGTCTCGTCCTTGGTGATGGTCACGCGGCGGGCGGTGCCCAGCACGTCCAGGCCGACCTGGTCGAGCTTGAGGCCGACCTCCTCGGAGATGACCTGGCCACCGGTCAGGACGGCCAGGTCGCCGAGGATCGCCTTGCGGCGGTCGCCGAAGCCCGGGGCCTTGACGGCGACGGCGTTGAAGGTGCCACGGATCTTGTTCACGACCAGGGTCGACAGCGCCTCGCCGTCGACGTCCTCGGCGATGATCAGCAGCGGCTTGGAGGCACCGCCCTGGAGGATCTTCTCCAGCAGCGGCAGCAGCTCCTGGATGGAGGAGATCTTGCCCTGGTTGATCAGGATGTACGGGTCCTCGAGGACCGCTTCCTGGCGCTCGGCGTCGGTGACGAAGTACGGCGACAGGTAGCCCTTGTCGAACTGCATGCCCTCGGTGAAGTCCAGCTCCACGCCGAAGGTGTTCGACTCCTCGACGGTGATGACACCGTCCTTGCCGACCTTGTCGATCGCCTCGGCGATCAGCTCGCCGACCTGGGTGTCCTGCGCGGAGAGGGAGGCGACGGCGGCGACGTCGTCCTTGCCCTCGATCTCGCGGGCGACGGACAGCAGGTGCTCGGAGACCGCGGCGACGGCCTTGTCGATGCCCTTCTTCAGGGCGGCCGGGCCGGCACCGGCGGCGACGTTGCGCAGACCCTCGTTGACCAGGGCCTGGGCCAGCACGGTGGCGGTCGTGGTGCCGTCACCCGCGACGTCGTTGGTCTTGGTGGCGACCTCCTTGACGAGCTGCGCGCCAAGGTTCTCGTACGGGTCGTCCAGCTCGACCTCGCGGGCGATGGTGACACCGTCGTTGGTGATGGTCGGGGCGCCGAACTTCTTGTCGATGACGACGTTGCGGCCCTTGGGGCCGATGGTCACCTTGACGGTGTCGGCCAGCTTGTTGACACCGCGCTCCAGCGAGCGGCGGGCGTCCTCGTCGAACTGCAGGATCTTCGCCATGTTCCCTATTCCCTCGGGGCTGCGGCCGGCCCACCGGCCGCCGAACTACGTGAACCAACAACCACGCCCCGGGCCCCTGTCACTGGGACACGGATCCGGGGCGGGTCGGTACGTCTTACTTCTCGATGACCGCGAGAACGTCGCGGGCCGAGAGGACGAGGTACTCCTCGCCCTTGTACTTCACCTCGGTGCCGCCGTACTTCGAGTACAGGACGATGTCGCCGACGGCGAGGTCGAGCGGCAGACGCTGACCGTCCTCGAAGCGGCCCGGGCCGACGGCCAGGACGACGCCCTCCTGGGGCTTCTCCTTGGCGGTGTCCGGGATAACCAGGCCGGAGGCCGTGGTGGTCTCGGCGTCGAGCGGCTGGACCACGATGCGGTCCTCGAGCGGCTTGATGGCAACCTTGCTGCTGGTGGTCACGTCCGAGCTCCCCTTCGGAGATTACGGGGTTTTCTAACGGGTAGGGGCGATCCTGCGGGCCTGCCGTCGCGGGGGTCAGACACACGTCGTCGCGTTAGCACTCCCCTAGTGGTGAGTGCCAAGGATGACCATAGGGCCGTGTTAGCACTCAGTCAACCAGAGTGCCAACGGCGAGTCCCGGAAGTCCCCGGTTCGCGAATGAGTAGCCGTACTCATGTACGACCGGGCCCGGCCCCGCCAGACTCCTGCCATGACCTCGATCCCGGTGCGCATCGGCCCGTCCCGGCCCAAGGACGCCGCCCTCGCCCTGCTGTCGCTGCCCCTGCTGGGGGGCGTGCTGCCGTTCGTCGCCTTCCTCCTCGTCGCCTGCCTCGGCACCATCCCCGGCTACGGGGACGACGGGGACGGGCGCGGGTGGGCCTTCCTGGGCATCGGGATGCTGGCCGCCCCGGTGGTCGCCCTGGCGGCGGGCCTCGTGGTGGCCTTCCGCAGCCGGCGGTCCGGCTACCGGCTCCTCCCGGTCGCCGCCGGGCTCGCCCCGTTCGCGCTGCCGGCGGTCCTCTCCTCGGGCGTGCTGTGGCGGTGAACCGGCTGCCGCTCGCCGACCCGCTGCGCCCGGTCGGCCGTCCGACGGACCTGCTGCTCGCGCTGCTGACGGTCCTGGGGGCCGCCTCGCTGCTGGGGTTCGGCTGGATCGCGGCCTTCCTGGCCGCGCTCGCGCTGGAGGCCCACCCCGCGATCGGCGGCTGGGCGGCCCGGGGCGCCGCGACCGCGCTGCTGCTCGTCCCGGTCGTGGCGGTGGCCCGGTACACCCACCGGCGGGGCTACCGGATCACCCCGGTCGCCGCCGCGGTCAGCCCCGCCCTGCTGACCGCCCTCGCCGGCGCGGGGTGGCTCCGGTGAGCCGGCCCCACGGCGTGCCCGGGCGGCCGCCGGTCCACTGGGCGCCGGACCTGGTGCTCGCCGCGGTGGTGGTCGCCGGGGCCGTCGCGGCGGCGTCCGTCGGGGTCGTTCGTGCTCAACTGGCTGAAGCTGCTCGCCCTGTACGGCCCCGGGGTGGAGGCCCTGGACGTCTTCGGCGTCGTGGTGATGCTCGTCCTGCTGGCACTGACCGGCCTCGGCACCCGGCGGCTCGGGTACCGGATCACCCCGTACGCCGCGCTGGCGGCCGCGCCGCTGATGCCGCTGGTGTTCTGGCTGACCTCCGACGTCCCCGTCATCGGCCGGTGAACGCCGCGCGGCCGCTCCGGCCGACCGGCCACCCGGCCGACCCGCGAGAATGGCCCCGTGGACACCGAGAACCTCCAGCCGCTGCTGACCCCCGAGGGCCAGGCCCTGCTCGCCGAGCTGCGCGAGTTCACCCCCGAGGAGGAGCTCGCGCTGGCGACCCGCCTGCGGCGGGAGCACCCGGCGGAGCTGGTGTCGGCCGCGTTCGGGCAGGCGCGGCTGCGGCAGCGGGCGCGGGCGAAGTTCGGGGCGGACGCCGACCTGATGTACTTCACGCCCAACGGGGTCGAGCAGTCCACCCGGCGCAGCGTGGCCGAGTGGCGGGCCCGGCGGTTCGCCGACCTGGGCGTACGGCGGCTGGCGGACCTGTGCTGCGGCATCGGCGGGGACGTGCTGGCGCTGGCCCGGGCCGGCATCGAGGTGCTGGCCGTCGACAAGGACCCGGCGGCCTGCGCCGCCACCGCGGCCAACGCGGCCGCGCTGGGCCTGGCCGACCTGGTCGAGGTGCGCTGCGCGGACGTCGCCGAGGTGGACGTCACCGGCTACGACGCGGTGTTCACCGACCCGGCCCGGCGCACCGCGCGCGGCCGGGTGTTCGACCCGGAGGCGTACGCCCCGCCGCTCTCCTGGGCGATCGAGGCCGGCCGGCGGACCCCGATCGGCGCGCTGAAGGTCGCGCCGGGCATCCCGCACGAGGCCGTGCCGGAGGACGCCGAGGCCGAGTGGGTCTCGGACCACGGCGACGTCAAGGAGGCGGTGCTCTGGTTCGGCACCAAGGCCACCAGCCCGCACCGCGCCACCCTGCTGCCGCACGGCGCCAGCCTGACCGGCGGCGACCTGCCCGACCCGCCGGCCGGCCCGGTCGGGCGCTACCTGTACGAGCCGGACGGCGCGGTGATCCGGGCCCACCTGGTGGCCGAGGTGGCCGGGCAGGTGGGCGGCCGGCTGATCGACCCGAAGATCGCCTACCTGACCTCGGACGAGCTGGTCGCGACGCCGTACGCGCACGCCTTCGAGCTCACCGACGTGCTGCCGTTCAACATCAAGAAGCTGAAGGCGCTGCTGCGCGAGCGGGCGGTCGGCACGGTGGTGATCAAGAAGCGCGGGATGGCGATCACCCCGGAGGAGCTGCGCCGCCAGCTCAAGCCCTCCGGGCCGAACACCGTCACGGTGATCCTCAGCCGCACCGACAACGGGCCGCTGATGATGCTGGGGCAGCCGGTCTGACCCCCGGCGCGGCGGCCCGGCCCACGGCGCCGGGCCCGGGACCGGGACGGGGCTACGAGGCGGGCGCCTGGATGTAGTCCTCCAGCCGGGCCACCGAGAAGCCCTGCTCCTGGATCCGGGCCAGCAGGTCGCCGAACATCTGGGTCATCGTGGCGCCCTTGAGCTCCTTGGGGCCGCGGAAGTGCGCCAGGACGATGTCGCCGGGCTTCAGCTTCTTGTCCGCGGCCTGGTACTGCATGTCGTGGATCTGCATCGACTCGCGCCAGAGCACGATCGCGCGCGGGCCGCACTGCTGCACCGAGGTGTTGAGCATCGGGGTGTTGGCCCCGTCGCCGAACGGCGGGCGGAACAGCAACGGGGCGGTGCCGTACTGCTGGGTGAGCGCGGCCTGGTCGTCGCAGATCTCGGCCTTCTGCTTGTCGGCCGACAGCTTGCTCATCACCGGGTGGTCCACGGTGTGGTTCTGGATGTGGTTGCCCAGCGCCTGGAGTGGCTTGAAGTAGCCGTAGTCGTTCTTGACGATGTCCTTCGTCAGGAACATCGAGATCGGCACCTTGAGGTCGGTGAGCATCTCGACGAACTTCGGGTCCTTCTCCGCGCCGTCGTCGATGGTGATGAAGACGACCTTGTCGCTGGTCTTCACATCGCTGAACACCGGTACGGGGCCGGTCCGTTCGAGCTTGATCGGCTTGTCGGCGGGCGGCGCCGGGGCGGGGGCGAGCGGGGTGAGGTTCCACTTGGCCCAGGCCGCCGCGTCCGCGCCCGCCGGGGCGCCCGCCGAAGGGGGCGCGGAGGCGCTGGTCGGCGCCGCGCCGGTGGGCCGGGGCGTGGCCGCCGCCGTCGTGGCGGCGGGGGCGGCACCGCCACCGCCCCCGTTGTCCCCGCACGCGGTGGCGAAGGCCAGCAGGGCCAGCGCCCCCACCCCGTACGTCCTGGTCCTGCTCCGCCTGATCAACGCTGCGCGCTCCCGGTTCCCGTCCAGCCTTCTCTCAGCTATGCACGGTACCGACCGCCGCGGCGGTTCCCGGCCAGGGGCTACTCGACGTGCTCGCTGGTGAAGGACCAGCGGTGCACCGGACGGCCGAGCAGCCCGGCGGGCGGGTCGGCGACGGGCACCGGCTCGCCGTTCCACCAGGTGATCAGCAGCACCCGCTCGCCCGGGGCGGAGAGCAGTTCGAGGCGCTCCAGACCGGCCGAGCCGCGGACCGCGGGCAGCACCGACTCCCGTACCCAGGCGGCGAGTTCGTCGCCCCGGCCGGTCGCCGCCCGGGCCTCCCACATCGCGGCGACGGTCATGCCGCGCCGCCGCCGAGGGCGTCGTAGGCCTGGCCGTGGAAGTCCGTGTGGGGCACGTGGGTCTCGGTCACCGGCAGCGAGGAGTCCGCCGACAGGTCGAGGGCGGACGGCGTGCGGTCGCGCCACACCATCTCGGCGCCCAGCGCCGCGACCATCGCGCCGTTGTCGGTGCACAGGCCCGGCCGGGGCACCCGCAGCCGGATGCCGGCCCGGTCGCAGCGCTGCTGGGCCATCTCGCGCAGCCGCGAGTTGGCCGCCACGCCGCCGCCGATCATCAGGTGGTCGACGCCGTTGTCCTTGCACGCCTTGACGGCCTTGCGGGTGAGCACGTCGGTGACCGCCTCCTGGAAGGACGCCGCCACGTCGGCGACCGGCACCTCCTCGCCGGCCCGGCGCTTGGCCTCCACCCAGCGGGCGACGGCGGTCTTCAGGCCGGAGAAGGAGAAGTCGTACGCCGGGTCGTTGCGGCCGCTCAGCCCGCGCGGGAAGGCGATCGCCTTCGGGTCGCCCTCGCGGGCCGTGCGGTCGACGATCGGGCCGCCGGGGAAGCCGAGGCCGAGCACCCGGGCGACCTTGTCGAAGGCCTCGCCGGCCGCGTCGTCGATGGTCGCGCCGAGCGGGCGGACGTCGCTGGTGATGTCCTCGCTGAGCAGCAGCGAGGAGTGCCCGCCGGAGACCAGCAGGGCCATCGTCGGCGAGGGCAGCCGGCCGTGCTCCAGCTGGTCGACGCAGATGTGCGAGGCGAGGTGGTTGACCCCGTACAGCGGCTTGTCCAGCGCCCAGGCGTACGCCTTCGCGGCGCTGACGCCGACCAGCAGCGCGCCGGCCAGGCCGGGGCCTGCGGTGACGGCGATGCCGTCCAGGTCGCTCGCCTTGATCCCGGCGGTGTCCAGGGCGCGCTGGATGGTCGGGACCATCGCCTCCAGGTGCGCGCGGCTGGCGATCTCCGGGACGACGCCGCCGAAGCGGGCGTGGTCGTTGACGCTGGAGGCGACCGCGTCGGCCAGCAGCGTGGTGCCGCGCACGATGCCGACGCCGGTCTCGTCGCAGGAGGTCTCGATACCGAGGACGAGCGGTTCGTCAGCCATGGCGGGTGTCCTCAATGTCCTTCGGGTCAGTGCTGTCAGTGCTCGGGTGGTCGAGGCGCATCACCAGCGCGTCGACGTTGGCGGGCTGGTAGTAGCCGCGCCGGATGCCCACCGGTTCGAAGCCGTGGCGCTCGTACAGCCGCTGGGCGCGCGGGTTGTCCACCCGCACCTCCAGCAGCAGCTCGGCGCACTCGCGCCGGGCGGCCTCCCGGATCAGGTCGGTGAGCAGCGCCGTGCCGAGGCCGGCGCCCTGGTGGCGCTCGTCGACGGCGATGGTCTGGACGTCGCCCTCGCCGGCGATCGCCATCAGTCCGGCGTAGCCGACGATCCTGCCGTCCGGGGCGGCCGCGACGGTGTAGTGGCGGGTGCCGCCGGGGTGGGACTCGGCCAGTTCGGACCAGAACATCCCGGCGGACCAGGCGTCCTCGGGGAAGAGCCGCAGCTCCAGCTCCAGCACCGGCGCGATGTCCCACCAGCGCATCGGGCGCAGGGTGGTGCCGTGGTTCACGCCGGGAGCACCGCCTTGCCTCCCAGAACGTTCTTGTAGGCCGCGGGGACCTGGGCGTCCGGGCGGCGCAGGTACAGCGGGTGGTTGGGCAGCAGCTCGCGCCCGGCGGCCAGCTCGGCGGCGGCGAAGCCGGCCAGGGCGCCGGCCGAGACGTGCTCGGGGCCGTGCCCGCCCGGGAAGGCGTCGGGGTAGAGCAGCGCGCCGGCGCCGACGGAGCGCGGCTGCGGGGTCAGCTCGGCCGGGCGGTCCACGGCGGGGCCCTCGGTGCGGCGGCCCTCGGCGTCGTACGAGGCCCAGTAGACCTCCTTGCGGCGCGCGTCGGTGGCGGCCGTGAACGGCTGCCCGGCCAGGCCCTCGGCGCGGGCCTGGAAGGCGATCGCGTCCAGCGTGCAGACGCCGTGCACCGGCAGCCCGAGGGCGTGGCCGAGCGCGGCGGCGGTCACCAGGCCGACCCGCAGGCCGGTGTACGGGCCGGGGCCGACGCCGACCGCGATGCCGGTCAGCCGGTGCTTGTCCACCCCGGCGGCCCGCAGCACCTGGTCGATCGCGGGCAGCAGCAGTTCGCCGTGGCGCCTGGCGTCGACCTGGTGGGTCTCGGCGAGGACGGCCGTGCCGTCGTGGACGGCGGCGGTGACGGCGGGGGTAGCGGTGTCGAACGCGAGCAGCAGCACGGGTCAAGGTTAGACCGACGTTGGGCCGACCGGCCGATCGGCAGGGTGTACCAGGCGGGAACACAGATCCGAGGCACTGCGACCCGCGCGGATGAACCTGGCACGATGGGGCCGTACGTAAAGGGACGGCGGCGGGAGCGGCAACGTGGCGAAGATGGGTCCTGGAGTGGTGGTCACGGGGTTGACCCTGGGGGCCCTGGCGGTGGTGAGCCTGCTGGCCTTCCAGGCCAACGGCGCCCAGGACCGGGCCGGCGGCCCCAAGCCCACCGCCACCACCACGGCGACCGGCACGGCCACCGCCGCGGCGCCCACCGCCGCGGCCACCCCGACCGTCCCCCCGCTGCCGGCCACCTCGGGCACCGGCACCCGGGTGGTGTACTCGGTCGGCAGCCACTACGTCTGGCTGGTCGACCCGAAGAAGAGCCCTCAGGTCGCGGCCGCCTTCCCGGTCACCCCGGGCTCGGTCGAGCCGGCCCCGGGCAGCTACGCGGTGTACAGCCGCACCCCGACCACCACCGGGACGGACGGCAAGCAGATCGAGCACGTGGTGCGCTTCGCGCAGCAGAACGGCGTGGTGTTCGGCTTCAGCGCGGCGGTGGACGGCGCGACGCCGACCACCGATCCGAGCGCCAAGACCGGCGGCATCCGCAGCGGCCGCGCCGAGGGACAGCTGCTCTGGGACTTCGCGCCGAAGGACACCAAGGTGGTCGTGATCGCCTGAGCCCGGACGGGACCGGGCGGCCCGGATTCGGGTTCGGGTTCGAATCCGGGTTCGGGAGGAGCGGCCTCAGGCGGCCCGGGGCGTCCGCGCCTCGGGCCGTTCGTCGTGTCCGGGCCGCGGTCCGTCCTGACGGGGGCGCGGTCCGGGCGGTGTGGACACCGCCTCGGCGGCCGCGCAGGCGGCCAGCAGCGCCCGCATCGGCTCTCCCGGAACGCGACGGGCGGACTCTCCGGCCCCGGCGGCGGTGACCGCGCGCTGCGGGGCGGGGGTGGTGCTCGACATGGCGCCTCCCTAGTTAGGCAGACCTAACCGCAGCACCCATCCCACCACGCCCGGCACCCCGGCCGCAACATCTTGCCGACAGTCTGTCGGCAAGATGTCGGCGAGTCGTCGGAGCCCCGTCGGCGGGTCGTCGGCGCCCTCCCGGCTATCCGAGCTCCGCCAGCGCCGCGTCCGCCCAGCGCGGGCCGATGCCGGTCAGCACCACCCGGCGCGGGTCCTGGTCGTCCCCGCCCTCGGTGCCGCCGATGGCGCGCTCGATCCGGACCTCCAGCCGGTCCTCGGACAGCCGCTCGACCTTGCCCTCGCCCCACTCGACCACGACCACCGACTCGGGCAGCGAGACGTCCAGGTCGAGGTCCTCCATCTCGTCCAGGTCCCCGCCCAGCCGGTACGCGTCCACGTGCACCAGCGCCGGGCCGCCGACCAGCGAGGGGTGCACCCGGGCGATCACGAAGGTCGGCGAGGTCACCGCCCCGCGGACCTGCAGCCCCTCCCCCAGGCCCCGGGTCAGCGTGGTCTTCCCCGCCCCCAGCTCGCCGGAGAGCAGCACCAGGTCACCCGGCCGCAGCAGCGCGGCCAGCTCCCGGCCGAGCCGGCCCATCCGCTCCGGGGTGGGGACGGTGAGAGTGGCGTGCGAGCCCATGCGCGTGTCTTGCCCTTCGGTCCGTACGGCGCGCCGACCACCGGCCGCCACCGCTACCGTGCCACATCGGCGGGCACCCGCGCGGCGGGTGGGCCCTTCGGACGGGCACCCGGGCCTCAGGCGGGGTCGACGACGGTTTCCGCGGTCCGCTCCCCGGCCAGGTCGAGGACGGCCGCGGGCAGCGGCGCGGCCCCGGCGAAGCCGACGGCCCGGCGCAGCAGCCGGGCCAGCTCGTGGTCGACCAGCTCCGGGCACTCCAGCATCACCAGGTGCCCGGCGCCCTCGGCCAGCACCAGCTCCGCGCCGGGCAGCCGCTCGGCCATCGCCTCGCTGTGCGTCGAGGGCGTCAGCAGGTCCTTCGTCCCGGCCAGCACCAGCGCGGGCAGGCCGCGCAGGGCGTCCAGCGCCCCGTACTTCTCGTGCGCGCCGAACACCGGGTAGAACTCGGCGACCACGTCGATCGGGGTGGCGTCCAGCAGCTGCTCGGCGAAGCGCACCACGCCGGGGTCGACGTCCCGGCCGCCGAAGGAGAACCTCCGGTAGAACACGGCGGCCACGTCCGAGCCCAGCCGCCTGGTCGCCTCGACCAGGTCGACCTGGCGGCCCAGCAGCTTCACCACCCCGGGCGCGACCTTCTTGAACAGCTTCGCGCCGGCCTTCGGCAGGCCGAGGCTGACCTCGTTCCAGTCCCCGGCGAGGGTGCCGATCAGCGCCACCCCGGCGACGCGCTCGCGGAACAGCTCCGGGTGCTGGTCGGCCAGCGCCATCACCGTCATGCCGCCCATCGAGTGGCCCACCAGCACCAGCGGCCCGGTCGGCGCGACGGCGTCGACCACCGCCTTGAGGTCGCCGCCCAGCTGGTCGATGCCGGCCGGCTCGCCCGCCAGGTACGAGCGGGAGCGCTCGGAGCGGCCGTGGCTGCGCTGGTCCCAGAAGACCAGCCGCAGGCCCTCGCGCAGCGCGGCCCGCTGGAAGTGCCAGCTGTCCTGGTTGAGGCAGTAGCCGTGGCAGAACACCACGGTCAGCGGCTCGGCACCGGTCCCGCCGTCCGGCCCGCTCCAGCCGGTGCCGTCCAGCTCGACGTACAGCTCGGTGCCGTCCGGCGCGGCCACCGTCCTCGGGCGCCCGCGCAGCGAACCGTACGGGGCGTTCGCGTCCAGCTCGGCCCGGGCCCGGCGGCGCATCGCCCGGCCGACGGTCAGCCGCTCGATCGCGACGCCCGCGGCCGCCCCGGCCGCCAGCACGCCGACCGAGATCCCGATCACACCGGCCCGGCTCACCCCGGAGGCGGCACCGGCCGCCCTGGCGACCGCCGCGACCGGACTGCCCTCGGCCGGCCCCCCGGTCATGCCGACCGGACCTCGGCGTGGCTGCCGCCCAGGTAGCGGCGGGGCACCCGGGCACCGATCCGGGTGATGATCTCGTACGAGACGGTGCCGCAGGCGCGGGCCCAGTCCTCGGCGGTGGGCTCGCCGCGCTCGCCGTTGCCGAACAGCAGCACCTCGTCGCCGATCGCCGGGGCGTCGCCGCCGAGGTCCACCACGAACTGGTCCATCGCGACCCGGCCGGCCACCGTGCGCCACTTGCCGTCGATCTGCACCGGGCCGGTGCCGCTGGCGTGCCGGGGGATGCCGTCGCCGTAGCCGACCGGGACCAGGCCCAGCGTCGTCTCGCCCGGCGTCGTGTAGTGGTGGCCGTAGCTGACCCCGTGCCCGCCGGGGACGTGCTTGACCAGCGCCAGCCGCGCGGTCAGCGCCATCACCGGGCGCAGCCCGAAGTCCGCCGGCGAGCCCACCTCGGGCACCGGCGACAGCCCGTACGCGGCCAGGCCGGTGCGGACCAGGTCGAAGTGCGACTCCGGCAGCAGCAGGGTGGCCGGGGAGTTCGCCAGGTGCCGGACCTCGGGGCGCAGCCCGGCGGCCTCGGCCGTGGCCAGCGCGACGCGGTAGGAGTCCAGCTGGGCCTGGATCGACGGGTGGCCGGGCTCGTCCGCCGCGGCGAAGTGCGACCAGACGCCGACGACCGTCAGCAGCCCCTCCGCCTCGGCCCGGCGGGCGGCCGCCACCAGCCGCGGCCAGTCGTGCGGCTGGCAGCCGTTGCGGCCGAGGCCGGTGTCGGCCTTCAGGTGCACCCGGGCCGGGATGCCGGTCTCGCGCACGGCGGGCAGCAGCTCGTCCAGCGCCCACTGGCCGCTGACCGAGATGTCCAGGCCCGCGCGCAGCGCCTCTCGCCACGGCCCGCCCGGCGTCCACAGCCAGCACAGGATGCGGGCCTGCTCGGGGCGGATGCCCGCGGCCCGCAGGGCCAGCGCCTCGTCCGGCGTCGCGCAGCCGAGCCAGCCGACCCCGTTCGCGACCGCCTCCCGGGCGCACTCGACCGCGCCGTGGCCGTAGGCGTTCGCCTTGACCGCGAGCATCACCGCCGTGCTGCCGACGCGCTCGCGCAACGCGGCGAGGTTGCCGCGCAGGGCGGCGAGATCGATGGTCGCCTCGGCCCGTACGCCGTCGGTGAGGGTGGCTGTGCCGATCGTGTTCGCAGTTGTCATCAGGGTCAGTCTCCCAGACGTCCCGGAGTCCTCGCCGAACGGCCCGTCGGCGCGGCGGCCGACGACCGGGCCGCGCGCACCGCGCCGACCTGCGGCGAACCGCTCGTCCGTCCCTTGCACGGACGCGTTCGACGGACCGTCCGGTTCCGGTTCCCGGCCCTCCGGGCGCCTTCCCTGCCCTCCCGGTCAGGGCGTCCGGACCGCCCGCCACACCGCCGGCAGCGCGCCGGCCACCGCGAGCGCCGTCGTCGGGGCGCCCGGCTCGCCCGCCGCCTCGCGGCCGGCCAGGCCGTGCAGGTAGGCGGCCGCCGACGCGGCGTCCAGCGGCGCGAGGCCTGCCGCCAGCAGGGAGCCGGCCAGCCCGGCCAGCACGTCGCCGCTGCCGGCCGTGGCCAGCCAGGAGGTGCCGGTCGGGTTCACCCGGACGGCCCCGCCCGGGTCGGCGACCACCGTGGTGGAGCCCTTCAGCAGCACCGTCGCGCGGTAGTCGGCCGCCAGCCGGCGGGCGGTGGCCAGCCGGGCCGCGGCCAGGTCGTCGGCGGCCGGCGGCGTGCCGCCCCCGGCACCCGCGAGCAGCCGGGCGGCCTCGCCGGTGTGCGGGGTGAGCAGGGTGGGCGCGGTGCGGCCGGCCAGCGCGTCCGGGCCGAGCCGGCCCAACTCGGTCAGCCCGTCCGCGTCCACCAGCACCGGGACGTCGCTCGCCAGCGCCTCGGCCAGCGCCTGCCGCGCCCCCTCGCCGCCGCCCGGCCCGACCACCCAGGCCTGCACCCGCCCGGCCCCGGCCGGACCGCCCTCGGTGACCAGCACCTCCGGGAAGCGCCGCACCACCTCCTCCGCCGCCGTGCCCACGTACCGGACGGCGCCCGCGCCCCCGTGCAGCGCCCCGGCCACCGCGAGCAGCGCCGCCCCCGGGTAGGTCGCCGAGCCGGCCGCCACCCCGACCACGCCGCGCCGGTACTTGTCGCTCTCCGCGCCCGGCACCGGCAGCAGCGCCGCCACGTCCGCGTGCTGGAGCGCCGTCACCTCCGCGGCGGGCGGCTCCAGCCCGATGCCGACCAGCTGCACGGCGCCCGCGTACGAGGCTCCCGGGTCGATCAGCAGACCGGGCTTGTACGTGCCGAAGCAGACCGTGACGTCCGCGCGCAGCGCCACCCCCGGCACCTCTCCGGTGTCGGCGTCCACCCCGCTCGGCAGGTCCACCGCGACCACCGCCCCGCGTCGCGCCGCCCGCGCGTACGGCTCCGCCGCGGGGCGCAGCCCGCCCCGGCCGCCGATGCCGACGATGCCGTCCAGCACCAGGTCCGCGCGCGAGAAGTCGGCCAGGCCGACTTCCTGCTCCACCGTCACCCGCCCACGGGCGGCCCGCAGCGCGGCCAGCCCGCCCGGGTGCGCCTTCTCCGGCACCAGCAGCACCGCCGTCACCCGCGCCCCGCGCCGGGCCAGCGCGGCCCCCGCGTACAGGGCGTCACCCCCGTTGTCCCCGCTGCCCGCGAGCACCGTCACCCGACTGCCGTACACCCGCCCCCGACGCCCGGTCAGCAGCCGCGCACAGGTCGCGGCCAGCCCCACGGCCGCCCGCTGCATCAGCGTGCCCTCCGGCAGCCGCGCCATCAGCTCGGCCTCGGCGGCCCGGACGGTTTCCACAGGGTGTGCATGACGCATGGGGAGAACTCCTTCAGCGGTCGGCTACCGCCGACGCTAGCCCGCGTCACCGCCCCACGGGAGCCGGGCCTGCGGCACACTTTCGAGTGACACCCACTTCGATCCCCCACCGGCTCCGGTCCGTACGCCTACTTTGTCGCTCGGTACAGACCAGCAGGAGGGAGAAGGGCCATGGTCGCCATGCCGGCAGTCGAGCACCCGCTGGGCGAGGAGAGCCTCCTCCAGGCGTTTCTGGGGCTGGACACCCCGCTGGGAAGCAAGGCCGAGTTCATCGAAGGGGAGATCGTCGTGACACCACCGCCGGACGGCGAACACGAGACCGCATTCTCCCTGCTGAACAGGCAGTTCATGCGCAAGGCCGAGGCCGAGTTCGACCTGTCCGGGAACAAGGGACTGATCACGCCCAAAGGACGGTTCATCCCCGACGGCACTCTGAGCCCGGTCGGCCATTTCGAGCACGCCGACTCGTGGGCTTCTGCAGAAGGGGTCTTGCTGGTCTTCGAGATCACGTCGATCAACCCGCACAAGGACCGCGAGCCCAAGCGCAGGGGCTACGCCGCTGCGGGGATCCCCTGCTACCTGCTGATCGACCGCGGCGAAGGCATGATCACCCTGTTCACTGAACCCGACGGCGAGGACTACATCACCCAGACCAAGGTCGAGTTCGGCAAGGCGATCGACCTGCCCGCCCCCTTCTCGTTCGCACTCGACACGGCGCCCCTGCGGTAGGACGCAGCCACCGCAGGGGCGCCGTACGGCCGAGCGGCTACTCGACGGTGACCGACTTCGCCAGGTTGCGCGGCTGGTCGACCTCGTGGCCCTTGGCCGTGGCCAGCTCGCAGGCGAAGACCTGCAGCGGGACGGTGGAGACCAGCGGCTGGAGCAGGGTCGGGGTGGCCGGGATGCGGATCAGGTGGTCCGCGTACGGGACGACGGCCTCGTCGCCCTCCTCGGCGATCACGATCGTGCGGGCGCCGCGGGCCCGGATCTCCTGGATGTTGGAGACGATCTTGTCGTGCAGGATCGACCGCCCGCGCGGCGAGGGCACGACCACCACGACCGGCAGCCCCTCCTCGATCAGCGCGATCGGGCCGTGCTTGAGCTCGCCCGCCGCGAAGCCCTCGGCGTGCATGTACGCCAGCTCCTTGAGCTTGAGCGCGCCCTCCAGGGCCACCGGGAAGCCGACGTGGCGGCCGAGGAACAGCACCGAGCGGGCGTCGGCCAGCGAGCGGGCCAGCTCGCGCACCGGCTCCATGGTCTCCAGGACCTGCTCGACCTGCTTCGGCGCGTCGCCGAGCTCCTTGATGACGGCGAAGATCTCGTCGCCCCACTTGGTGCCGCGCACCTGGCCCAGGTACAGGGCGACCAGGTAGCAGGCGACCAGCTGGGTCAGGAACGCCTTGGTGGAGGCGACCGCGACCTCCGGACCGGCGTGGGTGTACAGCACCGCGTCCGACTCGCGCGGGATGGTGGAGCCGTTGGTGTTGCAGATCGCCAGCACCTTGGCGCCCTGCTCGCGGGCGTGCCGCAGGGCCATCAGGGTGTCCATGGTCTCGCCGGACTGCGAGATGGCGATGACCAGCGTGCCCGGGCCCATGATCGGGTCGCGGTAGCGGAACTCGGAGGCGACCTCGACCTCGCAGGGGATGCGGGTCCAGTGCTCGATCGCGTACTTGGCGATCATGCCGGCGTGGAAGGCCGTGCCGCAGGCCACGATGACGACCTTGTCGACCGAGCGCAGGTCGGCGTCGGAGATCCGCAGCTCGTCGAGGGTCAGCCGGCCGTCGGTGCCGATCCGGCCGAGCAGGGTGTCGGCGACCGCCTTCGGCTGCTCGGCGATCTCCTTGAGCATGAAGTAGTCGTAGCCGCCCTTCTCGGCGGCGGAGGCGTCCCAGTCGACGTGGTACTCGCGCACGTCGGCCGGGGTGCCGTCGAAGTTGGTGACGGTCACGCCCTCCCGGCGCAGCTCGACCACCTGGTCCTGGCCCAGCTCGATCGCCTCACGGGTGTGGGCGATGAAGGCGGCGACGTCCGAGGCGAGGAAGTTCTCGCCCTCGCCGCGGCCGACCACCAGCGGCGAGTTGCGGCGGGCGCCGACGACCACGTCCGGCGCGTCCGCGTGCACGGCGACCAGGGTGAAGGCGCCCTCCAGCTGACGGCAGACCGCCCGCATGGCCTCGGCGAGGTCGCCCGTGTAGGCCTCGCCCAGCAGGTGGGCGACGACCTCGGTGTCGGTCTCGGACCGGAGGGTGTGGCCGCGCTCGGCGATCTCGGCGCGCAGCTGGGCGAAGTTCTCGATGATGCCGTTGTGCACCACCGCGACCCGCTCGCGGTCGTCCAGGTGGGGGTGGGCGTTGGCGTCCGTCGGGCCGCCGTGGGTGGCCCAGCGGGTGTGGCCGATGCCGGTGGTGCCGCCGGGCAGAGGGGTCTCGGCGAGCGACTTCTCCAGGTTGGCGAGCTTGCCCGCCCGCTTGTCGGTGGCCAGGCTCCACTGCCCTTCGGAGTCCTGGACCTGCACCGCGACACCGGCCGAGTCGTAGCCCCGGTACTCCAGTCGCTGCAAGCCTGCGATTACTACGTCGAGGGCGGTCTGAGCGCCCACGTATCCAACAATTCCGCACATGCGTGCCAGCATAAGGGCGGTTCTGTGGCCGTTTTCCCGCCGCGCGGGAACACTGCGTGACCGACACCACAGCCACCGTGAACGCCGCGACGGCTCACAATGGAGCATGTGCTGACCGAACTCTGTACGCCGGGCGCCGCCACGCCCGGCCCGTCCCCGTCCCCCTACGTGGACCTCAGCCGGGCCGAGTGGAGCGCGCTGCGCGAGCGTACGCCGCTGCCGCTGACCGCCGAGGAGGTGGAACGGCTGCGCGGCCTCGGGACCGCCCTCGACCTGGACGAGGTCCGCGACGTCTACCTGCCGCTGTCGCGCCTGCTGAACCTGTACATCCACGCCACGCACGAGCTGCGCGGGACGCTGGGCACGTTCCTGGACACCCCGGACACCGAGCGCACCCGCACCCCGTTCATCATCGGCGTGGCCGGCTCCGTCGCGGTCGGCAAGTCCACCACCGCCCGTCTGCTGCAGGCGCTGCTGGCCCGCTGGCCCGAGCACCCCCGGGTCGAACTGGTCACCACCGACGGCTTCCTGCTCCCCAACGCCGAGCTGCGCCGCCGCGGCCTGATGGCCCGCAAGGGCTTCCCGGAGTCGTACGACCGCCGGGCGCTGATGCGCTTCGTCGCGGACGTGAAGGCGGGCAAGGAGCGGGTCAGCGCGCCGGTCTACTCGCACCTGGTGTACGACATCGTGCAGGGCGAGCGGCTGACCGTGGAGCGCCCGGACATCCTGATCGTCGAGGGCCTGAACGTGCTCCAGCCGGCCCTGCCCGGCAGCGACGGCCGCACCCGCCTCGCGGTGGCCGACTACTTCGACTTCTCGATCTACGTCGACGCCCGGACCGACGACATCGAGCACTGGTACCTGGACCGCTTCCGCAAGCTGCGGCAGACCGCCTTCCAGGACCCGAACTCCTACTTCCGCCGCTTCACCGAGGTGCCGGAGGAGGAGGCGATGGAGTACGGCCGGCAGGTCTGGCGCACCATCAACAAGCCCAACCTGCTGGAGAACGTGCTGCCGACCCGCGGCCGGGCCACCCTGATCCTCCAGAAGGGCCAGGACCACAAGGTCCGCCGGGCCCTGCTGCGCAAGCTCTGAGCCCACCCCGAAGAGCGCCCCCCGACGAGCGCGTCCCGAAGAGCGCGCCCCGACGAGCGCCCCCCGAGGGGCGCGCCCGGGGAGGCACCTCCGGAGGAGCGCACGACACGAAGGGCCCCCGCGGCGCGCGGGGGCCCTTCACCGTGTCTCCGGGGCTCAGCCCAGGTGGGTGCGCACGGCCTCGGCCAGGCGCTGCCCGACCGTCTCGGCCTGTGCCGGGTCGGCGGCCTCGACCATCACCCGGACCAGCGGCTCGGTGCCCGACGGGCGCAGCAGCACCCGGCCGGTGGAGCCCAGCTCGGCCTCGGCCTCGGCGACCGCGGCGGCCAGCTCGGTGCTGGTCCTCACCCGGGACTTGTCGACGCCCTTGACGTTGATCAGCACCTGCGGCAGCCGGGTCATCACGGCGGCCAGGTCGGCCAGCGGCTGCTTGGTGGCGGCCAGCCGGGCGCCCAGCATCAGGCCGGTCAGGGTGCCGTCACCGGTGGTGGCGTGGTCCAGCAGGATCACGTGGCCGGACTGCTCGCCGCCCAGCGCGAAGCCGTGCTCCTTCATCGCCTCCAGCACGTAGCGGTCGCCGACGGCGGTCTCCACCAGCTCGACGCCCTCGCGCTCCATCGCCAGCTTGAAGCCGAGGTTGGACATCACGGTGGCCACAGCGGTGTTGCCGCGCAGGGTGCCGGCCTCCTTCATGGCGATCGCGAGGATGGCGATGATCTGGTCGCCGTCCACCTCGTTGCCCTCGGCGTCGGCGGCCAGGCAGCGGTCGGCGTCCCCGTCCAGGGCGATGCCGAGGTCGGCCCGGTGCTCCTTCATGGCGACGCGCAGCCGGTCCAGGTGGGTGGAGCCGACGCCGTCGTTGATGTTGAGGCCGGTGGGCTCGGCCCCCAGGGTGTGGACCACCTCGGCGCCGGCCCGGGCGAAGGCCTCGGGGGCGACGTAGGCGGCCGCGCCGTGGGCGCCGTCGATGACGACCTTGATGCCGTCCAGGCGGTTGGGCAGCACGCCGATCAGGTGGGCGACGTACTTGTCGAAGCCCTCGGTGTACTCGCGCACCCGGCCGACGGCCGCGCCGGTCGGACGGTTCCAGTCCTCGTCGCCGAGGGTGTGCTTGCGGTAGTGGGTCTCGATCGCGTCCTCGATGCGGTCGTCCAGCTTGTGGCCGCCGCGGGCGAGGAACTTGATGCCGTTGTCCGGCATGGCGTTGTGGCTGGCGGACAGCATCACGCCGAAGTCGGCGCCGAGCGCGCCGGTGAGGTACGCCACGGCCGGGGTGGGCAGGACGCCGACCCGCAGGACGTCGACGCCGGCGCTCGCCAGACCGGCGATGACGGCGGCCTCCAGGAACTCGCCCGAGGCGCGCGGGTCACGGCCGACCACCGCGACCGGCCGGTGGCCGTCGAAGGCGCCGGCCTCGCCGAGCACATGGGCCGCGGCGACCGACAGGCCGAGCGCCAGCTCCGCCGTCAGGCCCTCGTTGGCCACCCCGCGCACGCCGTCCGTACCGAAGAGTCGTCCCACTGTCCCGTCCTCCATCACCACTGCTCGGAACCCAAACCGATGATCCCGGCCGCCGCGCAGTAGCCGGGGAACACGTCGCCCCGGAGTACGCGAGGTACTCCGGGGCGACGGTTTTTCGCGCAACCAGGGGGTGCGCCGCCAGGGCGGACCGCACCCCCGGGGGAGGCGATTAGCGCTTGCTGTACTGCGGCGCCTTGCGGGCCTTCTTCAGACCGGCCTTCTTGCGCTCGACGGCGCGGGCGTCACGGGTCAGGAAGCCGGCCTTCTTCAGCGCGCCGCGGTTGTTGTCCACGTCGGCCTCGTTCAGGGCACGGGCGACGCCGAGGCGCAGCGCGTAGGCCTGGCCGGAGACGCCGCCACCGCTGATGCGGGCGACGACGTCGTAACGGCCGTCCAGCTCGAGGAGCTTGAAGGGCTCGTTCACGGTCTGCTGGTGCACCTTGTTGGGGAAGTAACCCTCGAGGGTGCGACCGTTGATCTTCCACTGGCCGGTGCCGGGGACGATGCGCACGCGGGCGATCGCCTCCTTGCGACGGCCCAGGCCGGCGCCGGGGACGGCCTCGCCGAAGCGGCCGGCCAGCGACTCGGAGGTGTAGCTCTCCTCGGAGGTGTACTCGCCCTCGACGGCCTCAACGGCCTCGTCGAAGTCGACCTCAAGGGTTTCAGTGGTCTCGGCCACGGTGTTCCTCAGCTCTTTTCAGTGTTGGGGGGCTTGGTGGCCGAATTACTGCGCGACCTGGGTGATCTCGAACGGCACCGGCTGCTGGGCAGCGTGGGGGTGCTGGTCGCCCGAGTAGACCTTCAGCTTCGAGAGCATCTGGCGGCCCAGGCTGTTCTTGGGGATCATGCCCTTGATGGCCTTCTCGACGGCCTTCTCCGGGTTGTTCGCCAGCAGGTCGTCGTAGCGCACCGAGCGCAGACCGCCCGGGAAGCCCGAGTGGCGGTAGGCCAGCTTCTGGGTCTTCTTGTTACCGGACAGGTGCACCTTGTCGGCGTTGATGATGATGACGAAGTCACCAGTGTCAACGTGCGGCGCGTAGATCGCCTTGTGCTTGCCCCGGAGGAGGTTGGCGGCCTGGGAGGCCAGGCGGCCGAGCACGACGTCGGTCGCGTCGATGACGTGCCACTGACGCTGGACGTCGCCGGGCTTGGGGCTGTACGTACGCACGGTCGTAGCCTTCGCTTTTCAGTGAGTGAGTCCTGACAGGAGCACCCGGACGGCAGAGCAGCCTGGCCAACCTTGGACGCAATTCAAGGGTGACCGCTGGTCGACGACCTGATGTCTCCGGCGTACCGACCTCTCACGTGAGATAGAGCGAGCCAATACGCACATCAAGCGTCCAGGTTACCGGCCGGATCCGAAGGGGTCAAAAATGGGTCGGCTCCTTCCGGCCGGAGGCCCGGCCGTCACTCAGCGTTCGCGCTCCACGCGGGTCACGTCCCAGACCGGTTCCGGCGACTCGAACACCCGGCCGTCCGCGCCGAACACCAGGAAACGGTCGAAGGTCTTGGCGAACCAGCGGTCGTGGGTGACGCACAGCACGGTGCCGTCGAAGGCCTCCAGGCCGGCCTGCAGCGCCTCGGCGCTCTCCAGGTCCAGGTTGTCGGTCGGCTCGTCCAGCAACAGGGCCGTGACACCGGAGAGTTCGAGCTTGAGGATCATCAGCCGGGCCTGCTGCCCGCCGGACAGCGACTCGAACTTCTGCTCCTCCTGGCGGTCCAGCTCGTACCGGCGCAGCGCCCCCATCGCGGCGCCGCGGCTGAGCGCGTGCTCCTCCTCGACGATCGACCGCACGGTGCGGCCGAACAGCTCCGGGTGGGCGTGGGTCTGCCGGAAGTGGCCGGGCACGACCCGGGCGCCGAGCTTCCAGGCGCCGGCGTGCTCGACGGTCTCGTCCCCCGCGAGCAGCCGCAGCAGGTGCGACTTGCCGGCGCCGTTGGCGCCCAGCACCGCGACCCGCTCGCCGTAGAAGACCTCCAGGTCGAAGGGCCGCATCAGGCCGGTGAGCTCCAGCTGCTCCAGGGTGAAGGAGCGCACACCGGTGCGCCCGCCCTTGAGCCGCATGGTGATGCTCTGCTCGCGCGGGGGCTCCTCCGGCCGCCCGGCCTCCTCGAACTTCTTCAGCCGGGTCTGGGCGGCGGCGTAGCGGGTGGCCAGGGCGTGGCTGACGGCGGCGGCCTGGCGCAGGGTGACGACCAGCTTCTTGAGCTTGGCGTGCTCCTCGTCCCAGCGCCGGCCGAGCTCCTCGAACCGCGCGAAGCGGTCCTTGCGGGCCTCGTGGAAGGAGTCGAAACCGCCGCCGTGCACCCAGACGCTGCTGCCCGCCGCGCCGGACTCCACGGAGATGATCTTGTCGGCGGTCTTGGAGAGCAGCTCGCGGTCGTGCGAGATGAACAGGACGGTCTTCGAGGTGGCCTTGAGGGCCTCCTCCAGCCAGCGCTTCGCCGGGACGTCCAGGTAGTTGTCGGGCTCGTCGAGCAGCAGCACCTCTTCGGGGCCGCGCAGCAGCGCCTCCAGCACCAGCCGCTTCTGCTCGCCGCCGGAGAGGGTGTTCAGGCCGCGCCACTGGGCCTTGTCGAAGGACACCCCGAGGGCCGCCATGGTGCAGACGTCCCAGTCGGTCTCGTAGTCGTAGCCGCCGACGTCGGCCCAGTCGGAGAGCGCCTGGGCGTAGGCCATCTGCGTCTTCTCGTCGTCCTGGGCGATCATCGCCAGCTCGGCGGCGTCCACCGCGCGGGCGGCCTTGGCGATCCGCTCGGGGGCGACGGAGACCAGCAGGTCGCGCACCGAGGCGTCGGCCGGCAGCGCGCCCGGGGTGGACTGCTGGTCCTCGCGGCCGGTGGTGCCGACGAACTGGCGCATCACGCCGAGCCCGCCGCTGATCGTCACCGTGCCGCCGTGCGGCTGGATGTCCCCCGCGATCATCCGGAGCAGGGTGGTCTTGCCGGCGCCGTTGGCACCGACCAGGGCGACCGCGGCGCCCTCTCCGACCCGGAAGGACGCGTCGTCGAACAACACGCGCCCGTCCGGCAGGTAGTACTCCAGGTGCGAAATCTCGACGTGTCCCATGGGAACGATTCTCCCAAGCGGACGCGCCGGGCCAAAACGGATTAACCGATGGCCGGCTGACCGGGCAGGGTCCGCATCCGCCGGGCCGCCCGGTTGCGCTCGGCCAGCTGGTCGTCCGGCGGGTAGCCGACCTCCTCCAGCGTGAGCCCGTACGGCCGGATCACGTTGACGGCGGAGTTGCGCACCCCGCCGGCCAGCACCTCGCCGGGGAACTCCACCGGCCGGTGCCCGTCGCCGACCAGCAGCATCGCACCGACCAGCGCCCGGACCATGTTGTGGCAGAAGGCGTCGGCCCGCACGGTGGCGACCGCGAGCGAGCCCTCCTGGGCGGCGTACGGGTCCACCGGGACGCGGTCCCAGTGCAGCTCCAGCAGGGTGCGGATGGTGGTGGCGCCCTCGCGCTTCTTGCAGTACGCGGCGAAGTCGTGCTCGCCGAGCAGCAGCTTCGCGGCGGCGTTCATCTTCTCCACGTCCAGCGGCCGGTCGTGCCAGAGCACGTGGCCGCGCAGCAGCGGGTCCACCCCGCCGGGGTGGTCGGAGACCCGGTACGCGTACCGGCGCCAGACGGCCGAGAAGCGGGCGTCGAACCCGGCCGGCGCCTCGCCGACCCGGTAGATCCGGACGTCCCCGGGCAGCCGGCCGGCCAGCCGGCGCAGCAGCTTCTCCCGGTGCTCCGCCCACAGCTCGGCCGGCAGGTCGACGTGGGCGACCTGGCCGCGGGCGTGCACTCCGGCGTCGGTGCGGCCGGCCACGGTCAGCGGGAACAGCTCCGGGCTGCGGGTGACGACCTGCAGCGCGCTCTCGATCTCCTCCTGGACCGTCCGGCGGCCGCCCTTCTGGCGGGCCCAGCCGGAGAACTCGGCACCCTGGTAGGCGAGGTCGAGCCGAACCCGGACGTACCCGTCGGCCGGGCCGTCCTTCACCGGCGGCTGCTCGACGCACTCGTTGACCACTGCTTCTCTTCTCCCGGGACCTCGAAGAACAAGGAACGGGCCCGCTCCCCCATCACTGGGGAAGCGGGCCCGCAACACACCTAGAGGTGTCAGGCCTGCTCGGCCTCGGCGGCGTCGGCCTTGGTCTCCTCGACCTTGGCGTCGGCCTCCTTGACGGCACGCTTGGTGGCGGCCTCGGCCTCGCCGACGGCGGTCTGCGCGACGGTCAGCGCCTCGACCAGCTCGATCACGGCCATCGGGGCGTTGTCGCCACGACGGGGACCGATCTTGGTGATACGGGTGTAACCACCCGGGCGGTTCTCGTAGCGCGGCGCGATCTCGGTGAAGAGGGTGTGCAGCACCGACACGTCGGTGATGGTCTTGCGCACCAGGCGACGGTTGTGGATGTCGCCCTTCTTCGCCTTGGTGATCAGCTTCTCCGCCAGCGGGCGCATCCGACGGGCCTTGGCCTCGGTCGTGGTGATGCGGCCGTACTGGAACAGCTCCCGGCACAGACCGGCGAGCAGCAGCGGCTCGTGGTGCGGGCCGCCGCCGAGGCGGGCACCCTTGGTGGGACGCGGCATGGATTACTCCTTGGATCTCCGACTACGGCCGTATCAGGTACCGCAGCGGGCGTACGGGCACTGTTGCCCGTACGACTTTCACGACGACGGGGGCGGTTCGTGGAACCGCCCCCGCGGCCAATTCTCTCAGTACTGCTCGGTCTCGGCGAAGTGCGAGTCGTCGAGGTCGTCGGCGCCGAAGGCGTCGGCGGCAGCGGTCGGGTCGAACCCGGGCGGGCTGTCCTTGAGGGCCAGGCCCATGCCGGCCAGCTTCGCCTTGACCTCGTCGATCGACTTCGCACCAAAGTTGCGGATGTCGAGCAGGTCGGCCTCGGAGCGGGCGACGAGCTCACCCACGGTGTGGATGCCCTCGCGCTTGAGGCAGTTGTAGGAGCGGACCGTGAGCTCCAGCTCCTCGATCGGCAGCGCCAGGTCGGCGGCCAGGGCGGCGTCCGTCGGGGACGGGCCCATGTCGATGCCCTCGGCGTCGATGTTCAGCTCGCGGGCGAGGCCGAACAGCTCCACCAGGGTCTTGCCGGCCGAGGCCATGGCGTCGCGCGGACGCATGGCGGGCTTGGTCTCGACGTCGACGATCAGCTTGTCGAAGTCGGTCCGCTGCTCGACACGGGTGGCCTCGACCTTGTAGGTGACCTTCAGCACGGGGCTGTAGATCGAGTCGACCGGGATGCGGCCGATCTCCTGGCCGGAGGCCTTGTTCTGGACGGCGGAGACGTAGCCGCGACCGCGCTCGACGGTCAGCTCCATCTCCAGCTTGCCCTTGCCGTTCAGCGTGGCGAGGACCAGCTCCGGGTTGTGCACCTCGACACCCGCCGGCGGGGCGATGTCGGCGGCGGTGACGACACCCGGGCCCTGCTTGCGCAGGTACATCACGACCGGCTCGTCGTGCTCCGAGGAGACGACCAGCTGCTTGATGTTGAGGATGAGGTCGGTCACGTCCTCCTTGACGCCCGGCACGGTGGTGAACTCGTGCAGGACGCCGTCGATGCGGATGCTGGTGACAGCGGCACCCGGGATCGACGACAGGAGCGTGCGGCGCAGGGAGTTGCCGAGGGTGTAGCCGAAGCCCGGCTCCAGCGGCTCGATCACGAACCGCGAGCGGAACTCGTCGACGACCTCTTCGGTCAGCGAGGGGCGCTGAGCGATAAGCATGGGGGGAATCCTCCAGTTGTCTTCGGCACCCACTATTTGATGCCGACAGGACCAAGCGTACGGGCTCCCGTAGGCAGCGACCAATCACTGCGTGGGAGCCCGTACGAGGTTAAAACATCACCCGTGTGCCCGAAGGCGCTGCGTCAGACGCGGCGGCGCTTCGGCGGACGGCAGCCGTTGTGCGGGGTGGGGGTGACGTCCTGGATCGAGCCGACCTCCAGGCCGGTGGCCTGGAGCGAACGGATCGCGGTCTCGCGGCCGGAGCCCGGACCCTTCACGAAGACGTCGACCTTGCGCATGCCGTGCTCCTGCGCGCGACGGGCAGCGGCCTCGGCGGCCATCTGCGCGGCGAACGGGGTCGACTTGCGCGAGCCCTTGAAGCCGACGTGACCGGCGGAGGCCCAGGAGATCACGTTGCCCGCGGGGTCGGTGATCGAAACGATGGTGTTGTTGAACGTGCTCTTGATGTGCGCGTGGCCGTGAGCGACGTTCTTCTTTTCCTTGCGGCGGATCTTCTTCGCGCCGGCAGCCTGACGACCCTTGGGGGGCATAAGTCTGTTCTCCTACTGAGGTGGTCGGTCCGCTGACCCGCGGGCCGGAGGGATGTCCGGTTACGGGACGGACTACTTCTTGCCCGGCTTCTTCTTACCGGCGATCGCGCGACGCGGGCCCTTGCGGGTACGCGCGTTGGTGTGGGTGCGCTGGCCGCGGACCGGCAGGCCGCGGCGGTGACGCAGACCCTCGTAGCAGCCGATCTCGACCTTGCGGCGGATGTCGGCGGCCACCTCACGGCGGAGGTCACCCTCGACCGTGTAGTTGGCGTCGATGTACTGGCCCAGCTTGACGAGGTCGTCCTCGGAGATGTCGCGAACGCGGACATCCGGGTTGACACCGGTCTCGGCCAGGGTCTGCTGGGCGCGGGTACGGCCGATGCCGTACACGTACGTAAGGGCGATCTCGATCCGCTTCTCACGGGGGAGATCAACGCCGGCGAGGCGTGCCATTCAAGGCTCCTGTGGTTCTTCAGAGGTCTTGCGTGCTACCTACTCCGACACCTCACGGTGAGGGAGCCCCGGCCTCTGACCGGGGGTGGCAGTCCGTCCGGGGAACGGACGGATCGGGTAGCCCGCTTATGACGTTTTCGCGTCGCGCGAAGTACTACGAGAAATGCTGAAGAGTGATCAGCCCTGGCGCTGCTTGTGGCGCAGGTTGTCGCAGATCACCATGACCCGGCCGTGGCGGCGGATCACCTTGCACTTGTCGCAGATCTTCTTGACGCTCGGCTTGACCTTCATGTTTCAGGTTCTCCGGGTCTAGATCTGACGTTCTTACTTGTAGCGGTAGACGATCCGCCCGCGCGTGAGGTCGTAGGGGCTGAGCTCCACGACGACCCGGTCGTCCGGCAGGATGCGGATGTAGTGCATGCGCATCTTGCCACTGATGTGCGCGAGGACCTTGTGACCGTTCTGCAGCTCGACCTTGAACATCGCGTTCGGCAGAGACTCGATCACGGTGCCCTCGATCTCAATGGCGCCTTGCTTCTTAGCCATGAACTGCGAGATCCACCTTCCGGGACCGGCTACCGTATGCGGAACGCTCGTGCGAACCTGGGTTCACCCCTTCCCCGGGGGGAAGAGGGCGCGCTGAAGCACGCTACGAGTGAGCCGACGGTCCATCCTACGCCAGCGCGTCCGGTGCACCAAAACGGGGGTCCCGGAAAGCGGTCGCCGTCACATCTGCTACGTCAGGCCTTGCTGAGGACCGTCAGCGGCTCGACGTGGGCGGTGCAGGCCGAGCAGCGGCGGGCGGCCTCGGGGATGTCGGTCAGGCACTCGGGGCACGGGCGCTTCGGCGTCTTCGGCTTCTTCGGCATGTAGCGCGCGGTCGCCTTGGTGATCGGCAGCACCACGCAGAAGTACAGCACCGCGGCGGTCATGAAGAACGCGATCAGCACGTTGAGGAACTGCCCGTACGGGAAGGTCACCCCCGCGATGTGCGCCTTGTACGAGCTGAAGTCGCCGGCGGCGCCGACCACCACACCCACCAGCGGGGTGAGGAAGGCGGACACGAAGCCGGTCACCACCGCGGTGAACGCGGCACCGATGACCACACCGACCGCCATGTCGACGACGTTGCCGCGCATCATGAAGTCGCGGAATCCCTTGAGCACGTGCTCTCTCCTGCATCGCTCGTAACCGGACCGGCCGGAGCCGACCACTGCCAGCGCATAAAAATAGGACAAAAGCCCTGGAGGTCCAAACCTCCAGGGCCCTGATCCCTTGTCAGCAGCGGCAGTTGAGCACCGTCAGGACTACGCGAGGGGGTCCGGAGCTGCGGTGATGCCCAGCTTGGCCAGCTCCGCCCTGCCGCCGTCGAAGGCGGTCAGCACCAGCGGGCCCTGCTCGGTGACGGCCACCGAGTGCTCCCAGTGCGAGGCCCAGGTGCCGTCGTTGGTGACGACCGTCCAGTCGTCCTCCAGCACGGTGGTGTGCGGGGTGCCGAGCGAGACCATCGGCTCGATCGCCAGCACGGTGCCGGGGACGAGCTTCGGGCCCTTGCCGCGGCCGCGCTCGACGTAGTTCAGCACGTGCGGCTCCATGTGCATCGCGGTGCCGATGCCGTGGCCGCCGTAGCCCTCGGTGATGCCCCACTTGCCCTTCGGCGGGAGCGGCTGGCGGCGGATGAAGCCCTCGATCGCCTTGGAGACGTCCACCAGGCGGTTGTTCTTCTTCATCTGGGCGATGCCGGCCCACATCGAGCCCTCGGTCACCCGGCTCAGCATCTCGACCTCCGGGCGGACCTCGCCGACCGCCACGGTGATGGCCGAGTCGCCGTGCCAGCCGTCCAGGATGGCGCCGCAGTCGATCGAGATGATGTCGCCCTCCTGGAGGGCCCGGTCGCCGGGGATGCCGTGCACGACCTCGTTGTTCACCGAGGCGCAGATCACGCCCGGGAACCAGAGCCCGCCGTGGTTGGCCCGGAAGTTCGAGGTGGCGCCGTGGTCGGTGATGACCTTGTCCGCGACGTCGTTGAGCTCCTGGGTGGTCACCCCGGGGGCGACCGCCTCGCGGCAGGCCTTCAGGGCCTCGGCGACGACCAGCCCGGCCGCTCGCATCTTCGCGATCTGCTCGGGGGTCTTGATCTCCACCATCTGGTCACGCCTTCCAAGTCCGGATTACCACTGCTACCACCGTACGACGCCGAAACGGCCGGGCCACCCGCGTGGGGCGGGCGACCCGGCCGTACCGTCGTACGTTCGCCGAGAGACTCAGCTGTCCTGCTTCAGCGCCTCGATCGAGCGGGCGGTGACCTCGTCCACCTTGCCGAGGGCCGAGATGGTCGCCACCAGGCCCTGCTGGACGTAGTAGTCGATGATCGGCTCGGTCTCCGTGTGGTAGACCTCCAGGCGCGTGCGCACCTTGTCCTCGGTGTCGTCCGAGCGCTGGTACAGCTCGCCGCCGCACTCGTCGCAGACGCCGTCGACCTTCGGCGGGTTGTAGTCCACGTGGAAGACGTGGCCACCGTCGTTGCGGCACAGGCGGCGGCCGGCGATCCGGCGGACGACCTCGTCCTCGGGGACCTCCAGGTCCAGCACGCCGTCCAGCTTGATGCCCTGCTCGGCGAGGAACTCGTCCAGCGCCTTGGCCTGCCCCAGGTTGCGGGGGAAGCCGTCGAGCAGGAAGCCGTTGACGGCGTCCGCCTGGAGCATGCGGTCCTTGGCCATCCCGATGGTGACCTCGTCCGGCACCAGGCGCCCCGCGTCCATGTAGGACTTGGCCTCGAGGCCCAGCGGGGTGCCCTGGCTGATGTTCGCACGGAACAGGTCGCCGGTGGAGATGTGGGGGATGGACAGGGTCTTGGCGAGCAGGTGCGCCTGAGTACCCTTCCCGGCCCCGGGAGGACCAACGAGGACGATACGCATCAGCGGAGGAACCCTTCGTAATTGCGCTGCTGGAGCTGGCTCTCGATCTGCTTCACAGTTTCGAGTCCGACGCCGACGACGATGAGCACGCTGGTGCCGCCGAACGGGAAGTTGGTCTGCTGTCCGAAGGCGACCAGGGCGATCATCGGGATCAACGCGATCAGGCCCAGGTAGAGCGAACCCGGCCACGTGATTCGGGTCAGCACGTAGTTCAGGTACTCGGCCGTCGGTCGGCCGGCCCGGATGCCCGGGATGAACCCACCATACTTCTTCATGTTGTCGGCAACTTCTTCGGGGTTGAAGGAGATGGCGACGTAGAAGAAGGCGAAGAAGACGATCAGCAGGAAGTACGTGGCCATGTAGATCGGGTGGTCACCCTTGACGAAGTTCGTCCGGATCCACGTGGCCCAGCCGGCCTGGCTGTTGGTCAGCTGGACCACCAGGGCGGGGATGTACAGCAGCGACGAGGCGAAGATGACCGGGATGACACCGGCCTGGTTCACCTTGAGCGGGATGTAGGTCGAGGTCCCGCCGAACGCGCGGCGGCCGATCATCCGCTTCGCGTACTGGACCGGGATCCGGCGCTGGGCCTGCTCGACGAAGATGACCAGCATCACGACGATGACGCCGACCGCGACCACGGAGAGGAACTCGACCCAGCCGCCGCCGATGGTGCCGGAGGTCTTGATCGCCCACATCGAGGACGGGAACTGCGCCGCGATCGAGGTGAAGATCAGCAGCGACATGCCGTTGCCGATGCCGCGGTCGGTGATCAGCTCACCGAGCCACATGATGACCGTGGTGCCGGCCGTCATCGTGAGCACCATGACGGCGATCCGGAACACGCTGGTGTCCGGGACGATCTGGTTGGCCAGCGGGCAGCCGGAGAACAGCGCGCCGCTGGAGGCCGTCGCCACGATGCCGGTGCCCTGGAGCACGGCGAGCGCGATGGTCAGGTAACGGGTGTACTGGGTGATCTTGGCCTGGCCGGCCTGGCCCTCCTTCTTCAGCATCTCCAGTCGCGGGATCACGACGGTGAGGAGCTGGAGGATGATGCTCGCAGTGATGTACGGCATGATGCCGAGGGCGAAGATCGTCAATTGGAGGAGCGCGCCGCCGCTGAACAGGTTGACGAGCCCGAAGAGACCGCTGTTCTTGGTCTCCTTCACGCACTCGTTCACGGCCGTGAAGCTCACGCCCGGCATCGGAATGTGCGAGCCCAGGCGGAACAGCACCATGATGCCCAGCGTGAACAGCAGCTTCTTGCGCAGGTCGGGCGTCTGGAACGCCCGCGCGAACGCACTGAGCACGGTGCCTCCTGCGCCTCCCGCGCGTCGTCGGCGGGAGGGTCGGTCCTGAATGGGGAGTTTGCGGTTCGGGCCCCCGTACAGACGGCACAGGCGAGCCTACGCGCAGCCTACAAGGGAACTCCACGGACTCTAACAGTGCGCAGCCACTCGGAAGAAGCGCGTACCGCCCCTCCCCCACTCACGGGGTACGGGATGCCCGGGTTTGCCACACAAAAGAACGAGCGCCTTCCGGCCCGATGTCCCCGGGAACGGCACGAGCCCCGCACCTCCCGGAGGAGGTGCGGGGCTCGAAGGCGGATCTCAGCGGGCTCAGACGAGCTCGGTGACCGTACCGCCGGCGGCCTTGATCTTCTCGGCGGCGGAGCCGGAGACGGCGTCGACCGTCACCTGCAGCGCAACCGAGACCTCGCCGGTGCCGAGCACCTTGACGAGGGAGTTCTTGCGAACCGCGCCCTTGGCGACCAGGTCCTCGACAGTGACCTCGCCACCCTGCGGGTAGAGCTCGGCCAGCTTGTCGAGGTTGACAACCTGGAACGTGATCTTGAACGGGTTCTTGAAGCCCTTCAGCTTCGGCAGGCGCATGTGGAGCGGCATCTGGCCACCCTCGAAGCGCTGCGGAACCTGGTAGCGGGCCTTCGTGCCCTTGGTACCACGACCGGCAGTCTTACCCTTGGAGCCCTCACCACGACCCACGCGGATCTTGTCGGTCTTGGCACCCGGGGCGGGACGCAGGTTGTGGATCTTGATCGGGTTGTCGCCCATGATCAGTCCACCTCCTCAACCGTCACCAGGTGACGGACCGTGTGGGCCATCCCGCGGATCTCGGGACGGTCCTCCTTCACCACGACGTCGTGCATGCGCTTGAGACCAAGCGTACGCAGGGTGTCACGGTGGTTCTGCTTGCTGCCGATGTACGACTTGGTCTGCGTGATCTTCAGGCGAGCCATCAGGCGCTCACCCCAGCAGCACGCGCCCGCAGCAGAGCGGCGGGGGCCACGTCCTCCAGCGGCAGGCCACGACGGGCGGCGATCTCCTCGGGGCGCACGAGGCCCTTCAGAGCAGCCACGGTGGCGTGCACGATGTTGATCGCGTTGTCCGAGCCGAGCGACTTCGACAGGATGTCGTGAATGCCGGCGCACTCCAGGACGGCGCGCACCGGACCACCGGCGATAACACCGGTACCGGGGGCGGCGGGCTTCAGGAGCACGACGCCGGCGGCCTTCTCACCCTGGATCGGGTGCGGGATGGTGCCCTGGATACGGGGGACCTTGAAGAAGTTCTTCTTGGCCTCCTCAACACCCTTGGCGATGGCGGCCGGAACCTCCTTCGCCTTCCCGTAACCGACACCCACGGTGCCGTCACCGTCGCCCACCACGACCAGCGCGGTGAAGCTGAAACGACGACCACCCTTGACAACCTTGGCGACACGGTTGATCGCGACAACGCGCTCGACGTAAGCGGTCTTCTCGACGGCGGGGGCGTTGCCCCGGTCGTCACGCTTACGGTCGCGCCGCTCGCCACCGCCGGTGCCGCCGCCGGCGCCGCTACCGCGGCGCTGGGGTCCAGCCATTGGAATTACCTCTCTCGATTACGTCCGTCGACTGAGCCGACGAGCGGCTTAGAAGTCGAGCCCGGCCTCACGAGCCGCGTCCGCCAGGGCGGCGATGCGGCCGGCGTACCGGTTGCCCGCGCGGTCGAAGACGACCGACTCGATGCCGGCGGCCTTGGCGCGCTCGGCGACCAGGCTCCCGACCTTCTTGGCCAGCTCGGTCTTGTCGCCCTCGGCGCCCTTGATGGACACGTCGAGGGTGGACGCCGACGCCAGGGTGTGACCCTTGGCGTCGTCGATGACCTGGGCGACCATGTGACGGTTCGAACGCGTCACGACGAGGCGCGGACGCACCTCGGTGCCGACGACGCGCTTGCGAACGCGGATCGCGCGGCGCTTGCGAGCGGCGCTCTTGTAGGCGTTGCCCTTGCCGATCTTGACAGAGACACTCATCGCTTACTTACCACTCTTTCCGACCTTGCGGCGGATGACCTCGCCCGCGTACTTGACACCCTTGGCCTTGTACGGGTCCGGCTTGCGCAGCTTGCGGATCTTCGCGGCGACCTCGCCGACCTTCTGCTTGTCGATGCCGTCCACGTGGA
This sequence comes from Kitasatospora sp. NPDC001261, assembly GCF_042896795.1. Classification (NCBI taxonomy): domain Bacteria; kingdom Bacillati; phylum Actinomycetota; class Actinomycetes; order Kitasatosporales; family Streptomycetaceae; genus Kitasatospora; species Kitasatospora sp. NPDC001261. Next base: position 90,904 of record NZ_JBIAXP010000006.1, read on the forward strand.
ACTTGGTGGCCGACTCGACGACGAAGGAGATGCCCTCGGGGGCCTCGACGAGGATCGGGTGGCTGTAGCCCAGCTGGAACTCCATGTTGGAGCCCTTCGCCAGAACTCGGTAGCCGACACCGCTGATCTCCAGCGACTTGCGGTAGCCCGCGGTCACGCCGGTGATCATGTTCGCCACCAGCGTGCGGGAAAGGCCGTGCAGGGCCTTCGACAGACGCTCGTCGTTGGGGCGGGTGACGAGCAGCGTGCCGTCCTCGCCCTTACCGATCTCGATCGGCGCGGCGACAACGTGGGTGAGGGTGCCCTTCGGGCCCTTCACCGAGACCGCCTGGCCATCGATGGTGACGTCCACGCCAGCGGGGACCTGGATGGGCAGCCGTCCAATGCGCGACATTGCTGTACCTCCGTTTCCCGAATTACCAGACGTAGGCGAGAACTTCTCCGCCTACGCCCTTCTTGGCGGCCTGCTTGTCGGTGAGGAGACCCGAAGACGTGGAGATGATCGCCACGCCCAGGCCGCCGAGCACCTTCGGCAGGTTGGTGGACTTTGCGTAAACGCGCAGACCCGGCTTGCTGATGCGCTTGATGCCGGCGATGGAGCGCTCACGGTTGGGGCCGAACTTGAGCTCGATGGTCAGCTTCTTGCCGACCTCGCCCTCGACGGGCTCCTCAACCTTGTAGGAGGAGATGTACCCCTCCTGCTGCAGGATCTCGGCGACGTGCGCCTTGATCTTGCTGGCCGGCATCGCCACGGAGTCGTGGTACGCCGAGTTCGCGTTACGCAGACGCGTGAGCATGTCTGCGATGGGGTCGGTCATGGTCATGATGGCCTCAGGCCTCTCTCGCCGCGGTTTCTCCGCGCCAGGTCCCCCTGCCGCACTCTTCCGAGTTCGTCAGGGGCACAAGCGCAGGGGACCTGCGACGTCGTAAGACTGGGTGCGAGCCCTCCAGAAGGGCCACGGGCGTCCATGGGGAAGCCGTGGCAGGGGGCCCGACCCCACTACCTTACGGGAATCCGTACGGTAGGCCCAAAACGGGCCGGTGTGGGATCGGGCACCTCTGCTTCGCTGTGTGCCTAAAGTGCCTGGTCCCTCTGTTGGGAGAGGACTACCAGGAGCTCTTGGTCACGCCCGGCAGCTCGCCGCGGTGCGCCATCTCACGAAGGCAGACACGGCACAGGCCGAACTTGCGGTACACCGAGTGCGGACGGCCGCAGCGCTGGCACCGGGTGTAGGCCCGGACGCCGAACTTCGGCTTGCGCTCGGACTTCGCGATGAGGGACTTCTTCGCCATGTGTTACGCCTCCTTGAACGGGAAGCCCAGAGCGCGCAGGAGCGCCCGGCCCTCGTCGTCGGTCTGGGCGGTGGTCACGACGGTGATGTCCATACCGCGCTGACGGTCGACCTTGTCCTGGTCGATCTCGTGGAACATGACCTGCTCGGTCAGACCGAAGGTGTAGTTGCCACGGCCGTCGAACTGCTTCGGGGAGAGGCCACGGAAGTCACGGATACGCGGCAGGGCCAGCGACACCAGACGGTCCAGGAACTCCCACATGCGGTCACCACGGAGGGTGACGTGGGTGCCGATCGGCTGGCCCTCGCGCAGCTTGAACTGCGCGATGGACTTGCGAGCCTTGGTCACGGCCGGCTTCTGACCGGTGATCGCGGTCAGGTCGCGGATCGCGCCCTCGATCAGCTTGCTGTCACGGGCGGCCTCGCCGACACCCATGTTGACGACGACCTTGACCAGGCCGGGCGTCAGCATGACGTTCTCGTACGAGAACTGCTCCTGCAGCTGACCCTTGATCTCGGAGTTGTAACGCTCCTTGAGACGGGGGGTCACCTTCTCAACAGTCGTCTCAGACATCAGATGTCCTCACCGGTTCGCTTGGCAACGCGGATCTTGTTGCCCTCGTCATCGAAGCGGTAGCCAACGCGGGTGACGACCTTCTTGCCGTCCTTCTCCACGACCAGCTGGACGTTGGAGACGTGCACCGGCGCCTCGACGGTGACGATGCCACCCTGAGTGCCCGGGCCCGGCTTGGTGTGCTTCTTGACCCGGTTCACACCCTCGACCAGGACCTTGTTCTCGGCGGGCATGGCCTGGATGACCTTGCCCTGCTTGCCGCGGTCCTTGCCGGTGATGACCTGAACCAGGTCACCCTTCTTGATCTTCATGCTGTTCGCCATGAGTTAGAGCACCTCCGGCGCAAGCGAGATGATCTTCATGAACTTCTTGTCACGCAGCTCGCGGCCCACCGGGCCGAAGATGCGGGTACCACGGGGGTCACCATCGGTGTTCTTCAGAACGACCGCGGCGTTCTCGTCGAAGCGGATGTACGAGCCATCCGGACGACGGCGCGACTTCACGGTACGGACGACGACGCACTTGACGACGTCACCCTTCTTCACCGAACCGCCGGGGATCGCGTCCTTGACGGTCGCGACGATGACGTCCCCGATACCGGCGTAGCGGCGACCGGAACCACCGAGAACGCGGATGCAAAGGATTTCCTTCGCGCCCGTGTTGTCGGCGACACGCAGTCGCGACTCCTGCTGGATCACAGCTTTCTCCTGATCGTCAACGAGAGCTGACGGGCCGGCCGCTGCTCACACCAGCGCCCGCGAGGGACCTGGTGCACATACGGCCGTACCGCATCAACTTCGTTACTTGGCCTTCTCGAGGATCTCGACGACGCGCCAGCGCTTCGTCGCGGACAGCGGGCGGGTCTCCGCGAGGAGGACCCGGTCGCCGATGCCGCAGGCGTTCGCCTCGTCGTGCGCCTTCAGCTTGTTCGTACGGCGGATGACCTTGCCGTACAGAGCGTGCTTGACGCGGTCCTCGACGGCGACGACGACGGTCTTGTCCATCTTGTCGCTGACGACGAGACCCTCACGGGTCTTGCGGAAACCGCGCGTCTCGTTGGTGTTCTCAGTCATCAGGCGCTCTCCACCGTCTCGATGCCCAGCTCGCGCTCGCGCATCAGGGTGTAGATCCGCGCGATGTCCTTACGGACGAGCTTGAGCCGTCCGTGGTTGTCGAGCTGCCCGGTCGCCGCCTGGAAGCGGAGGTTGAACAGCTCCTCCTTGGCCTCACGGAGCTTGGCAACGAGACCCTCGTTGTCCAGCTCGCGGAGGTCAGCAGCCTTGGTGCCGGCCGACATCAGCTCTCACCTGCCTCGCGCCGGATGATCCGGCACTTCATCGGGAGCTTGTGAGCTGCGCGGGTCAGCGCCTCACGAGCCACCTTCTCGTTGGGGTACGACAGCTCGAACATGACCCGACCCGGGTGCACGTTCGCGATCCACCACTCGGGCGAACCCTTACCGGAACCCATGCGGGTCTCGGCCGGCTTCTTGGTGAGCGGACGGTCCGGGTAGATGTTGATCCAGACCTTGCCGCCACGCTTGATGTGACGGGTGACGGCGATACGAGCGGACTCGATCTGCCGGTTCGTCACGTAGGCCGGGGTGACGGCCTGGATGCCGTACTCGCCGAAGGCGAGCTCGGTGCCACCCTTGGCAGCGCCACGACGCTTCGGGTGGTGCTGCTTGCGGTGCTTGACCCGACGGGGGATCAGCATGGGAGTCAGGCCTCCGTTCCGGTGTTCTCGGCAGCCGGCGCCTCAGCGGCCGGGGCCGCGGGGGCCTCGGCAGCGGCGGGACGACGGCCACGGCCACCGCGCTCGCCACCACGGCGGTCGCCACCGCGGGCGGGACGACCACCCTCGGGACGGGCCGGGCGGTTGCCCGAGCGGGCAGCGGCGTTCTCAGCGCGGACCTCGGCGATGTTCTTGACGTCGCCCTTGTAGATCCAGACCTTCACGCCGATGCGGCCGAAGGTGGTCTTGGCCTCGAAGAAGCCGTAGTCGACGTTCGCACGCAGGGTGTGCAGCGGCACACGACCCTCGCGGTAGAACTCCGACCGGCTCATCTCGGCGCCGCCGAGACGACCGGAGCACTGGACCTTGATGCCCTTGGCGCCGGACTTCATGGTGCCCTGCATCGACTTGCGCATGGCACGGCGGAAGGAGACGCGGGAGGACAGCTGCTCCGCGACGCCCTGAGCCACGAGCTGGGCGTCCAGCTCGGGGTTCTTGACCTCGAGGATGTTCAGCTGGACCTGCTTGCCGGTCAGCTTCTCGAGGTCGCCGCGGATGCGGTCGGCCTCGGTGCCACGGCGACCGATGACGATGCCGGGGCGGGCGGTGTGGATGTCGACGCGGACGCGGTCGCGGGTGCGCTCGATCTCAACCTTCGAGATGCCGGCGCGCTCCATGCCCTTCGTCATCATGCGACGAATGGCAACGTCTTCCTTGACGTAGTCCTTGTACAGCTTGTCGGCGTACCAGCGGGACTTGAAGTCCGTGCTGATGCCGAGGCGGAACCCGTGCGGGTTAACCTTCTGGCCCATTACCGGGTCCCTTCCTTGCTGCTGACGACCACGGTGATGTGGCTGGTCCGCTTGCGGATCCGGTAGGCGCGGCCCTGGGCACGCGGGCGGAACCGCTTCAGGGTCGGACCCTCGTCAACGTACGCCTCGCTGATGACGAGGTCGTCCACGTTGGAGTGGTTGTAGTTGTGCGCGGCGTTGGCAATGGCGCTGTCGAGCACCTTGCCGACCGGCACGGTGGCGGCCTGCGGAGCGAAACGCAGGACGGCCTGGGCCTCCGTGGCCGGCAGGCCACGGATGAGGTCCACCACGCGGCGGGCCTTCATGGGCGTGACGCGGATGTACCGCGCCTGGGCCCTGGCTTCCATGGTTGTCCCCTTAATGGAGTAAGTCATTGAGTCGTTCTGGCGGTGAAGCTCAGGCGACTAGCGACGCTTCGACTTGCGGTCGTCCTTGACGTGGCCGCGGAAGGTGCGGGTCGGAGCGAACTCGCCCAGCTTGTGGCCGACCATCGACTCGGTGACGAACACCGGGACGTGCTTGCGACCATCGTGAACCGCGATCGTGTGGCCGAGCATGGCCGGGAAGATCACGGAGCGGCGGGACCAGGTCTTGATGACGTTCTGGGTACCCGCCTCGTTCTGCGCGTCCACCTTCTTGAGAAGGTGGCCGTCGATGAAGGGGCCCTTCTTGAGACTGCGCGGCATCTGACCTGCTCCTAGCGCTTCTTGTTGGTCTTGCGGCGGCGCACGATGAGAGCGTCCGACGCCTTCTTCGGGCGACGGGTACGACCCTCCTTCTGGCCCCACGGCGAGACCGGGTGGCGACCACCAGAGGTCTTACCCTCACCACCACCGTGCGGGTGGTCGATCGGGTTCATGGCGACACCACGCACGGTCGGGCGAACGCCCTTCCAGCGCATGCGGCCGGCCTTGCCCCAGTTGATGTTCGACTGCTCGGCGTTGCCGACCTCGCCGACGGTGGCGCGGCAGCGCGCGTCGACCAGGCGGATCTCGCCGGAGGGCATGCGCAGGTGCGCCATCTTGCCCTCACGCGCCAGCAGCTGGATGCCGGAGCCGGCCGAGCGGGCCAGCTTGGCACCGCCGCCGGGACGCAGCTCCACCGCGTGGATGGTGGTACCGACCGGGATGTTGCGCAGCGGCAGGTTGTTGCCCGGCTTGATGTCGGCGCCAGCGCCGTTCTCGATCCGGTCGCCCTGCGTGATGCCGCGCGGCGCGATGATGTAGCGCTTCTCGCCGTCCGCGTAGTGCAGCAGCGCGATGCGCGCGGTGCGGTTCGGGTCGTACTCGATGTGCGCGACCTTCGCCGGCACGCCGTCCTTGTCGTGACGACGGAAGTCGATCACGCGGTAGGCGCGCTTGTGACCGCCACCCTGGTGGCGAACGGTGATCCGACCGGCGTTGTTACGGCCGCCCTTGCTGTGCAGGGGGCGAACCAGCGACTTCTCCGGGGTGGACCGCGTGATCTCTACGAAGTCGGCCACGCTGGAGCCACGACGGCCCGGCGTAGTCGGCTTGTACTTGCGGATGCCCATTTGGCTCTCTCGTCCTCGTCCTTATCGACGATCACGATCTCCGTTAGGAGACCGGACCACCGAAGATGTCGATGCGGTTGCCCTCGGCCAGCGTCACGATGGCGCGCTTGGTGTCCTTGCGCTTGCCAAAGCCCGTCTTGGAGCGCTTGCGCTTGCCCTGACGGTTGATCGTGTTGACAGCCTCGACCTTGACCGAGAAGACCGCCTCGACGGCCTGCTTGATCTGGGTCTTGTTGGCGCCCGGCGACACGATGAACGTGTACTTGTTCTCGTCGAGAAGGCTGTAGCTCTTCTCGGAGATGACCGGCTTCACCAGGACGTCACGGGGGTCCGTGAACGTCTTGCTCGTAACGTCGCTCATCAGGCGGCGCTCCCTTCGAGCTCGCCCTCAGCGGCAACGGCCTTGGCGGACGCGGCCGGACCGGCCACGAAACGCTCGAAGGCGGCCTGGGTGAAGACCACATCGTCGGAGACGAGCACGTCGTAGGTGTTCAGCTGACCGGCGTCCAGGATGTGCACGTGCGGCAGGTTGCGAGCGGACTTCAGGCCCAGCTCGTCCTCGCGCTCGACGACCAGGAGGACGTTCTTGCGCTCGGTGATCTTGCCGAACAGGCTCTTGGCGGCCTTGGTCGACGGCACCTCGGCCGCGACCACGTCGGTGACGACGTGGATGCGGTTGTGGCGGGCCCGGTCGGTGAGCGCACCGCGCAGAGCGGCGGCGATCATCTTCTTCGGGGTCCGCTGCGAGTAGTCGCGCGGCACGGGACCGTGCACGACGCCACCGCCGGCGAACTGCGGCGCACGGGTCGAGCCCTGACGGGCGCGGCCGGTGCCCTTCTGGCGGTACGGCTTCTTGCCGCCACCGCGGACCTCGCCACGAGTCTTGGTCTTGTGGGTGCCCTGGCGGGCCGCAGCGAGCTGCGCCACGACGACCTGGTGCATCAGCGGAACGCTGACCTTCGCGTCGAAGATCTCGGCCGGAAGCTCGAGGCTGCCGGTCTTGTCGCCCGAGGGCGACAGGATGTCAATGGTGCTCATATCCTCACAGCCCCTTCGCCGCGGTGCGGACGAGGACGAGGCCGCCGTTCGGGCCCGGGATTGCGCCCTTGATCAGGAGCAGCCCCTTCTCCGCGTCAACGGCATGGATGGTCAGGTTCTGGGTGGTCACACGCTCGTGGCCCATCCGGCCGGCCATCCGTACGCCCTTGAACACGCGACCCGGGGTGGCGCAGCCACCGATCGAGCCGGGCGAGCGGTGCTTGCGCTGCACACCGTGACCGGCGCCGAGGCCCCGGAAGTTGTGGCGCTTCATGACACCGGCGAAGCCCTTGCCCTTGGAGGTGCCGGTCACGTCGACCTTGACACCCGCCTCGAACAGCTCGGCGGTGATCTCCTGGCCCAGGGTGTACTCGGAGGCGTCCGAGGTACGGAGCTCGACCAGGTGGCGGCGCGGGGTGACACCGGCCTTGGCGAAGTGGCCCGCGAGGGGCTTGTTCACCTTGCGGGGGTCGATCTCGCCGAAGCCGATCTGGACGGCGTCGTAGCCGGCCGGGCTGTCGGCGGTGTGGACCTGGGTCACGACATTGGGCCCAGCCTTGACGACGGTCACCGGGACGACCCGGTTGTTCTCGTCCCAGACCTGGGTCATGCCGAGCTTCTCGCCCAGGATGCCCTTAATCTGCTTAGCCATCTTCGGTGCGCCTCTCAGAGCTTGATCTCGATGTCGACGCCAGCCGGCAGGTCGAGACGCATGAGCGAGTCAACCGTCTTCGGCGTGGGGTCGAGGATGTCGATCAGACGCTTGTGAGTACGCATCTCGAAGTGCTCGCGCGAGTCCTTGTACTTGTGCGGCGAGCGGATGACGCAGTACACGTTCTTCTCAGTGGGCAGCGGCACCGGGCCCGCGACCTGCGCACCAGTACGAATCACCGTCTCGACGATCTTCTTCGCCGAGGAGTCGATGACCTCGTGGTCGTAGGCCTTGAGCCGGATGCGGATCTTCTGTCCCGCCATGGCTACTCAGTAGTCCTTTGTCCTTAGTCACTTCGCGACTCCCCCTCCGACCCCCGCGCTCGGGCGTGTCGCACTCGCGCTTGCAAAAAACCGGCGAAGTAATTCGTCGGTTTAAAACTTTCGGGGTGAGGGGTGCCGGGTCGAGGCCCCGCACACGCTTCCCGGAAGATTCCCGTACTTTCGCCCCGCAGCTGCCGTGGCGTAGAACTCACGCTTGACGGCCATCACGGGAACGACGAGTACATGGGACTCGCTTCCGGTCCTCCCGGCGGGAGGCGCGCAGCATCGGCACTCAACCGAGCAACTTGGACATACTGCCACATGGAGCAGCCCGGATGCCAATCGGGGCCGGTGAGGCGCTCCTCACCGGCCCCGATGGGGTGACGTCCCCGCTCAGTCCTTGCGCCAGAGCACCCAGCCCCGGTCCTTGTTGAACTTCGCGACGTGCCAGCCGGGCCGCGCGTCCGGCCAGCTGGTCTGCGGCAGGTCGCCCTTGCTCCAGCCGGCCAGGTACGCGGTGGCCGCCTCCGGCGGGGCGGAGCCGTCCTTCAGGTCGTCCGACCAGACCCGGCCCCAGTAGACCTCGTAGGCCATCGACATCCGGGTGTCCCAGTCGAGGTCCATGTCCAGGACGACGTTGTCGCCCTTGCGCAGGCCCGCCTCCTTGGCCACGCCCACCGCCTGGTACTTGCGGGCCTTGGCGTGCGGCTCGGAGACGTTGTCGGTGACGGCGACCGTCGCGTAGGCGGCGAACAGCGTCACGCACCCCACCACCGCGGCCACCACCCGGCGCCCGCCGGCCACCCGCAGCAGCAGGCAGGCGCCCAGCACCGCCAGCGCGCCGAAGCTCGTCCGGACCATGTGCAGGTCGTCCCAGGTCGAGGCCAGGAACATCGCGTCCGGCACCGTCCACGGACTGACCCAGAGCTTGAGCGCGGCACCCGCGTACGCGCCGACCGACAGCTGGATGATCCCGATCGCCGCCACGCCGGCCAGCGCCGTCCACAGCAGCGCGCGGACCCCGGCCCGCCACAGCGCGGCCAGGCCGACCACCATGAACATCGGCACCAGCACCGCGCAGTACCGGGCGTACACCCAGTTGTCGGTCCGGTCGTTGTCCGCCAGCCCGGCCGCCGAGGCCAGCGCGGTGCCGAACAGCAGGGCCACCATGGTGAAGGCCACCACCCGCTCGGCCACCGTGTACCGGCGCCGGAAGACGACCACCACGCACAGCACCAGGGCGACCGCCCCGAAGCCGTACGTCGAGGTCATGAAGTACCAGAGCTGCCCGAAGGTGCGGGCGATGATCGTGCCGATGTACTTGCTGTCCCCGAGGTTCTCGAAGACCTTGTTGCCGACGGTGCTCGGCGGCACGTCCTTGAACTGGTTCTCGACGAAGCGCGCCAGCAGCTTCGCGCCCAGGTACGACAGCCCGAGCCCGCCGACGCCGGCCAGCGAGGCGAGCCGCGGCGCCCAGCCGAGCGCCAGCACCACCACCAGGACCAGCGCGGTCAGCGCCACGACCACGCCGCCGCGATCGTGGGTCGCCATCGAGAAGCCGGCCGCCAGGCCCGTCCCGGCCGCGTACAGCGCGCGGCGGCGCGTCGTTCCGGGCGAGAGCCAGCCGTGCATCGCGAGCAGCCAGGCCAGCAGGATCACCGGCAGCACGGTGTCCGACATCACGAACTGGGAGTAGAAGACCACCGGCGGCACCAGCGCCACGGCGGCGCCCACCAGGTACGCGTGCGGCCGGGACAGGCCCACCCGGCGCGCCGCCGCCACGGCGAGCGGGAACACCAGCGCGTTGAGCAGCGCGTTGATGCCCATGATCAGGTGGTACGCGGCGGCCGGGGTGCCGGCGATCCGCAGCGCCGGCGAGATCAGCAGCGGGTACCCGCCGGGGATCACCACGCCGACCGGCATCTCGGTGGTCGGCCGCCCGGCCAGCACCCGCGCGATCACCAGGTAGGAGTCCTCGTCGGCGTGCACCGACGGGAAGTAGTTGTGGATCGACAGCACCAGGCGGAACGCCACCTGGCCGCCGTACCCGAGCAGCAGGACCACCGCCCAGAACCAGCGGTGGGCGGCCAGCGCCCGCAGCCGGGGCGGCACGGCCAGGGCCCGGGTGGCGGGCGCGCTCCCGCCGCCTTCCTCACCCCGGCCCGGCCCGTCGGACGTGTGGGCAGAGTCGATCAGCGGCTGCACCGAGACACTTCCCTACTTGTATGAGTTGACGATCTCGTCATGGCCGGCTCCGGACGGCGCGCCACGGTTCCCACCACTCGTCGAAGCGCATCGGCAGTGTGCCACGCGGTGATCGGCCGGAGCCAACGCGCGCCTCCCCCGTTGACGACAACGGCCCGTACGGGAACGGTGGTTCGGCCCGTGCGGATCCCCCGACCGAGGTGCTGGCAGAATCGCGGTGTCCGGCCACCGAAACCACACACCGCCCCCGCATCCGAACCGCTGCGGGAGAGCAGAAGGACCGAACAGTGACGACGAGCGTCCAGCCCGCCCCCGCCGAGGGCAGGCATCAGGGCATACCGCCCAGTCAGAGGAGACGGGCCGCCGCTCTTCGCCTCCCCGCCGTCCTCTGGACCGCGGAGATCCTGACCGCGGCCACGGCGGCGCTGCTGATGACCGGGCTGGCCTGGTCCGTCCGGCTGAACCCCATGTCGAGGGTCGGCCAGGTCAGCGGCCTCGCCGCGCTCCAGCTCCGGCTCCTGCTGCTGATCGGCGTCGTCGTCCTGGTCCTGGTGCCGGCGATGCGCCGCTGGGCGGACCTCCCGGTGCGGTTCGCCGCCGCCGCGGTCGCCGGCCTGTCCTCCGGCGTCCTGGCCGCCGGCATCTCGCTCGCGCTGCGCGACACCAACTGGCCGCTGTACGCCCAGCAGGGCGACTCCGGCAGCCTCCAGGCCTGGGTCGGCGCCCTGATGGACGGCAAGTCCCTCGACGGCGCCTACCCGCCGCTGTTCCCGCACATCGTCGCCTTCGTCGCCGAGCACGTCACCCACGGGCAGGTCGGCTACGCGCTCAAGCTCGTCGACCTGCTGTTCGTCGCGATGCTCGGCCCGCTCGCCTACCTGTCCTGGCGCCTGCTGCTGCCCCCGCTCTGGGCGCTCGGGATCGGCGTCACCGCCGCCCTGCCGATGGCGCAGCCGTACAAGCCGTACACCACCTTCGTGCTCGTCGCCTTCCTCCCCGTGCTGGCGAAGCTGATGCAGCTCCTCCAGCGCGCTCCGGAGCTCCCGCGCCGCACCGCGGCCGTCCGCGGCGCCGTGCTCGGCCTCGGGATCGGGCTGCTGTTCCTCCTCTACTCCGGCTGGTTCGTGTGGTCCGCGGCCGGAGTGGTGGTGCTCACCGTGGTGCTGCTGCTGCGCGCCCGCCGGACCGGCGGCACCCGCGGCCTGCTCAACGGCCTGTGCGCGATCGGCGCCGCCGGCGGGGTCTTCCTGCTCGTCTCCGGCGTCTACCTGGTCCGGCTGCTCGGCTCCGCGGGCAGCACCATCGACCGGTACTGCTACTTCGACACCTACACCGAGCCGACCTACTTCGCGATGTGGCGCGACGACCTCCCCGGCACCGACGGCCAGAGCACCTGGCCGGTCCCCGGGGAGATCGGCGGAGTCGGCCTCTTCACGATCCTGCTGCTGGTCGGCCTGGGTGTGGCGCTGGCCCTCGGGATCGGCCGGACCACCGTCCTGACCGCCGCCGCCTGCACCGCGAGCGCCCTGCTGATGCGCTACTGGTACGCCTCCCACATGGAGCGCGACCAGGCCGTCATGCTCTACCCGCGCACCAGCGCCCAGCTGCTCTACTGCCTGCTGGTCCTCGTCGGCCTGGCGTGCTACCTGGTCGTCCGCCGCCGCCAGGGCCCCGCCGCGGCCCCCGCCGCCGAGTCGGCCGAGGACACCGGCCGCCGGCTGCCGCTGCGCCTCAACCCGCGCGGTGTGGCCGTCGGCGCCATCTGCGCGCTGGGCCTGCTCTTCGGCATGGCCGGCTCCGCCACCGCCAGCAAGTACATGCCGGACCCGCACTGGGGCCCCGGCGCGCTGGCCTGGATCGCGCAGAGCACCGCCGACACCAAGGGGCACTGCTCGCGCTACGCGCCCAACGGCCAGTGCAAGCAGCCGCGGGACATCAGCGACCTGCTCGTGCCGCTGCCCGACCCCGGGAAGCTGATGTGCCCGAAGGTCAACCCGTACCCGCCCCGGCAGCCCGACCCGCTGGGCCCCTCCGGCTTCGGCGAGTAGCCCCCGGCGGGCCGCCCGCGAACGCCACTGGGCCGGTAGTCCGAACTCGGACTACCGGCCCAGTGCCGTACCAGTGGGTGCGAGCGGTCAGTGCCGGTCGCCGCCGGTCAGCGCGTGGCGGACCAGCACCTTGGCGCCGGCCCGCTCGCCGCGCTTCAGGGCGCCCGGCAGCATGGTCAGCGCGTGCAGGCGGGAGGCGCTGCGGAACCGGGCCGCACGGGCGGCCTTCGGCCAGCCGCGGGCGTCCATCCGCTCCGCCACCGCGTTGAAGTACCGCTCCGCCTCGGTGAACCGGGTGCCGGAGAAGGCCTGCACCGAGGACTCGCTGACGGCGTGCCGCCGGTACTGGAAGACGACGGTGGTGTTGTCCACCAGCATCTGCTCGCCGCGCTCCAGCAGATCGACGACCAGGGCCAGGTCCTGGATCACCGAGTACTCGTCGCGGAAGTTGACCGCGCGCAGCGCCTCGCCCCGCCAGCAGATCGACGGGAAGTAGAGCCAGTTGCCGCGCAGCACGCTCGCGGCCAGCTCCTCGCCGCCCATCAGCCGCCGGCCCTTGACGGTCGGCGCGTAGATCTTCTCCTTGACGTTGTCCGCCAGGCCGGAGCGGCTGACCTCGCCGTTGCCGTCGATGACCTCGACGCCCGGCTGCACCATGCCCAGGTCCGGGTTGTCCTTGACGATCGCCCGGACGGTCTCCAGGTAGTGCGGGTGCAGCAGGTCGTCGCAGCCCATGATGACCACGTGGTCGGCCGTGGACAGCTCCACGCACTTCTGGAAGTTCTTGGTGATGCCGAGGTTGTGCTCGTTGCGCAGGTAGCTCACCCGGTCGTCGCCGAGCGAGGCGAACCAGCCCGGGACGTCCGGCTCCTTGCCGTCGTCTATGACGGTCAGCCGGAAGTCCCGGTCGGTCTGCGCGAGGATGCTCCGCACCGCGGCCTGCATCAGCGCCACGTCGCCGTAGTACGGCAGCATGAACTCGAAGGTCGCCACGGGATCAGGCCTTGCTGCGGTCGACCGGCGCCGAGACCGGCAGGTCCAGGTCGAAGCGCTCCTCGTTCAGACGGGCGCCCTCGTTGATCGCCACGGTCCGCGCCAGGTCGGTGAGCTTCTTCTCCAGCGAGCGGAAGCGCAGGAAGGTGTTCAGGGTCAGGAAGCCCATCCCCAGCACCATCCCGTACAGCACCAGGTCGGTGCCGCGGCCGACACCGAGCTGGTGGGCCAGCCAGGTCACGTCGGTGGGACGCAGCACCGCGTAGATGTTCACGACCACGAAGACCGAGAACGCGATGCGCTTCCAGGCGCGGGTGTTGGCACGGTCCCAACGCCGGATGAACATGAAGGCGAGAGTGACCGAGCCGAGAATGAGAACCAGCTGGATCCAGAAGAATTTCATCGGCGGCTACGCTCCCGCAGCGAGATGTCGAAGATGATGTTGACGCCGTTGATCAGGGACTGACCCTTGGCGCGTGAGTAGTCGGTGTACAGGATGTCCACCGGGAGTTCGGCGACCCGGAGGTCCGAGCCGGCGAGGAAGCTGACGATCTCCGACGCGTGCGCCATGCCGTTCATGGTGATCCGCAGCCGGCCGGCGGCCTCGCGGTTCAGCACGCGCAGACCGTTGTGGGCGTCGGTCAGCTTGAGCTTGCGAGCGGTCGGGCTGACGGTCGCCGCGGTGCGCAGGACGACCCGCTTGATCCACGGCACCTGCCCGTTCTGCTCGATGAAGCGCGAGCCGAGGACGACGTCCGTGTCGCCCTCCCGCAGCAGGGCGACCATCTTCTCGACGTCGGCGGTCTGGTGCTGGCCGTCCGCGTCGAAGGTGGCGAAGTACTTGGCGCCCGGCTGGGCCAGGGCGTAGGCGAGGCCGGTCTGGAGGGCGGCACCCTGGCCGAGGTTGACCGGGTGGCGCACCAGGTGCGCGCCCGTCTCCATGATGTGCTTGGCCGAGTCGTCGCCGCTGCCGTCATCGACGACCACGATGTTCGGGAACGTCTTTCGCGCCCCCTCCACAACGTCGGCGATCACCTGGCCCTCGTTGTAGGCCGGGATCACCAGCCAAACATCGTCGTACTGGGACACGGAGGCTCCATGAATGGGGTCTGGCCCGCGCTGCTGCGCGGCGATCTGAAGATGAGGGGCGGACACGGTCAGTCACCGGCCGTCCGGCTGCTCAACACCGCGGCGTTCGGGTCCCCCGACTGCTGGACGAGGCCGGCGGAGTTCGTCGCCGAACGGGCGAAACTCTGCCTCAGGACCGCCAGCATACCGAGGACGGTGGCCACGGAACCCGCCGTGTACGCAACGACCACGCGGGTGGACACGTCGCCCGGCATGAAGGTGATCGCGGCGAGGACCGCCGTGCCGACCGCCCAGCAGAGCAGCTGAAGGTTGTGCCGCTTGAATACCATCAGCGCCTGACCGAGCACCATCGCGAACATGTACGCCACGGTTCCGGCGGACATCCAGAAGAAGTCGAGGCAGCCGAGCACCGGCTTGGCGCCGAACAGCACCTGGATCAGCCAGGGGCCGAGGGCGACCGCCGGGATGCCGCCGAGCACGCCGAGTCCGCCGACCACGGCGCCGATCTTCTTGAGCATCCCGGTGAAGGCGGCCCGGTCCCCGACCGCGATCGCGGCGGAGAGGCCGTTCAGCAGCGAGGCCTGGAGCGAGCCGAAGACGAACAGCGGCACCCGGGCCAGCACCAGCGCGTTGAGCAGGGCGGCGATCAGCGCGGAGTCGGAGGGCGCGAGCAGCTTGGTGCTCACCACGGCCGCGTTCACCACGACCTGGGAGAGCAGCGTCGAGCAGATCAGCAGGCCGAGCCCGGAGCAGAGTTCGGACCAGCCGACCTGCTCGCCGGGCTTCACCGCGCGCAGCAGCGGCGGCAGCGTGACGATCGTGGCGATGATCGGCGCGACGGCCAGGATCAGGCTGAACGCGAGCGCCGAGTGCACACCGGCCACGGCGAAGGCGAAGGCCAGGCCGATCCGCAGGCCGCCGTCCAGGCCGAGCTGGGTGCCGTACGCGCCGAAGCGGCCGAGGCCGGCCAGCACGCCGCGGGTGAGGTAGCAGACGGCCATGCCGGTGAAGGCCCCGCCGAGCGCCAGCACCAGCGAGCGGTCGCCGTGGAACATCGACCGGGCGATCGGGCCGGAGGCGGCGCCGAGGGCGACCAGGGTCGCCGCGAGGATCCCGCCGGTGAGCAGGGTCGCCCGGCGCAGCACCGGCGCGGCGCCGTGGCCGAGCGCCGCGCGCGCCGAGACGATCCGGGTGAGCTCCTGCTCGATCGGGAAGAAGACGCCGATGCCGACCGACATCACGATCGTCCACAGCAGCGAGACGTTCGCCATGTCGTCGACCGACAGGCTGTGGCCCGCCACTCCGAGGTGGATGTAGGAGGCGGCACCCAGTACGACGGTGCCGCCGGCCACCGCCAGGGTTCCCGGCGGTAGCGCGGCAGCCACCTTCGTCAGTGCGTTCTTCACTGAGGTCTGTCGCTCTCCGTGGTCCGGGCCGTGGCGGCCAGTTCGGCGAAGACGGGCGTGGCCAGGGCCTCGGCCAGCATGGTCCGCCACTCGGGCAGCGGCGCCAGCCCGGCGGCGGCCCAGCGGTCGTGGGCCAGCACGCTGAAGGCGGGGCGGGCGGCCGGGCGGACGAAGGCCTCCGACGTGGTCGGGCGGATCCGCTCCGGGTCCAGCCCGCTCAGCGCGTAGGTCTCGCGGGCCAGTCCGCACCAGGTGGTCCGGCCGCTCGCGGTGCCGTGGTAGACCCCGGCCGGGGCCTGCCCGGCGAGCGCGGCCCGGCCGAGCTCGACCAGGCGGCCGGCCAGCGCGTACGACCAGGTCGGCTGGCCGTGCTGGTCGTCCACCACGTCCAGGGTGTCGCGCTGGGCGGCGAGCTTGAGCATGGTGGCCACGAAGTTCGGGCCGTGCTCGCCGTACAGCCAGGCGGTGCGCACGACGTAGCCGTGCTCGGGGAGCAGTTCGGCGACCGCCCGCTCCCCCACCAGCTTGCCGCGGCCGTACGCGTTCACCGGCGCGGTCGGGGCGTCCTCCGGGCAGGGCTCGGTGGCGTCGCCCGGCAGGACGTAGTCGGTGGAGACGTGCAGCAGCCGCGCGCCGCTCTTGGCGCAGGCCTCGGCCAGGTGGCGCACACCGGTGCCGTTGACGGCGGTGGCGGCGTCCTCCTCGGCCTCCGCGGCGTCGACGTTCGTCCACGCGGCGCAGTTGACCACGATGTCGTGGCCCTCGACGGCGGCCTGGACGGCCGCCGGGTCGGTGATGTCGAGGTCCGCCCGGCGCAGCGCGGTGATCTCGGCGGTCCCGTCGGCGCCCAGCACCGAGAGCAGGTCCTGCCCGAGCATCCCGGCCGCGCCGGTGACCAGCCAGCGCACGGGCGCGGCGGCGTTCGCGGTCACTTGGCCAGGGCCGCCTTCTGCTTCAGCGGCTCCCACCAGGCGCGGTTCTCGCGGTACCACGCGATGGTCGCGGCGAGGCCGTCCTCGAAGCGGACCTGCGGCTCGTAGCCGAGCTCCTCACGGATCTTGCTGATGTCGATCGAGTAGCGGAGGTCGTGGCCCTTGCGGTCCTCGACGTGCTCGACCATGTCCCAACCCGCGCCGGCGGCCTCCAGCAGCAGGCCGGTCAGCTCCTTGTTGGTGGCCTCGGTGCCGCCGCCGATGTTGTAGACCTCACCCGCGCGGCCGCCGCGCATGACCAGCTCGATGCCCCGGCAGTGGTCGGAGACGTGCAGCCAGTCGCGGACGTTGCCACCGTCGCCGTACAGCGGCACCTTCTTGCCGTCGATCAGGTTGGTGGTGAACAGCGGGATGACCTTCTCCGGGAACTGGTAGTGCCCGTAGTTGTTGGAGCAGCGGGTCACCACGACGTCCATGCCGTGGGTGCGGTGGTACGCCAGCGCCAGCAGGTCGGAGGAGGCCTTGGAGGCCGAGTACGGGGAGTTCGGCTCCAGCGGCCAGGTCTCGGTCCAGGAGCCCTCGCTGATCGAGCCGTACACCTCGTCGGTGGAGATGTGCACGAAGCGGCCGACGGCGTGCTTGCGCGCGGCGTCGAGCAGGACCTGGGTGCCGACGACGTTGGTCAGCACGAACGGGCCCGCACCGGCGATCGAGCGGTCCACGTGGGACTCGGCGGCGAAGTGCACCACCACGTCGTGGCCCGGCATGACCTGGTCGACGGCGTCCGCGTCGCAGATGTCGCCCTGGACGAAGGTGTAGCCCTTGTGGTCGGCCACCGGGGCGAGGTTCTCCAGGACGCCCGAGTAGGTGAGCTTGTCAAAGACCGTGATCCGGGCGTTCTCGTCAGCCCCGAGGAGCTGACGGACGAACTCCGAACCGATGAACCCGGCGCCGCCGGTCACGAGGATGCGCATAATGCGCGTAGTCTACCGCCGCCCGAACGCCCCTCCGACCCGGCCCCTCCCGCGTTCACCGATCTCGAATAGGGTGCTCCCATGCGTGGAATCCTCCTGGCCGGCGGCACCGGCTCGCGGCTGTGGCCCCTGACCCGTGCGGTGTCGAAGCAGCTCCTCCCGGTCTTCGACAAGCCGATGATCTACTACCCCCTCTCGACCCTCGTGATGGCCGGGATAAGCGAAATCCTGATCATCACCACCCCGAACGACCGGGACCAGTTCGAACGGCTGCTGGGCGACGGTTCCCAGTTCGGCCTGAAGCTGCAGTACGCCGTCCAGGAGAAGCCCGAGGGCATCGCCCAGGCCTTCGTGCTCGGCGCGGACTTCATCGGCGACGAGCCGGTGGCCCTGATCCTCGGCGACAACATCTTCCACGGCACCGGCCTGGGCACCTCGCTCACCGAGCACTCCGACATCAAGGGCGGCCGGGTCTTCGCCTACCCCGTGGCCGACCCGACCGCGTACGGCGTGGTCGAGTTCGACGAGAGCGGCCAGGTCATCTCCATCGAGGAGAAGCCGACCGAGCCCAAGTCCCGCTACGCCGTCCCCGGCCTGTACTTCTACGACAACCGGGTCGTCGAGATCGCCCGCACCCTGGAGCCGAGCGCCCGCGGCGAGCTGGAGATCACCGCCGTCAACGACGCCTACCTGCGCACCGGCGACCTGCACGTGACGACCCTCGACCGCGGCACCGCCTGGCTGGACACCGGCACGTTCGTGTCGATGGTCCAGGCCTCGGAGTTCGTCCGGGTCATCGAGGAGCGCCAGGGCTTCAAGATCGGCTGCATCGAGGAGGCCGTCTGGCGGGCCGGGCTGATCGACGACGCCCAGCTGCGCGAGCTCGCCGAGCCTCTGCTGAAGAGCGGCTACGGCCAGTACCTGGTGGACCTGCTCGACGAGGCGGCCGCCAAGTGAAGTTCCGCGAGCTCTCCATCGAGGGCGCCTTCGAGATCACCCCGCAGGTGCACGGCGACGCCCGCGGCCACTTCACCGAGTGGTACCGCTTCGACCTCCTCGCCGAGGTCGTCGGCCACCCGCTGGACCTGGCCCAGGCCAACCTGTCGCTGTCCGCCAAGGACGTCGTCCGCGGCATCCACTTCGCCGACGTCCCGCCCGGCCAGGCCAAGTACGTGGCCTGCACCCGCGGCGCGGTGCTGGACGTCATCGTCGACCTGCGGGTCGGCTCGCCGTCCTTCGGCAAGTGGGAGTTCGTCCGGCTGGACGACACCGAGCGCACGGCCGTCTACATCCCGGAGGGCCTCGGCCACGGCTTCTGCGCCCTGAGCGACGACGCCACGCTGACCTACCTCTGCTCGGCGACGTACAACCCGACCGGCGAGCACGGCGTGCACCCGCTGGACCCGGACCTCGGCATCGAGTGGCCGACCGACGCCCCGCAGCTCTCCGCCCGTGACGCGGTCGCGCCCACCCTCGCGGAGGCGCTCGCCACCGGCCTGCTGCCGGACTACCAGGCCTGCAAGGCCTACACGGACTCGCTGAAGCAGCAGTAACGGCGGAGCCCGACCCACGGAGGGGACGCGTGCAGCGGCACGCGTCCCCTCCGTCGTCGTACCGGCCGCCGGCCGCGCGCCGGGCTCAGCTCCTCCGGAAGACCCACAGCTTGAGCAGCACGAACCGGGCCACCGTGGCGAGGCCGTTGGCCGCCACCAGCCCGGCCACCTCGACCACCCGGGAGGCGTGCGGCAGCGCCGCGTCCAGCAGCGCCAGCGCGCCGCTGCTGAGGCCCAGCCCGATCAGGAACGCGACCGCGCCCTGGAGCTGGTGGCGCACCGCGCCGTCCGAGCCGGTGATGCCGAAGGTGAAGCGGCGGTTCGCCGCGGTGTTGGCCACCGCGCTGACCGCCAGGGCCACCAGGTTGGCCGCCTGCGAGGAGGCGACCAGCCGCAGCAGGACGAACAGGGCCAGGTAGAAGAGGGTGCTCAGCACCCCGATGACCAGGAAGGACGGCAGCTGCCGGCGGACCGGCCGGGCCGCCCCGGCGGGCTCGTCGCGCTCGCCCCGGTCCGCGGAGAGGGTCTCGTTCACGCGCCCGTACCGTACCGGTCCTGCTCCTCGGCGGAGTCGTAGCCGACGAAGTACGCGGGCCGGGCCTGGACCGCCGAGTAGATCCGGCCGACGTACTCGCCGAGCAGGCCGACGCAGACCAGCTGCACGGCGCCGATGAAGAGCATCCCTATGAACAGCGAGGACCAGCCGGGCACGGTGGAGCCGACGGCGTACGCGACCGTGGTGTAGATCGCCAGCAGGAGGCAGACCAGGAAGCTGAACAGCCCCAGCCAGGTGGCCAGCCGCAGCGGGGCGGCGGAGAAGTTGGTGACGCTGTCCAGCGCGAGCCGGAGCATCTTCGAGAGCGGGTAGTGGGTGCTGCCCGCGACCCGCTCCTCGCGCACGTAGACCACCTCGCCGCTGGGGAAGCCCAGCCACGGCACCAGCAGCCGGTAGACCGGCTGGTGCTCGGGCATCGCCTTGAGCGCGTCCACCGCCGCCCGGCTGAGCAGCCGGAAGTCGCCGGCCTGGTTGGGCATCCGCTTGCCGACCAGCTTGCGCATCAGCCAGTAGTAGCCGCCGGCGGTGTGCCGCTTGAAGAAGGTGTCGGTGCCGCGGTCGCCGCGCACGCCGTAGACGATGTCCAGGTGCTGCTCGCGGGCGAGCTCCAGCATCTCGGGGATCTTCTCCGGCGGGTCCTGGAGGTCGGCGTCGATGGAGACCACGTAGTCGCCGTGGGCGCGGTGGATGCCGGCGGTGAGGGCGGCCTGGTGCCCGGAGTTGCGGGCGAAGCGGACGATGCGGAACTCCGGCCAGTCCTGGCGGATCTTCTGCATCAGCACCGGGGTGACGTCGGTGCTGCCGTCGTCCACCCCGACCACCTCGTAGGCCACGTCGAGCCCGTCGAGGATCGGCCGCAGCCGTTCGACGGTCAGCGGGAGCGCCTCCTGCTCGTTGTAGATCGGCATCACGACCGACAACAGCGGTGCCGTTGACATGCGTTGGTCCCACTTTCCGCGACGGCGGGCTGGATGGTGGCCCGACCATAACAGTCTGCGATGAGCGGCCGCTGAAAGGCGGTGCGCTCCGGTGAACTGCCCATGAGACGCCGAAGGGCCCCGCGCACCGTGCGGTGCGCGGGGCCCTTCGGACGAGCCTGTACGAGGCAGGCAGGTCAGATCGTCAATTACTTGATGATCTTGGTGACCTGGCCGGCGCCGACGGTGCGGCCACCCTCACGGATGGCGAACTTCAGGCCCTCCTCCATGGCGATCGGCTGGATCAGCGCGACCGTCATGGCGGTGTTGTCGCCCGGCATGACCATCTCGGTGCCCTCGGGGAGGGTCACGACGCCGGTCACGTCCGTGGTACGGAAGTAGAACTGCGGGCGGTAGTTGTTGAAGAAGGGGGTGTGACGGCCACCCTCGTCCTTCGACAGGATGTACGACTGGGCCTCGAAGTCGGTGTGCGGCGTGACCGAACCCGGCTTGATGATGACCTGGCCGCGCTCGACGTCCTCGCGCTTGATGCCACGGAGCAGCAGACCGACGTTCTCACCGGCCTGGCCCTCGTCGAGCAGCTTGCGGAACATCTCGATGCCGGTGACCGTGGTGGTGGTCTTGGTCTCCTTGATGCCGATGATGTCGACAGTCTCGTTGACCTTGAGGATGCCGCGCTCGATGCGACCGGTGACGACGGTGCCACGACCGGTGATCGTGAAGACGTCCTCGATCGGCATCAGGAACGGCTGGTCCACGGCGCGGGCCGGGGTCGGGATGCTCTCGTCGACAGCCTTCATCAGGCCGAGGAGCTTCTGGCCCCACTCGGCGTCGCCCTCGAGGGCCTTCAGCGCGGAGACGCGGACGACCGGCAGGTCGTCGCCCGGGAACTCGTACTCGGAGAGCAGCTCACGGACCTCGAGCTCGACGAGCTCCAGGATCTCCTCGTCGTCCACCATGTCGGCCTTGTTCAGGGCGACAACGATGTACGGAACGCCGACCTGGCGGGCCAGGAGGACGTGCTCCTTGGTCTGCGGCATCGGGCCGTCGGTGGCGGCGACCACCAGGATGGCGCCGTCCATCTGGGCGGCACCGGTGATCATGTTCTTGATGTAGTCGGCGTGACCCGGGCAGTCAACGTGCGCGTAGTGACGGTCCTCGGTCTGGTACTCGACGTGCGCGATCGAGATGGTGATACCGCGCTGACGCTCCTCCGGGGCCTTGTCGATCTGGTCGAACGGCGTGAAGGGGTTCAGGTCCGGGTACGCGTCGTGCAGCACCTTGGTGATGGCCGCGGTCAGCGTGGTCTTGCCGTGGTCGATGTGACCGATGGTGCCGATGTTGACGTGGGGCTTCGTCCGCTCGAACTTCGCCTTCGCCACTGAGTCCTCCTGAGGACAGTTCCTGTACGCCGTGCTGACGCCAGTTGGTCTTTGATCGGTTTTGGTGCGGGTTGCCCGGAGGACATCCCGTGCCGTCCCGCTGGTGGGGGGGCCGGAGGCTCCCGGGAGGATCCGACCGGATCCTCCCGAGACGCCTCCGAATAGCCTAAGGCTTCGCAATCGTCCCGATTATCGGGACGTCACTCGCCCTTGGCCTTGGCGATGATGTCGTCCGCCACGTTCTTCGGAACCTCGGCGTACGAGTCGAACTGCATCGAGTAGCTCGCGCGACCAGAGGTCTTGCTGCGCAGGTCACCGACGTAGCCGAACATCTCGGAGAGGGGCACCAGCGCCGTGACGACGCGGGCACCGTGACGCTCGTCCATGGACCGGATCTGGCCACGGCGAGAGTTGATGTCGCCGATCACGTCGCCCATGTAGTCCTCGGGCGTGGTGACCTCGACGGCCATCATCGGCTCGAGGAGGACCGGCTTGGCCTTCCTCGCGCCTTCCTTGAAGGCCATCGAACCGGCGATCTTGAACGCGAGCTCGGAGGAGTCGACGTCGTGCGACTGGCCGTCCAGCAGGCTCACGCGGACACCCTGCAGCGGGTAGCCGGCGAGGATGCCGAACTCCATGGCCTCCTGGCAACCGGCGTCGACCGACGGGATGTACTCCCGCGGAACGCGGCCACCGGTGACCTTGTTGACGAACTCGTAGCCCTCGGCCTGCTCGAGCGGCTCGATCGCGATCTGCACCTTGGCGAACTGACCGGAACCACCGGTCTGCTTCTTGTGGGTGTAGTCGATGCGCTCGACCGCCTGGCGGATGGTCTCGCGGTACGCGACCTGCGGCTTGCCGACGTTGGCCTCGACCTTGAACTCACGGCGCATACGGTCGACCAGCACCTCGAGGTGCAGCTCGCCCATACCCGCGATGATGGTCTGGCCGGTCTCCTCGTCCGTGTTGACCTGGAAGGACGGGTCCTCCTCGGCGAGACGCTGGATGGCAACACCCAGCTTCTCCTGGTCACCCTTGGACTTGGGCTCGATCGCGACGCGGATGACCGGGGCCGGGAAGTCCATGGACTCCAGGATGACCGGGTTCTTCTCGTCGGACAGCGTCTCACCGGTGGTGGTCTGCTTCAGGCCCATGACGGCGATGATGTCGCCGGCGCCCACCGAGTCGATCTCCTCACGCTTGTTCGCGTGCATGCGGTAGATCTTGCCGATGCGCTCCTTCTTGCCCTTGACGGCGTTCAGCACCGAGGTGCCGGACTCCAGGCGGCCCGAGTAGACCCGGACGAAGGTGAGCTTGCCGAGGTGCGGGTCCGACATGATCTTGAACGCGAGCGCGGCGAGCGGCTCGTCGTCCGAGGCCTTGCGGGAGATCTTGACGCTGTCGTCGCCCGGCTTGGTGCCCTCGATGGACTCGATGTCCAGCGGGGACGGCAGGTACTTGACGACCGCGTCGAGCAGGGGCTGGACGCCCTTGTTCTTGAAGGCGGTACCGCAGAAGATCGGGGTGAAGTCCGAGTTCAGGGTGCCCTTGCGGATCGCGGCCTGCAGCAGCTCGACCGGGATCTCCTCGCCCTCGAGGGCGAGCTCCATGATCTCGTCGCTGACGTTCGAGACCGTGTCGATGAGCGCCTCGCGGTACTCGTCGGCCTGCTCCTGCAGCTCGGCCGGGATGTCGACGATGTCGTACATCTCGCCCTTGGCGGCCTCGGCGGACCAGACCAGCGCCTTCATGCGGACCAGGTCGACAACGCCCTGGAAGTCCGACTCGGCACCGATCGGGAGCTGCATGACCAGCGGGGTGGCGCCGAGGCGGTCCACGATGGTCTTGACGCAGAAGAAGAAGTTCGCGCCCGTGCGGTCCAGCTTGTTGATGAAGCAGATGCGCGGGACGCCGTAGCGGTCAGCCTGCCGCCACACGGTCTCGGACTGGGGCTCGACACCGGCGACACCGTCGAACACCGTCACGGCACCGTCGAGGACGCGCAGCGAACGCTCCACCTCGACGGTGAAGTCGACGTGACCCGGGGTGTCGATGATGTTGATGGTGTGGTCGGCGTCGTCGACCGTCCAGTGACAGGTCGTCGCGGCCGACGTGATCGTGATGCCGCGCTCCTGCTCCTGCTCCATCCAGTCCATGGTGGCAGCGCCATCGTGGACCTCACCGATCTTGTACGACACACCGGTGTAGAACAGGATCCGCTCGGTGGTGGTGGTCTTGCCCGCGTCGATGTGCGCCATGATCCCGATGTTGCGGACCTTGGCGAGGTCAAGGGAGGTTGCAGCCATTGTGGCTCGTTCTCTCTCTGTCTAGTGACGGGGTACGGACTACCAGCGGTAGTGCGCGAAGGCCTTGTTGGACTCGGCCATCTTGTGGGTGTCCTCGCGACGCTTCACGGAAGCGCCCAGGCCGTTGCTGGCGTCGAGGATCTCGTTCATCAGGCGCTCGGTCATGGTCTTCTCGCGACGGGCGCGGGAGTACCCGACCATCCAGCGCAGCGCCAGGGTGCTGGCGCGGCCCGGACGGACCTCGACCGGAACCTGGTAGGTCGCGCCACCGACACGGCGGGACTTGACCTCGAGGGCCGGCTTGACGTTCTCCAGCGCGCGCTTCAGCGTCACGACGGGGTCCGAGCCGGTCTTCTCACGGACGCCCTCGAGGGCGCCGTAGACGATCCGCTCAGCGGTGGAACGCTTGCCGTGCAGCAGGATCTTGTTGACCAGCTGGGTGACGACCGGGGAGCCGTAAACCGGGTCGATGATGACCGGGCGCTTCGGGGCGGGGCCCTTACGAGGCATTCTTACTTCTCCTTCTTGGCGCCGTAGCGGCTGCGAGCCTGCTTGCGGTTCTTGACACCCTGGGTGTCAAGCGAACCGCGGATGATCTTGTAGCGGACACCAGGAAGGTCCTTCACACGACCACCGCGCACCAGCACGATGGAGTGCTCCTGCAGGTTGTGGCCCTCGCCCGGGATGTAAGCGGTGACCTCGATCCCGCTGGTGAGGCGCACACGGGCGACCTTGCGGAGAGCCGAGTTCGGCTTCTTCGGGGTGGTCGTGTACACACGCGTGCAGACCCCACGGCGCTGCGGGGAACCCTTCAGCGCGGGAGTCTTGTTCTTCTCGACCTTGTCCTGCCGGCCCTTTCGGACCAGCTGCTGGATCGTAGGCACCGTTTCTCCGTTTTCTGTGTGCCAAGGCTTGGTGGAACTAACCTGCGGTGTCTCCCCTCACACACGGCCCCGTGGTCGACCCACGCGGTCGGGTGTGTTGGGCTTGTTACGACACGGAATCCCATGGCTGCTGTACAGCGACGGCGCTCTACGCGCGGGACGCTGGGAAGCGCTCCGGCTCGGCGCGGCGACCGGTGTGCATGCACGCACAAGGACCCGGGGACACCCCAGGCACAAGGTCAGAGCGTACCTAGCGCATCGGGCTCGGTCAAAACAAATGCAACGCCGCAGGTCGCGGGGCCGGCACCGGAAGCGGCCCGGGAACCGGGCCGGGGCGGGGCTCCCTACCACAACCGGGCAGCCCCCGCACCGCGACCCTACGCCTCCGCGTGGGCCCCGGCGAGCCGGGGCGGATCCTGCGCGGCACCGCCGTCGGCCGCCCCGGCCGACTGCGGCAGCGGACGGTCCCGGTTGTCCGACACCGCCGCGAACAGCCCCAGCGCGAGCGCGGCCAGGGTGTACACGGCCAGCCACAGCATCCAGGTGCCGGGCGGGGACCAGTGCGCCGGGTTGATCAGCAGCGGGCCGGTGCTGCCGACCGTGTTGCGGCGCAGCGCCCAGAGGAAGGCCGCGGCGTTGACCAGGGACAGCGAGAAGCCGGAGATCACCAGCAGCCGGCGCCAGGCGAAGCCGCCCCAGGGCAGCCGCTCGTGGCAGATCGCGGCGCACAGGATCGGCAGCCCGACGGCGAACGGCAGCAGGTAGCGGCCCTGCCAGATCATGCCCAGCTGGCGCGCCTGCATGGCCTGAGCCGCTATCGGTATCACCACGATGCCGACCATCACCCCGACGATCGCCAGGGCGTCCCGGAACCGGGCGTAGCACAGCGCGAACATCGCCAGGGCGAGCACCACCCCGCACCAAACCAGCAGCGTCGCGGCCGGCGCCTCGGCGTCCAGCCAGCCGAAGTAGCCGATCATCTGCTTCATGTACAGCAGGCCGAAGTCGAAGGTCTTCCGGGCCGCGGCCAGCGGGGTGAGGTCGCTCGGGGTGTTGATGATCGAGTTGTCCGGGTGGCTCGACGACCAGGCCAGGGCCGCGACGGCGGACGCGGCGCCCAGGCCGCCCCAGAGCCAGGTCACCTTGCGGCGGACCACTTCCCGCACCGCGCCCTTCTGGCTCAGCAGCAGCGCGAAGAACAGGGCCCCGGCGAACCAGATCATGCCCAGCGGGCGGATGCTGATCAGCACCAGCGCGCCGATGCCCAGCCGGGCCAGCCGGCGGTTCAGCAGGTGCGGGTCCGGGTTCATCAGCATCGGCAGCCCGGCGCTCCAGACCAGGATGCCCGCCGCGATCTCCGGACCGCTCGGGTTGACCATGCCGAACAGGAACAGCGCCATCGGCGTGGCCGCGGTGACCGTGCCCAGCAGGGTGAAGGACCGCCGCCGCCACTCGGCCGCCGAGACCACCGCGCTCGCCACCAGGGCGGAGCAGATCAGCGCCGACATCAGGCGCATCAGGTAGAAGCCCTTCGCCCCCGGGACCAGGAGGCTGGGCCAGCCCACCGCGAAGTAGTACGCCGGGTGGTAGCGGCCGGCCGCGGTGGTCACCAGGGCCTCGCCCGGCCGGTCGATGAGCCGCGGCGCGCAGGAGGCCGGGGTCTCGGGCTTGAAGACGTAGCAGGAGTTGACGTCCTTGAGCTCCTGGTAGATCCGCGGGAGCTCGACCCCGGTCTCGGCGAACTGGCCCTCGATGCCGCCCACCAGGTGCGGGACCATGACCTCGCGGCCCTCGACCTGCCCCCGGGCGACGGCCGCGGCCCGGATGAGGTGGGCGTGCTCGTCCGGCGAGGCGCCGATCGGGGTGGCGATCGACCAGGACGCACTCAGGGCGAACAGGATCGCGAAAGCCACTGCCCACAGACGCCTCGGCGAGGAGACGAGCCGGTCGGCGAGGCTCTTGACGGCGGTGATCATCATCAGGATTGGGCCTTCGGGGTCAGTTCGGGCTCATGGGCGGGAACTGGTTACTTGATCATGCTGAGCCATGACTGGTCACCGGTCTTGGAGCAGTGCCCACCCGGCGCGAACTTCGGGCAGGTGCCGTCGAGGTTCTGCACGGTGTGCGACACCCACGGCAGGATGCGGTAGGTGTTCTCCTTGGCCGGCAGGTAGCGGTCCGACATCGACGACGAGACCGTACCGAACAGGAAGAGGAGAGCGAACAGCGTACCGACGACGGCCGCCTGCGGGCCCGGCAGGGGCGTTCCGGCGAGTCCCCCGGTCCCGGCGGCCTCCCCGGTCCCGTCGGCCCCCGCGACCCGGCGGTGCTCGGCCAGCCGGAGCGACACCAGGTGGACCAGCAGGGCGCACAGCAGCAGGCCGCAGTACAGCAGCTGGTTGTTGGTCCGGGTGTAGAGCTGGACCGTCTGCGTCTCGTACATGTGCGAGGCGATGTACATCCGCATCACCCAGGCGCTCGCGAACATGCAGCTGATGGTGACGACCACCGGCTTGCGGATGCCCAGCCAGAGGGCGGCGCCCAGTGCGACGAACATCACCACGGCGAACAGGTCCATGCCGCCGAACTCGCCGGGGATCGGCCAGTCCCCCACCTTGCCCGGCATGTCCGTGCGCCACATCAGGAAGTACGCCGGGTCGGTGAAGTTGTCGAAGCGGAAGTTGGGGTCCTTGGTGTCCTGGCCGTCGGTCAGCATGGTCACCAGGTAGCTGCCGCAGACCAGCAGGAACGCGCCCACGGTGGCGGCCAGGTAGACCAGGCCCTTGAGCCGGCTGTCACGCCAGGGGAAGTACGCCAGCGCCGCGACCACCACGCCGATGGCGCTCCACAGGAACCACCCGGAGTAGGTGAGGAACAGCAGGCCCAGCAGCGCGCCGAAGCCGGCCGCCTTCAGCAGCAGCAGCCGCCAGCCGTCCGTCCCGCTCCGGCGCAGGTGCACCACCACGGCGACCAGGACGGGCACCAGGACGACCAGCACGGTCTGGCTGTACGGCTTGTAGGCGTCGATCAGGGCGAAGGCCGGCAGCACGCCGAAGGCGAGCGCCCGGACCGGGCTGAGCAGCATCCGCCACGACAGGTAGACCAGCGGGCCGAACGCGGCGGCGCCGAGGATCTGCAGGTCCTTGAAGGCGTACGCGGTGTTGCCGCCGCGGAACCACTCGGCGTAGTAGCCCAGGGTGTAGAGCGGCGCCGGCGGGTAGACCGCCGAGCCCGAGGGCTGGCCGTTCGCCAGGGCGTGGGCCCACTCGACGATGCGCCCGCTGTCGCCGTTCAGGCCGAACATCGGCCAGGGCGTGCCGAGCAGCGCCATCACCGCGCCGGCCGCCACGAAGCCGCTGGCGAGGCCCGCGATGGCGGCCGCGGAGAACCGGGCCACCAGGCCGAAGTGCCGGCCCGAGCGGAAGCGCATCGCGAGCACGACCGCGCCGAGCAGGAGGAAGCCGATGACCGCGAACCGCAGCTGCAGCGCGGCGAGACCGCTCACCTGGGCGATCCGGTCCAGCGGGTCCATGTGGAACTTGCTCGCCATCACGGGGAGCACCAGGGCGGCCAGGAAGGCGATCAGGGCCTCACCCGCGAGCAGTGCCGGGGCCGACGTCCAGAGCCGAGCCGCGGAGCGGCGCGCGGATCCCGGGATCAGCGGACGCCCTCCGATCGGCGGGATCCTGGAGGCCTCTTGGGCACTGACTGTCACTGGTAACGGTCCTCAGCTCGTGGTCGCTCGCTCGGCCCGCCCCACCCTTCGGCGTCGGCCGGTGACGGAGACCGTACTGCTTCCGGGCGCACGGCGGCAGCCCCGGGCATCATAGGTCCTACGCCTGAGGAAGACCCCATCGGGAAGACGGACGAACCGCCCCCGGGCCGCCCGGGCGGGCCCGCCTCAGGCGATGCCGATCAGGATCATCAGGGTCCAGAACGCGCAGCCCAGGTAGCCGATGACCAGGCCGAGGACGGCCGCCCAGTCGCCGTCCATGTTGCGGCGGCGGATCTCCGCGCGGGCGATGTGGCCGGTGACCACGGCGGGGGCGGAGAGGCCGACCAGGCCGGCCACCAGGGAGACCACGGCGAGCACGTTGGTCTGGCGGGCCTGGGGCGGCGGCGGGACCGGCATGAAGGTGGCCGGAACGGGCGTGGCCGCGGTGGGCGGCGGCGCCGTCATCGGCCCCGAGGGCAGGTCGGCCACCAGCACGGCCAGCTGGCCGTAGGTCTGCGCGGCGGCCACCGCCTCGTGGCGCTGCTCGTACTCCTGGACGGTGAGCCGCCCCTCGGCGAACGCGGCCTTGAGCACGTCCAGCGTGCGGTCCCGGTCCGCGTGGCCCGCCCGCATCGCGGCCTGCGACGCCACCGCGGGCGCGGGCGCCGGCTGCCAGCCACCCGCCGGCCTGCCGGGCGGATAGCCGGAACCAGGCTCGCCCCATGGTTGTACGGACATCCGCCACCTCCCGGTAGCGCGGCACCCCCGCGCACGTCACTGCTCCCTCATAGTGCAGGACGAACAGCCGAACTGAGTAGTTGCCAAATCGGCCCAGTAGTCGCCCGGACGAGGAAAACGGGCGGCGTGCCTCACCCGTTCGGCGGACACTCTCAGGGGATGCTCAACTCGGGCGACAGCCGGTCCGCACGATGACAGGCTGAGCCCGGAGAGACCCGCACCACGACGACGTCCACCACCACGAGCAGAGAAGGCCGCCATGCAGGCGTCAGCGCCGCCGTCCCCCGACCTCTCCGGGCCGGGAACCCCGTCCGCCGTCAGCATCCAGGGGCTCTGGAAGCACTTCGGCCCCCAGGCCGCGGTGGCCGGGCTGAGCCTGGAGCTGCCGGCCGGGGCGTTCATCGGCCTGGTCGGGCCGAACGGTGCCGGCAAGACCACCACGCTGTCGATGGTCACCGGGCTGCTCCGGCCCGACCAGGGCACCGTCCTGGTGCACGGCGCCGACGTGTGGGCGGACCCGGTCACGGTCAAGGCCCGGATCGGCATCCTGCCCGAGGGCCTGCGGATGTTCGAGCGGCTCAGCGGGCGCGAGCTGCTCCAGTACACCGGGCGGCTGCGCGGCCTGCCCGGCGCCGAGGTGGACCGGCGGGCCGAGGAGCTGCTGGCCGTCCTGGACCTCGGCCGGGACGCCGACAAGCTGGTCGCCGACTACTCCACCGGCATGCGCAAGAAGATCGGCCTGGCCGCCGCGCTGCTGCACAACCCGGACGTGCTGTTCCTGGACGAGCCCTTCGAGGGCGTCGACCCGGTCTCCGCCCAGACCATCCGCGGCGTGCTCAAGCGGTACGCCGCGGCCGGCTCCACGGTGATCTTCTCCAGCCACGTGATGGAGCTGGTCGAGCAGCTCTGCGACTGGGTCGCGGTGGTCAACGCCGGCCAGGTGATAGCCCAGGGGCCGCTGGACTCCGTCCGGGGCGGGCGCAGCCTGCACGAGGCCTTCCTGGAGCTGATCGGCGTCCGCGAGGACGACGGGCAGGCGCTCGGCTGGCTCGGCGGCGGGCAGGCCGGGGGCACCCTGTGAACAATGCCCCGGTGCCCGACGGGCGGACGGTGGTCCGTGCCCTGGTGGCGCTCAAGCTGCGGCTGCTGCGCAACGGGCTGCGGCGCAGCCCCGGCCGGACCACCGTCTACGTGATCGGCGGCGTCGCGGGCCTGGCCCTCGCGGCCGGCGTCGCCGTCGCCATGACCGCGCTGAACGGGCGCTACGCGGGCTCCGGGGACGCCGGGGTGGTGCTGCTCGGCGTGCTGACCCTGAGCTGGGCCGCGCTGCCGCTGTTCCTCTTCTCCAGCGACGAGAGCGCCGACCCGACCCGGCTGACCATGCTGCCGCTGCGCCCCGGCCCGCTGCTGCGCGGCACCCTGCTGGCCGCGCTGATCGGACCGGGGCCGCTGGTCAGCCTGGTGCTGGTGACCGCCGCGGTGCTGGCCGGCGCGACCGGCGGCGCCTCGGCCGCGGTCGCGGTGCTCGGCGTGCCGCTCGCGCTGCTCTGCCTGGTCACGCTCTCCCGGGCGGTCGCGGCGGGCAACGCCCGGATGCTCTCCAGCCGGCGCGGCAAGGACTTCGCGATCTTCGGCGGCCTGGCCTTCGCCCTCCTGGTGCAGGTCGCCAACGTCGGCTCGCAGAGCATCCTCGGCCGCCGGGGCGGGCCGATCGACCTCAGCCCGCTCAAGCCGATCGCCTCCGTGCTGCGCTGGATCCCGCCGATCAGCGCGGCGGACGCGCCGCGCACCGCCGGCGAGGGCCGGTACGGGCTGGCGCTGCTCCAGCTCGCCGCGGCCGCCGCGCTGCTGGCGCTGCTGCTGCGCTGGTGGCGGCGGAGCCTGCAGGAGCTGATGGTGACCGCCGACTCCTCCACCCTGGAGGTCGCCCGCGGGGTGCAGGACTCGCGCGGCTGGCGGTTCCTGCCGCAGGGCCGGACCGGCGCGGTGATGCAGCGGCACCTGCGGTACGCCTGGCGCGAGCCGCGGGCCAAGGCGGCGCTGTTCACCAGCATCGGGATGACGCTGGTGATCTGCGTGCTGTCGATGGTCCAGGGCTGGGCGAGCGTCTACCTGCTGGCGATGACCGGGGTGTTCCTCGGGCTGCAGATGCTCAACCTGTTCGGCATGGACGGCTCGGCGTTCTGGATGGTCGCCGCCACCCTGCGCACCCCGGCCGACGCCCGCTCCGAGCTGCGCGGCCGGGCGTACGCGGTGCTGTCGTACGCCGTCCCCGTGACGCTGCTGCTCGGGCTGGTCCTGGCGGCCGTCACCGGCCGGTGGAGCGAGCTGCCGTCCGCGCTCGGCCTGGCGCTGACGCTGCTCGGCTGCGGGATCGCGCTGGGCGCGATGTTCAGCGTCCTGGCGCCGTACACCATGCCGGCCGACAGCAACCCGATGCGCAACGCCGCCCCGGGCCAGGGCGGGCTGATCCTGCTCAACCAGTTCGGCTCGATGCTCGGCGTCGCCCTGCTGGCGCTGCCGGTCGGCGGCTACCTCGCCTGGGCCCTGGTCTCCGACGGCCCGAGCTGGCCGGTGCTGCTGGTCGGCCCGCTGTACGGCGCCCTGGTCGCGGCCCTCGGCGTCCGCCTCGCGGCGGCCCGCCTGCTGGACCGCACCCCGGAGATCCTCGCCAAGGCCGTCGAGCGCTGAACCGCTCTCCCGTCGGTCCGCGCCGCCGCTCCGGCATCATGGGCAGGAGGAGCCGGGCCGTCGTGGCACCGTCGAGGAGAGCAGGGACACACCGTGGGCGAGCGCGCGCAGCAGGCCGGGACCGCCGGACCGCTGCTGGAGCAGGCGGTGCGGTCGGTGGTGACGGCCCCGGAGGAGGCGCTGGACCTCGCCCTGGACACCGGGGCCTCGCTGCTGGCCGCCTCGGCCGGGCAGTGGCCGGAGGTCGGCCGGGCGCTGCTCGGGTACGCGGACACGGCCGTCGGCCGCTGCTGGTCCGCCGGGTGGCGGCCGGCCGACCTGGCCCGGGTGGTGCGGCGCGAGCTGAAGCCCGTCCACCTGGCCCTCGCGGTGGACCTGATCGCCGCCGAGGGCCGCCGCCACCCCGCGGCCGCCCTGGACCGGCGCTGGCTGGAGCAGCTGCGCGAGCTGGAGGCCGAGGTGTGGTGGTCCGGCGACGACGAGTACCTCGGCGCCTTCGCCGACCGGCACCGGCTGGACCGCTTCGCGCTCGCCACCGCCGCCCTGGAGCTGCTGCGCACCTGGGGCCGGCTGCCGCCGATCGCCCCGGTGGGGCCCGCCCCCGGGCAGGCGGTGCGGCCGCAGCACGCGGGGCCGGTGAGCGGCGAGCCGCGGATGCTGGCGCGGATCCGGGCGCTGCTGGCCAAGGCCGAGTCCACCGAGTACCCGGAGGAGGCCGAGGCGCTGACCGCCAAGGCCCAGCAGCTGATGGCCCAGCACAGCATCGACGACGCGCTGCTGGCCGCGTCCGGTGCCGACCGCGACACCCCGGCGGCGCTGCGGATCGGGGTGGACAACCCGTACGAGGGCCCCAAGACGATGCTGCTGGACGCGGTCGCGGCGGCCAACCGGTGCCGGGTGGTGTGGGCGAAGGAGTTCGGCTTCTGCACCGTGGTCGGCTTCGACGGCGACCTGGACGGCGTCGAGCTGCTCTACACCTCGCTGCTGGTGCAGGCCACCCACGCGCTCAACAAGGCGGGCTCCCGCAAGGACTCGCGCAGCAAGGCGTTCCGGCAGTCCTTCCTGGTCGCGTACGCGGCGCGGATCCGCGAGCGGCTGACCGCCGCGACCGAGCGCGCCACCAGCGCCGCCGCGGCCGGACGGCACCTGCGCGAGGACGGCACCGAGGAGCAGCTGCTGCCCGACGCGCGGCTGCTGCCCGCGCTCGCCGCCCGCTCCGAGGCGGTGGACCAGGAGATCGGCCGGCTGTTCCCGAAGCTGGTCTCGCAGCGGGTGCGGGTCAGCGACGGCGTGGGCTGGGCGGCCGGACGCGCCGCCGCCGACCGGGCCGCGCTGCACGGGCGCGCCGGGGCGATCCGCCGGTAGGCGGTCACACCCCGGCGGTCCCCCGGCCGACCCGCGCAAGATCCACAGGAGTCGCCCCGCCTCCCGGGGGACCTGATAGAACGTAGTCCGCCACGAACAAAGGGGGGCTCGACGTGACGGAACCGGCGGCGGAGTCGGGGTACCGGGACCGGGTGCGCGGAACGCTGCTCGGCGGAGCGATCGGCGACGCGCTGGGCTGGCCGGTGGAGTTCCAGCAGCTCCACCAGATCCAGGACCGGTACGGGCCGCAGGGCGTGACCACACTGCCGGCCGGGTCCGGGCCGGTCGAGGTCACCGACGACACCCAGATGACGCTGTTCACCGCCGAGGGCCTGATCCG
Source organism: Kitasatospora sp. NPDC001261 (assembly GCF_042896795.1). Lineage (NCBI taxonomy): Bacteria > Bacillati > Actinomycetota > Actinomycetes > Kitasatosporales > Streptomycetaceae > Kitasatospora > Kitasatospora sp. NPDC001261. The sequence continues at coordinate 124,978 of NZ_JBIAXP010000006.1, forward strand.
CGGCTTCGTCCGCGGCTGGACGGGCGGCGGCGGCTCGGTGCCGGAGGCCGTGCACGGCGCCTACCGGCGCTGGCTGCGCACCCAGTTCCAGGACGCGCCGGACACCGGGCCGCAGCCCCGCCCGTACGACGGCTGGCTGCTGAGCCGGCCCTTCCTGTACGCGCGGCGGGCGCCGGGCAACGCCTGCCTGAGCGGGGTGTCCGAGCACCCGGTGTTCGAGGCGCCGTCCGCGATCGGGCTGACCGGGCCGATCAACCCGGGTTCCAAGGGCTGCGGCACGGTGATGCGCTCGGCACCGTTCGGGCTGGCCCGGCTGGGCGTCGAGCAGTCCTTCGGGCTGGCGGTGCAGTGCGCCCAGCTCACCCACGGCCACCCGACCGGCTACCTCGCGGCGGGCGCCTTCGCGGCGCTGGTCGAGCGGCTCGCGCACGGCACCGAGCCGTGGGCGGCGGTCGGCGAGACGGTGGAGCAGATCCGCGAGCTGCCGAGCTCCAAGGAGACCGTCCAGGCGCTGGCCCGGGCGGTGCGGCTGGCCCAGGAGGCCGAGCCCGCGGCGGAGACGGTGGACCGGGTCGGGCTCGGCTGGATCGCCGAGGAGTGCCTGGCCATCGCCGTGTACTCGCTGCTGGCGGCCACCCTGGACCCCGACCCGGTGCGCACCGCGCTGCTGCTGTCGGTGAACCACTCCGGGGACAGCGACTCGACCGGCGCGGTCTGCGGCAACCTGGTCGGGGCGGCGTACGGCGCCGCGGCGCTGCCCGCCGAATGGGCCGGGGCGGTCGAGGGCCGGGCGGAGCTGCGGCAGGTCGCGGACGACCTGCTGGTGCTGTTCGGCAGCCGCGACCCCCGGCACCCGGCGCTCGGCGGGCGCTACCCGGCCTGGTGAGCCCGCGGCCCCTCGGAGGCCGCCCCGGCCCGTCGGCTACTTCGCCAGCGGGTCGGTGACCTGGCCGAGGAACAGCGGCGCCCCGCCCCGGGCGTCCCGGATCAGGAACAGGAACGGCCGGTCCAGGTACAGCTGGACCGGCCGGTCGGCGTTCGGCGCCGCCGCCGCCTCGACCCCGGCACCGCTGCCGGCCGCCGCGACCGTCCCCTCCTCGTCGACCTCGACGGTGGCCTTCTGCACCACCGTGCCGACGACCAGCGGCTCCTTGGCGATGCCGGTGAGATCGGCCTTGTCGAAGGCCGAGGAGACGCCGAGCGAGCGCAGCGCGGGGGTGAGCTCCTTCGAGGTGCCGAAGCGGAAGCGCGGCAGCCGGAGGTCGACCGGCCGCTCGGCGAGGGCGCCGAGGACGCGGTCGAGCTGGGGCTGGTCCAGGCCCTTGGCGAAGGCGGCGAAGCCGCCCTGCGCGGGGACGATCAGGTCCATCACCAGTGCGCCGTCCGCGTACGGCAGCTCGACGGCCTGCCAGGGCTCGCCGAGGATCCCGCCGGAGCCGTCGGCGTACTTGAACTCCCCGGTCTGCGCCATCGTGGGGACGGCCGGGGTGGAGCCGTCGAGCTTGTGGAACGGGCGGTCGGCGGTGTGCGAGGGCTTGAAGGCGGCGGCCCACCGGGCCTTCAGGTAGAGCGCGTCGGTGAGCACCAGCCGGGTGCTCGGGGTGATCGCGTCCCGGCCGAACAGGTCCTTGATCCGGCCGTCGGTGGCCTTCTCCACGGCCGCGTTGACGGTCTTGCGGGCCCCGTCCGGGTCCTTGGCGAAGTCGGCCTGGTGCACGCCGGTGTCGAAGGCGGCGGCCAGGTCGGCCAGGTAGTCCGGCTCGACGGCCAGGCCCTGCTGCGTCCAGAGGTCGTCGCTGCGGCGCAGGGTGAGCCGGTCGGTGGCCGGGACCGGCCGGTTCAGCGCGCCGGTGGCGAGCGCGTACTGCAGCGGGTCGAGCTCGGTGTGCAAGGCCTTGGCCAGTTCCCCGGCGGTGGCGCCGCGGGCGCCGGGCAGCAGCATCGCGAGCAGGGTGGCCAGGCCGGACGGCGAGACCACGAGGTTGCCGCCGGCGGCGTCCGGCTGGGCGGTCAGGGCGTGCAGGAGGTCGAGGCCGAAGGCGTCGGTGGCGGCCGCGGTGGCGGCCACCCGCGCCGGGTCGACGGCCGGGCGGCTCGCGGGCGCGGCCGCCCGGAGCTCCACGGGCGCGGCGGCTCCGGTGCCGCCGCAGCCGGCGAGCAGCGGCGTGGCGAGCGCGGCGGCGAGGAGCAGCGCCGCCGGGCGGCGGAGGGTGCGACGGGTTCCGGTGCTGCGGTTCGTCATGGCCCTTCGACGCGCCGCCCCCGGATCGGGTTCCGGCCCGTACGGCGTCAGTCCCAGAGCGCCCCGAGCTCCAGCAGTTCGTCCCGGTGCTCGATCCGCTCCACCCAGTCGGCCGGCCAGGCCGCCTCGCCGTGGTGGGCGCCCGCGAAGGCGCTGGCCAGGCAGGCGAGGGAGTCGGAGTCGCCGCTGGAGTAGGCGGCCCGGCGGACGGCGGCGACCGGGTCGTCGGGCAGCAGCAGGAAGCAGAGCAGGCCGGTGCCGAAGGCCTCCTCGGCGACCCAGCCCTCGCCGGTGGCCAGGCAGGGGTCGGCCTCGACGTCGGGGGCGGCGAGGGCGGCCTCCAGCTGGTCGAGCACCGTGAGGCAGTCGTCCCAGCCACGGGCGATGACGGCCTGCGGGGAGCTGCCGTACCAGCGGTCGGCGAGGTCGCCGAGCCAGAACTCGTCGTAGCGCTCGCGGCTCGCCAGCGCGTACGCCCGCAGCACCGCCGGCAGCCCGGCGGGCGGGACGCCCTCGGCCAGCTTGCGGACGGCGTACGCGGTGAGGTCGCCGGCGGCGAGCGCGGTCGGGTGGCCGTGGGTGAGCGCGGACTGCAGCTGGGCGGCGCCGGAGAGCTGCCGGGCGTCCAGTTCGCGGATCAGCCCGATCGGGGCGACCCGCATGTTGGCGCCGCAGCCCTTGGATCCGACGTCGCTGGCCTGCTGCCAGCGGTACTCGTCGTGGCTGAGCCGCTCGCAGGCGCGCAGGCAGGTCATGCCGGGGGCCCGGTTGTTCTGCGGGGAGCGCCACCAGTCGACGAACTCCTCGCGGACGGGCCGCACCAGCCGGAGGGGGGTGAGCGGCCCGCGCGCCAGGGCGGTGCGCAGGCCGCGGCCGAGGGCGAGGGTCATCTGGGTGTCGTCGGTGACCAATGCCCGCTGCGGCAACGGGAGCTGCCGCCAGTCCGGGTGGTCGGCAGCGATCACCTCGACGCTCTTGAACTCGGTCGGCCGACCGATCGCGTCCCCGATCGCCAGCCCCAGCAGCGCCCCTGTTGCCTTGCCCACGGCCCTCTCCCCCTCAGTCGTCAGACCTCGACCAGCAGCTCCTTGAGCCCCCGGATCACGTAGCCCGGGTTCCACTCGGGCTCGCGGACCAGCCGCAGGCCCGGCGCCCGGCGCAGCAGGGTGCCGTAGGACTCGGTGAGCTCCAGTCTGGCAAGCGGGGCGCCGAGACAGAAGTGGATTCCGGCACCGAAGGTGATGTGCGGGTTGTCGGTGCGGCCGAGGTCGAGGCGGTCCGGGTCGGCGAAGCGCTCGGGGTCGCGGTTGGCGGAGCCGAAGAGCAGGGCGATCTCGGCGCCGCGCGGGACGGTGACGCCGCGGACCTCGATGTCCTCCAGGACCCAGCGCTCGAACATCTGCAGCGGGGTGTCCCAGCGCATCAGTTCCTCGACGGCGGTGGGCAGCAGTTCGTCCACCGAGCCGCGCAGCCGGGCGAGCTCCCCGGGGTTGCGGAACAGCGCCCACCAGCCGTTGCCGGTGGTGTTGACGGTCGCCTCGTGGCCGGCGTTGAGCAGCAGCACGCAGGTGGAGATCATCTCCTGCTCGCTGAGCGCGTCGGAGCCCTCCTGGGCCTGGATCAGCGCGCTGATCAGGTCCGTGCCCGGGGCCGCCCGGCGCTCGCGGATCAGGGTGCGCAGGTAGTCGGAGAACTCGGTGCTGGCGGTGACGGCCCGGCGGGCGGTCTCCTCGCCGGGGTTGAGCTCGAACATCCCGGTGATGTCGGCGGACCACGGCCGCAGCAGGTGCCGGTCGCCCTCCGGCACGCCGAGCATCTCGGCGATCACGGCGACCGGCAGCGGCTCGGCGACGGTGGCGATCAGGTCGCCGCCGCCGGCCGCGAGCAGCTCGTCGACCAGCTCGCCGGCCAGCCGCCGCACGGTGGGGCGCAGGCCCTCGACCATGCGCGGGGTGAAGGCCTTGGAGACCAGCCGGCGGATCCGGGTGTGGTCGGGGGCCTCCAGGTCCAGCAGCCCGTTGTCGTTGAGGGTGTGGAAGGGCTCGTGCGCCGGGTCGGGCTCGGGGCGGCCGAACTCCGCGTGGCTGAAGCGGTGGGTGTAGGTGCGGCCCAGCCGGCGGTCGCGCAGCAGGGCGCTGACGTCCTCGTGGCGGGAGACGAGCCACTGGTTCGTCGGCTCGAAGTACGTCACCGGCGCGTGCTCGCGCAGCTCGGCGTACGCGTCGTACGGGTGGGCCACGAACGCCGCCGACCAGGGGTCGAACTTCGCCGTCGTCGTCATCGGTCGATCACTCCAGGCCAGAGGGGGGAAGCCGGAAGGATCATCGTACGCACGCGGTACGTCCGGGAATATGACCCTTCCGGCCCCTGCTCAGGCCCGCTCCAGGACAAGTCGGCGCACCAGCTCCGGGAGCGCCTGGGAGATCGGCTCCCGGATCACCTCGGCCGCGGCCCCGTCGTACGGCGTCGGCTCGCCGTTCACGATGATCAGCTCCGCCCCGCTCCGCACCGCGTCGAGCGGCAGCGCCGCCACCGGGAACACCTGGAGGCTGGTGCCGACCGCGATGAACACGTCGCAGGCCCGAACGATCGCGTCGGCCTGCCCGAGCACCTCCGGGTCGAGGTTCTCGCCGAACATCACCACGCGCGGCTTCAGGATCCCCCCGCAGGCCCGGCACGCCGGGTCCGGCTCCCCCGCCTCGACCCGCGCCAGCGCCTCCGCCATCGGCCCGACCACCCGGCAGCGCAGGCACTGCGTCTCCCGGGCCGTGCCGTGCAGTTCGAGCACCTTGCGGGCGGGCAGCCCGGACTTCTGGTGCAGCCCGTCGATGTTCTGGGTGAGCACCCGCAGCGGCAGACCGGAGCGCTCCAGGTCGACCAGCGCCCGGTGCCCGGCGTTCGGCTCGGCGGCCAGTGCGCCCGTCTCCAGCCGCATCCGCCAGGCCCGCCGGCGCACCTGCGGATCGTCCCGGTACGGCCCGATGGTGACCAGCTCCTCGGCCGACGGGTCCTTCTGCCACAGGCCCTGCGGGCCGCGGTAGTCGGGGATGCCGGAGTCCGTCGAGATGCCCGCGCCGGTGAGCACGGCGATCAGGGGACGCTTCGCGTTCATACCCCGGACGGTACGGGCGGCGGCCCGGCCCCGGCCACCGAAATTCCGGGGGCGCCGGCCCCGCGAACGCCCGGCCCGGGAAACGCCGAAGGGCCCGGAGGCTTGATGCCTCCGGGCCCTTCTTCTTTGTAGCGGGGACAGGATTTGAACCTGCGACCTCTGGGTTATGAGCCCAGCGAGCTACCGAGCTGCTCCACCCCGCGTCGGTAAACACGACTCTACGCGACTTCCGCCGAATGACCTAATCGGCTTCCGTCCGCCCCCTGAAGGCTCCCCGCCGCCCCCGGCGGGTCCGGCTGCCCGGCCCGCCCCGAAGGCCCCTGACGGCCCCCGGGAACGCCGCAGGGCGGCCACCCCGTGAGGGGTGACCGCCCTGCGTCAGTGACGCGCGACTCAGCCGGTGTACGGGCCGTAGTCGTAGTCGTCCAGCGGGACCGCCTGGCCGGAGCCGGCGCCGAAGGGCGACAGGTCGTAGTCGTCGTAGCCGACGGCCGAGTACATCGCGGCCTTGGCCTCCTCGGTCGGCTCGACCCGGATGTTGCGGTAGCGGGGCAGACCCGTACCGGCCGGGATGAGCTTACCGAGGATGACGTTCTCCTTGAGGCCCAGCAGCGGGTCCGACTTGGCGTGGATCGCCGCGTCGGTGAGGACCCGGGTCGTCTCCTGGAAGGAGGCGGCCGACAGCCAGGACTCGGTGGCCAGCGAGGCCTTGGTGATACCCATCAGCTGCGGACGGCCGGAGGCGGGGTGACCGCCCTCGGCGACGACGCGGCGGTTCTCCTGCTCGAAGCGACCGCGCTCGACCAGCTCGCCGGGCAGCAGCTCGGCGTCGCCCGACTCGATGATCGTCACGCGGCGGAGCATCTGCCGGATGATGATCTCGATGTGCTTGTCGTGGATCGACACACCCTGCGAGTTGTAGACCTTCTGGACCTCGGCGACCAGGTGGACCTGGACGGCACGCTGGCCCATGATGCGCAGGACGTCGTGCGGGTTGGTGGCACCCATGGTCAGCTTCTGGCCGACCTCGACCGCCTCGCCCTCGCTGACCAGCAGCTTCACGCGCTTCGAGACCGGGTAGGCGATCTCGTCGCTGCCGTCGTCCGGGGTGACGACCAGCTTGCGGGTCTTCTCGGTGTCCTCGATGCGGACCCGGCCCTGCGCCTCCGAGATCGGGGCCACACCCTTGGGGGTACGGGCCTCGAAGAGCTCGACGACACGCGGCAGACCCTGGGTGATGTCGTCACCGGCCACACCACCGGTGTGGAAGGTACGCATGGTCAGCTGGGTACCGGGCTCACCGATGGACTGGGCGGCGATGATGCCGACCGCCTCGCCGATGTCGACCAGCTTGCCGGTGGCCAGCGAGCGCCCGTAGCACATGGCGCAGGTGCCGACGGCCGACTCACAGGTCAGGATCGAGCGGGTCTTGACCTCGCCGATGCCGTGGCGGATCAGCTCGTCGATCAGGACGTCGCCGAGGTCCGTGTTGGCGGTGGCGAGGAGCTTGCCGTCCACCGTGATGTCCTCGGCCAGCATGCGGGCGTAGACGCTGGTCTCGACGTCGTCGGCCTTGCGCAGCACGCCGTCCGGGCCCACGGAGCCGATCGCCAGCTTCAGGCCGCGCTCGGTGCCGCAGTCCTCCTCGCGAATGATGACGTCCTGGGAGACGTCGACCAGACGACGGGTGAGGTAGCCGGAGTCGGCGGTACGGAGGGCGGTGTCGGCCAGACCCTTACGGGCACCGTGGGTGGAGATGAAGTACTCCAGCACGGACAGACCCTCACGGAACGACGCCTTGATGGGTCGCGGGATGGTCTCGTTCTTGGCGTTCGACACCAGACCACGCATACCGGCGATCTGGCGCATCTGCATCATGTTTCCACGAGCACCCGAGTCGACCATCATGAAGATGGGGTTCGTCTTCGGGAAGTTCTCGTTCATGGCCTCGGCGACCTCGTTGGTCGCCTGGGTCCAGATGCCGATGAGCTCCTGCTTGCGCTCGTCGTTGGTGATCAGGCCGCGCTCGTACTGACGCTGGACCTTCTCCGCCTTCGCCTCGTAGCCCTCCAGGATCTGGGGCTTGTTCGGCGGGACGACGACGTCCGAGATCGAGACGGTGACGCCCGAGCGGGTCGACCAGTGGAAGCCGGCCGCCTTCAGGTTGTCCAGCGTCGCCGCGACGACGACCTTGGGGTAGCGCTCCGCCAGGTCGTTGACGATCGCGGAGAGCTGCTTCTTGCCCACCTCGTAGTCGACGAACGGGTAGTCCTCGGGCAGCAGCTCGTTGAAGAGCGCGCGGCCCAGGGTGGTGGTCAGGCGGAACGGCTCGCCGTCGAACCAGCCGGACTGGCCCTCCTCGTCCACCGGCGGGGTCCAGCCGCGCGGCGGGACGGTGCCGGCCGGCAGGCGCAGCTCGATCGGGGCCTGGACGTCCAGGTCGCGGGCGTCGAAGGCCATGATCGCCTCGGCGGTCGACGAGAAGGTGCGGCCGGCGCCCTTCACGTTGTCGCGGTCCGAGGTCAGGAAGAACAGACCGAGCACCATGTCCTGGGTCGGCATGGTGACGGGGCGACCGTCGGCCGGCTTCAGGATGTTGTTCGAGGACAGCATCAGGATGCGGGCCTCGGCCTGCGCCTCCGCGGAGAGCGGCAGGTGGACGGCCATCTGGTCACCGTCGAAGTCCGCGTTGAACGCGGTGCAGACGAGCGGGTGGATCTGGATGGCCTTGCCCTCGACCAGCTGCGGCTCGAAGGCCTGGATGCCGAGGCGGTGCAGGGTGGGCGCACGGTTCAGCAGGACCGGGTGCTCGGCGATGACCTCTTCGAGGACGTCCCACACGACCGGACGGGCGCGCTCGACCATGCGCTTGGCCGACTTGATGTTCTGCGCGTGGTTCAGGTCCACCAGGCGCTTCATCACGAACGGCTTGAAGAGCTCCAGCGCCATGGCCTTCGGCAGACCGCACTGGTGCAGCTTGAGCTGCGGGCCGACGACGATGACCGAACGGGCCGAGTAGTCGACTCGCTTGCCGAGGAGGTTCTGACGGAAACGACCCTGCTTGCCCTTCAGCATGTCGCTGAGGGACTTCAGCGGGCGGTTGCCCGGGCCGGTGACCGGACGGCCGCGGCGGCCGTTGTCGAACAGCGCGTCGACGGCCTCCTGGAGCATGCGCTTCTCGTTGTTCACGATGATCTCGGGGGCACCGAGGTCGAGCAGGCGCTTCAGGCGGTTGTTGCGGTTGATGACGCGGCGGTACAGGTCGTTCAGGTCGGAGGTCGCGAAGCGGCCACCGTCCAGCTGCACCATCGGACGCAGGTCCGGCGGGATGACCGGGACGCAGTCCAGCACCATGCCGTTGGGCTTGTTGGTGGTCTGCAGGAACGCGGAGACGACCTTGAGGCGCTTGAGCGCACGGGTCTTCTTCTGGCCCTTGCCGGTGCGGATGATCTCGCGCAGGCGCTCGGACTCCTCCGCCAGGTCGAAGGTCTCGAGGCGGTCCTTGAGGGCCGCCGCGCCCATCGAGCCGGAGAAGTAGGTGCCGAAGCGGTCGCGCAGCTCGCGGTAGAGCAGCTCGTCGCCCTCGAGGTCCTGGACCTTGAGGTTCTTGAAGCGGGCCCACACCTCGTCGAGGCGGTCGAGCTCGCGCTGCGCGCGGTCGCGCAGCTGCTTCATCTCGCGCTCGGCGCCCTCGCGCACCTTGCGGCGCACGTCGGCCTTGGCGCCCTCGGCCTCCAGCTCGGCCAGGTCGGTCTCGGCCTTCTTGGCGCGGGCCTCGAGGTCGGAGTCGCGGCGGTTCTCGATCTGCTGGCGCTCGACCGAGACGTGCGCCTCCAGGGACGGCAGGTCGCGCTGGCGGCGCTCGTCGTCGACCCAGGTGATCATGTAGGCGGCGAAGTAGATGACCTTCTCGAGGTCCTTCGGCGCCAGGTCCAGCAGGTAGCCCAGGCGGGACGGCACGCCCTTGAAGTACCAGATGTGGGTGACCGGGGCGGCCAGCTCGATGTGGCCCATCCGCTCGCGGCGCACCTTGGCGCGGGTCACCTCGACGCCGCAGCGCTCGCAGATGATGCCCTTGAAGCGGACGCGCTTGTACTTACCGCAGTAGCACTCCCAGTCCCGGGTGGGGCCGAAGATCTTCTCGCAGAAGAGCCCGTCCTTTTCCGGCTTCAGGGTGCGGTAGTTGATGGTCTCCGGCTTCTTGACCTCGCCGTGCGACCACTGGCGGATGTCGTCGGCGGTGGCCAGGCCGATGCGGAGCTCGTCGAAGAAGTTGACGTCAAGCACTGGTCGTCAAGCCCTCTTTCGTAAGTCGAGAGTCGTTCATGTGGTCTGAGGGGGGCCTGGGGGCGGGCCGGCCGCTGCTGCGGCCGGCCCAACCTCCGTCAGACCTCTTCGACGCTGCTGGGCTCGCGCCGGGACAGGTCGATGCCGAGCTCCTCGGCGGCGCGGAACACGTCCTCGTCGGAGTCCCGCATCTCGATGGACTGGCCGTCCGAGGACAGCACCTCCACGTTGAGGCAGAGCGACTGCATTTCCTTGATGAGGACCTTGAAGGACTCGGGAATGCCGGGCTCGGGGATGTTCTCGCCCTTGACGATGGCCTCGTAGACCTTGACGCGGCCGAGGACGTCGTCGGACTTGATGGTGAGCAGCTCCTGGAGCGCGTAGGCGGCGCCGTACGCCTCGAGGGCCCACACCTCCATCTCACCGAAGCGCTGACCACCGAACTGCGCCTTACCACCGAGCGGCTGCTGGGTGATCATCGAGTACGGACCGGTCGAGCGGGCGTGCAGCTTGTCGTCGACCAGGTGGTGCAGCTTGAGGATGTACATGTAGCCGACCGAGACCGGCATCGGGAACGGCTCGCCGGAGCGGCCGTCGAACAGGCGGGCCTTGCCGGTGGAGTTCACCAGGCGCTCACCGTCACGGGTGAGGGTGGTGTTGTCCAGCAGGCCGGTGATCTCGTCCTCGCGGGCGCCGTCGAAGACCGGGGTGGCGAGGTTGGTGCCGCCCTCGACCGTGTCGGCGCCGATCGCCTGGAGGCGCTGGGCCCACTCGTCGGCGAGGCCGGAGACGTCCCAGCCCTGCTTGGCGAGCCACCCGAGGTGGATCTCCAGGACCTGTCCCGGGTTCATTCGGGACGGGACACCCAGCGGGTTGAGGATGATGTCGACCGGGGTGCCGTCCTCCAGGAACGGCATGTCCTCGACCGGCAGGATCTTCGAGATGACGCCCTTGTTGCCGTGACGGCCGGCGAGCTTGTCACCGTTGGTGATCTTGCGCTTCTGGGCCACGTAGACGCGGACCAGCTGGTTGACGCCCGGGGGCAGCTCGTCGCCCTCTTCGCGGTCGAAGACGCGGACGCCGATGACCTTGCCGGACTCACCGTGCGGCACCTTCAGCGAGGTGTCGCGGACCTCACGGGCCTTCTCGCCGAAGATCGCGCGGAGCAGGCGCTCCTCCGGGGTCAGCTCGGTCTCGCCCTTGGGCGTGACCTTGCCGACCAGGATGTCGCCGGTGACGACGTCGGCGCCGATGCGGATGATGCCGCGCTCGTCGAGGTCGGCCAGGACCTCCTCGGAGACGTTCGGGATGTCCCGGGTGATCTCCTCGGGGCCGAGCTTGGTGTCACGGGCGTCGACCTCGTGCTCCTCGATGTGGATCGAGGAGAGGACGTCGTCCTGCACGAGGCGCTGCGACAGGATGATCGCGTCCTCGTAGTTGTGACCCTCCCACGACATGAACGCCACGAGCAGGTTCTTGCCGAGGGCCATCTCGCCCTCGTCGGTGCACGGGCCGTCGGCCAGCACCTGGTTGACCTCGACCCGGGCGCCCTCGTCCACGAGCACCTTCTGGTTGAAGGCGGTGCCCTGGTTGGAGCGGGTGAACTTGGCGGCGCGGTACGTGGTGTACGTGCCGTCGTCGTTGGCCACGGTGACGTAGTCGGCCGAGACCTCCTGGACGACACCGGCCTTCTCGGCGGTGATGACGTCCGCGGCGTCGACGGCGCAGCGGTACTCCATGCCGGTACCGACCAGCGGGGCCTCGCTCTTCAGCAGCGGCACCGCCTGGCGCATCATGTTCGAGCCCATGAGCGCGCGGTTGGCGTCGTCGTGCTCGAGGAACGGGATCATGGCGGTCGCGACCGACACCATCTGGCGCGGCGAGACGTCCATGTAGTCGATCTCGGAGCCCGGGATGTAGTCGATCTCGCCGCCACGGCGGCGGACCAGGACACGCGGCTCGGCGAAGTGCAGGTCCGCGGTCAGCGGGGCGTTCGCCTGGGCGATGACGTAGCGGTCCTCCTCGTCGGCCGTCAGGTAGTCGACCTTCTCGGTGACCACACCGTCGACGACCTTGCGGTACGGCGTCTCGATGAAGCCGAACGCGTTGACCCGGCCGTACGAGGCCAGCGAGCCGATCAGACCGATGTTCGGGCCTTCGGGCGTCTCGATCGGACACATGCGGCCGTAGTGCGAGGGGTGCACGTCACGGACCTCGAAGCCGGCGCGCTCACGGGAGAGACCGCCAGGGCCGAGCGCGGACAGACGACGCTTGTGGGTCAGGCCCGACAGCGGGTTCGTCTGGTCCATGAACTGCGACAGCTGGCTGGTGCCGAAGAACTCCTTGATGGAGGCGACGACCGGCCGGATGTTGATCAGGGTCTGCGGCGTGATCGCCTCGACGTCCTGGGTGGTCATGCGCTCGCGCACGACGCGCTCCATACGGGCGAGACCCGTACGGACCTGGTTCTGGATGAGCTCGCCGACGTTGCGCAGGCGGCGGTTGCCGAAGTGGTCGATGTCGTCGACCTCGACCACGATGTCGCGGCCCTCGTCGTCACGCCACTCGGTCTCGCCCGCGTGCAGCTTCACCAGGTACTTGATCGCACCGATGATGTCGGGCTCGGTGAGCACGCCGGAGTCCAGCGACTCGGCGTTGCCCAGCTTGCGGTTGACCTTGTAACGGCCGACCTTCGCGAGGTCGTAGCGCTTCGGGTTGAAGTAGAGGTTCTCCAGAAGCGTCTGCGCGGCCTCGCGCGTGGGCGGCTCGCCCGGGCGCAGCTTGCGGTAGATGTCCAGCAGCGCGTCGTCCTGGCCCTGGGTGTGGTCCTTCTCCAGGGTGGCGCGCATCGACTCGTACTCGCCGAACTCCTCGAGAATCATCTCGTTGGTCCAGCCGAGCGCCTTGAGCAGCACGGTGACGGACTGCTTGCGCTTGCGGTCGATGCGGACGCCGACCATGTCGCGCTTGTCGATCTCCATCTCCAGCCAGGCACCACGCGAGGGGATGACCTTGCAGGAGTAGATGTCCTTGTCGGACACCTTGTCCAGGGTGGAGTCGAAGTACACACCCGGGGAGCGGACCAGCTGCGACACGACGACACGCTCGGTGCCGTTGATCACGAACGTGCCCTTGTGGGTCATGAGCGGGAAGTCGCCCATGAAGACCGTCTGAGACTTGATCTCACCGGTCTCGTTGTTGGTGAACTCGGCGGTGACGAAGAGCGGGGCCGCGAACGTGAAGTCGCGGTCCTTGCACTCGTCAATGGAGTTCTTCGGCGGCTCGAAACGGTGGTCGCGGAAGGTCAGCGACATCGACCCGCTGAAGTCCTCGATCGGGGAGATCTCCTCGAAGATCTCCTCCAGACCGGACTTCGTGGGGACGTCCTGACCACTCTCCAGGGCCGCCTCGACCCGGGACTTCCAGGCCGCGTTGCCGAGCAGCCAGTCAAAGCTCTCGGTCTGCAGGGCCAGGAGGTTGGGGACCTCGAGGGGCTCCTTGATCTTCGCGAACGAGACGCGGAGCGGGGCGGTGGATGCGGCGGAATTGTTCGAGGCGTTGCGCGGCGCGGCCAAGAGGGGGGTCCTTCCGAGGGCTCGGAGCTCACTACGCGCGTACCAGCCGGGCCTTCACGGGCTTGGTCCCGCCTCCTCGCCACTGGCCTCCGCCGGGATCGAAGTCCCAGGTCAGAGCCGCTTTGCGGAGGCGATGCCAGACCCCTTCAGGGCAACGCAAACTCCGGGCGACGAGTCACGGAGCAGCTAACAGGCAGCGCAAAGGGACAGTGTAGCCAATGGCCACACTGCTGTCCAGCTCTGATTCGGAGACCGAATCGGAGACTCCTCCCGGTAGCCGGCGAGCGCGGACGCCCACCGGGTACTGCTCTAACTCACGTGGAGTCATTTCCCGCCGGAGCCACTGGTTATGCATCCAGTAGCGGACCAACCGGGCGGACTCGCGCCTTGAGAATCGCGCGCCCCGCCGGGTTCGTCAAGGGCCCGCCGACGGTGCGGGCCTCGACCGGTCTATCGACCGCGACCCCCTCGGCGTTACAGAAGCCGTGGTGGGGCCGCCCTCGACGACGGTGATCACCATACCGTCCGGCACCGACGGTGCCGAGTGGGCGTTCGGCCACACCGGTGGACCGGGCCGGCCGGGGGCGGCGGAACGGGGCCCCGCGCCCGGCCCAGGGGCCCGGGAACGCGAAAAAGCCGGGCCGACCACCCGCAAGGGTGATCGGCCCGGCTTCAGGCCCCCTCAGAGGGGGCGAGAAGTCACTTGACGGTGACCTTGGCGCCGGCACCCTCGAGGGCGGCCTTGGCCTTCTCGGCAACGTCCTTGGCAACCTTCTCCAGGACCTTGGCACCAGCGGTGTCAACGAGGTCCTTGGCCTCCTTCAGGCCGAGGGAGGTCAGGGTGCGCACCTCCTTGATGACCTGGATCTTCTTGTCGCCGGCACCATCGAGGATGACGTCGAACTCGTCCTGCTCCTCGACGGCCTCAACGGCGGCCGGGCCACCGGCGGCGGCAACGGCGACCGGGGCGGCAGCGGTGACGTCGAACTTCTCCTCGAAGGCCTTCACGAAGGCAGCGAGCTCGATGAGGGTGAGCTCCTCGAACTGCGCGAGCAGCTCGTCCTGGGTCAGCTTCGCCATGATGGCGTCCTTCCACTAAATCGGCAGGTGGTGCCGTATGTACGGGTTGGGCGGGCACGGGCCCGCAGCGAGGCGTGAGCCTGCCGAATTACTCGGCGGCCGCGTCCTCGGCGGCGGGAGCCGGCGTACCGGCACCGCCCTGCTCGACCTTGTCGCGCAGCGCGTCCACAGTGCGGACGAGCTTCGACGGCAGGGCCTGGAAGAGCGCGGCAGCCTGGGACTGCTTGGCCTTCAGGGCACCCGCCAGCTTGGCGAGCAGCACCTCGCGGGACTCGAGGTCCGCGAGCTTCTTGATCTCATCGGCGGACAGCGCCTTACCGTCAAGGACACCGCCCTTGATGATGAGAGCGGGGTTCTCCTTGGCGAAGTCACGCAGAGCCTTCGCCGACTCCACCGGGTCACCGGTGACGAAGGCGACAGCCGTCGGACCGTTGAACAGGTCGTCGAGCTCCGTGATCCCGACCTCATTGGCCGCAATCTTGGTCAGCGTGTTCTTCACCACGGCGTACTCGGCGTTGTCGCCGAGCGAGCGACGCAGGGTCTTGACCTGCTTCACCGAGAGACCGCGGTACTCGGTCAGCAGCGCCGCGGAGGAGCCACGGAACTTGTCCGTGATCTCGGCGACGGCGGCAGCCTTGTCGGGCCTGGCCATAGGCTTACGCCTCCTTCCGTGATGTCGAAGTCGGGCCGACCGCAAAAGTCGACCTGGGTCGCCGTGGACCGACTGGAGGGAAGGAAAGCTCCTGCGAAAACGCAATGAGCCCCGGTGCGCAGGCGCACGGGGCTCGTGACGACCTCGACGGGCGATCGCGCGAACGCGGACCCGGAAGTCGAAGCTCCAGACACACCTGCGCGGGCTGCCTGCGACGAAGCGCAGATCCTTCGGCCACCGATCCCTGACGGGCGCGGCGACAACCAGCGGTCTTTGGCTTCGGCAACAGTAACCGGAGCCCCTCACCAGGTGCAAATCGCCCTCGGACGGGGCATCCCCCGGGGTCGCCGCGGCACGGTCCGGCGGTTCAACGGGCCGTCGGCTCAGCGGGCCAGCGGGGAGACCGTCCGGACGCCGGTGTCCACGGTGTCCGACTCGGCCGGCGCCTGTGCCGAGAGCAGCGCCCCGGCGAGGTCGGTGTAGAGCACCGAGTCGTCCTGCCGGCCGCTGTCCCCGGTGCCGGTCCGCTGGAGCCGGACCAGCTGGTCCTTGTCGTTGAGCCAGAGGTCCAGGGTGAGCGAGGCCGAGCCGCCGGGCGAGAGCGCGGCCCGCAGGCCGTCCCGGCGGGCCGCGGTCAGCTGGGCCTGGGCGGCCGCGTACTTCTCGGCGGTGGTGGCGACCCGGTAGTGCTCGACGGTCGAGTCCTCGAACTTCTCCTCGCCGACGAAGACCGGGTCCGTCCCCTCGGCGGTGGCCGCGGTCAGCGCCTCGACCGGGTTCAGCAGGTCGATCAGCCCGGCGTACGGGACCTCCTTGTGGCCGTCCGCGTCCGGCGGGACGGTGAAGCGCTCCCAGTGCCGGCCGCCCTGCCTGGCCGCGGTGGCGGCGTCCCCGCCCTGGTAGGCGACGGTGTCCACGACGATCAGCTGCTCGGCCTCGGCGGGGGTGGAGCGCTTGATCTGGAGCGCGGTCTTGGGCTGCCAGAACAGCGGGCCGGACCCGGCGTCCGGGCCGAGCCGGTAGCTGACCTTGGCCCGGCGGGCGGTCTGCATGGCCAGCTGGGCGGAGAGCAGCACCCCGTGCGGCGAGCGGTCGGTGGGCTTGGCCTGGGCGCTCGGGGAGGCGGTGGACGGCGAGGCGGTGCTCAGGCTCGGGCTGCCGGACGGCGTGGCGGACGTCTCCCCGCCCCCGCCGCACCCGCTCAGCCCGCTGGTCAGCAGGGCGACGACGGCCACCGCCGCCAAGCGCTGCCGTGCCGCCATCGTCCGTTCCCCTCTCGCCCGCCCCCGTCCGACGGCGGCCCCGTTCCGGCCACCTTGCCACCCGTCTCCGACCGGCCCGGTGGCGGCCCCCCTCGGGCGGGCGGGTCCACCGGGTCGGCCGAGCCCGGACCGGCGCCGGGGCTCCGGTCCGGGGCGGCGGGGATCAGCTGCCAGCGGCGGCCTTCTGGAGGTCGGCGAGGTCGATGTAGTCCACCGGGGTGGCGGCGATCACCGGGGTGCCGTAGTCCGAGTAGCTGACGGAGACGTTCACCGCGCCGACCTTGCTCTCGGCCTGCTCGGTCCGCTTGACCACGAGCTTGTCGGCGTCGACCCAGACGTCGACCTGCTCGCTGGCGATGCCGGCCGCGTCCAGGCCCTTCTTGATCCGGTCGGCCTGCGCCTGGGTGATGCCCTGGGTGGAGGCGATGGCCAGGTCCGCGGCGCTGATCACGCCGGAGTAGTGGGTGGTCGCCTTGCCGTTCACCGTCTCCGGGCCGACCTCGGTGACCTTGCCGCCGGCGATCAGCGTCCGGACGCCCTGCACCGGGTCCGCGCTCTGCAGCTGGTCGGTCGCACCGCCGGAGGCCTTGGCCATGTCGGCCATGGTGTAGCGCACCCAGCGCGGGCCGCTGTTCTGCAGCAGCTCCCCGCCGAGGCCCAGGAACACCGCGTCCTTGGTGTACAGGTAGTGCGCCTTCGGCCCGCCGGTGATCGGCGCCAGGACCTTGCCCAGCGGGGAGCCCGACAGGTCCATCGCGAGGTCGGCCTCCAGGCCGTCGGCCCAGGACAGCGCGCCCTGGCCCTTCATGGTGATCTCGCCGACCTGGATCAGCTCGTCGACCTTCGCCGACTTGGCCGCACCGGTCTTCTGGGTGACCTGCTCCAGGAAGACCGCCGGGCTGACCTTCTCCGGCTTCGCGCCGGTCGGGGCGGCGGCCGACGGGGTGGCCGGGGCGGCGGCCGTGGTCGGCGCGGCCGGGGCGGCGTTCTTGTCCGCCGGCTTGTCGTTGTTGCACGCGGTCGCGGTCAGCGCCAGGGCGGCGAGGACGACGGTGACGGCGGCCTTGCGGGTTCCAGCCATGACTTCCCCCCTCGAAGAGCTGATTGTCAGCTCTTCTCATGCGTTTCTCATCCGGACTCTAACGGATCGCCGGAAGCCCCACGCGCCGGATATCCGCTCCCCCGTCACCCGCCGGCGGCGGGCGTCGCGTCCGCCGCTCCGGGAGCCGAGACATCGGTCGTGGTGACCGTGGTTCCCGCACTCCCCCGGACCGTCTCGCGCAGCCGCAGCAGCTGCATGCCGGGGCCGACCCAGACGTCGTAGCCGATCGCCGTCACCCCGTGCCGCTGGTACCAGTCCAGCGTGGCGGCCCGCCGCTGCGGGCTCAACTCGTCGTCCTTGCCGAACAGTTCGGCCACCGGCGCGGAGCCCCGGTAGTGCGCCACGGTCACCCCGGCCAGCTGCTCGCCGCCGAGCGAGGTGAGCTTGACGCCCTGCGCGACCTCGTACGCCCGGCTGCCCGGGTTGGTGATCAGCGCGGTCGTCCAGCCGCCCGCGAAGCCCTCCGGGTCGGGGCCCGCCGCAGGGTCCACCGACTCGGCGGTGCTCCGCTCCGCGTGCTTGGCCGCGCCGCCCTGGTAGACGAGGTCGAGCGCGCCGTCCTTCACGGTCAGCCGTCCGGTGCCCAGCTCGTCGGTGACGGCCAGCCCGGCCTCGTCCGCGGCGCCCCAGACCAGGGAGCCGCTCGCGGTGCGCCGGCCGGCCGGGCCCTCCTGGACCACGTCGATCCGGGCGCCGCCGGCGTCGTCCAGCCCCTGCGCGGCCGAGAGCACCACCTGCTTGGGCGGCACCGGAGCGGGGCCCCCGGGGGTACGGGTGGTCGGGACGGCCAGCAGGCTGCACCCGGTGGTGGTGAGCAGCAGCAGGGCCGCCACGAGAACGGTGGGGCGAGGGGCGGGCAGCACGGCACACTCCGGCGGTCACAGGTGCTCCACATGGTCTGACCGGCAGAGCGTACGACGGTTCGGCCCGTCGTTCCCATCCGCCGGTGTCCCGATCCGGCAACCGTTCCGGCCCGTCGGCCCGACCGGCCCGCGCCGGGCCCCGTACCGGCTCCTTCCCCGGGAACGACGGCGGGCCCGCACCCCCGGTGAAGGGGGTACGGGCCCGTCGTACGGACTGCTCTAGAGCACTGGGGCTCAGACCGCGGCCGGGTCCTCCTCGGCGAGGAGGTTGCGGGTGCGGTTCGGGTCCACCAGGACGCCGGGGCCCATGGTGGTCGAGAACGCGGTCTTCTTGATGTAGCGGCCCTTGGCGGCGGACGGCTTGGCGCGGAGCACCTCGTCCAGCGCGGCGGCGTAGTTCTCGACCAGCTGCTCGTCGGTGAAGGAGGCCTTACCGATGATGAAGTGCAGGTTCGAGTGCTTGTCGACGCGGAACTCGATCTTGCCGCCCTTGATCTCGTTCACGGCCTTGGCCACGTCCGGGGTCACGGTGCCGGTCTTCGGGTTCGGCATCAGGCCACGGGGACCGAGCACGCGGCCGAGGCGGCCGACCTTGCCCATGAGGTCCGGGGTGGCGACGACGGCGTCGAAGTCGAGGCGGCCCTTGGCGACCTCGTCGATGAGCTCGTCGGAGCCGACGATGTCGGCGCCCGCAGCACGCGCGGCCTCGGCACGCTCGCCGGTCGCGAAGACCAGGACCCGAGCGGTCTTACCGGTGCCGTGCGGGAGGATCACGGTGCTGCGGACCATCTGGTCGGCCTTGCGCGGGTCGACGCCCAGACGCATGGCGACCTCGACGGTGCCGTCGAACTTGGTGGTGCTGGTCGCCTTGGCGAGGCGGACGGCCTCGAGGGGGGCGTAAAGGCGCTCGCGGTCGACCTGGGCGTCCGCGGCCTTCAGGGCCTTGCTGCGCTTCATGGCTGCTCCTGAATGATGAATGGAGTTGTGGTGTCACGGGCCTGCGCGGGCCCTACCACAGGGGACGAGAAGGGAACTCAGCCCTCGACGGTGATGCCCATCGACCGGGCGGTGCCGGCGATGATCTTCTCCGCGGCGTCCAGGTCGTTGGCGTTCAGGTCGGGCATCTTGGTCGTGGCGATGTCGCGGACCTGGGCGCTGGTGAGCTTGGCGACCTTGGTCTTGTGCGGCTCGCTGGAGCCCTTGTCGACACCCGCGGCCTTCAGGATGAGGCGCGCGGCCGGCGGCGTCTTCGTGATGAAGGTGAAGGAACGGTCCTCGTAGACCGTGATCTCCACCGGCACGATCATGCCGCGCTGCGACTCGGTCGCAGCGTTGTAGGCCTTGCAGAACTCCATGATGTTGACGCCGTGCTGGCCCAGCGCGGGGCCGACCGGCGGCGCCGGGTTGGCCGCACCGGCGTTGATCTGGAGCTTGATAAGCCCCGTGACCTTCTTCTTCTTGGGAGGCATGTCTCTCCGGGTCCTTCCGAGAGGTGATTGCTGGTGCGTGCGAAACCGGGGCGACACCCGGCCGCCAGCACACACATCGGACCAGGCTAACGCGTCCGCGCCGCTGGACCAAAACGGGTTCGGGGCGGAGGCTCCTCGCCCCCGCCCCGAACCCGAAGACGGTATGACTAGTTCTTCTGGATCTGGTCGAAGGAGAGCTCGACCGGGGTCTCCCGGCCGAAGATCTCGACCAGGCCCTTGACCTTCTTCGAGTCCGGGTTGATCTCGTTGATGGTCGCCTGGAGGGTCGCGAACGGACCGTCGGTGACGGTGACCGAGTCGCCGACCTCGAAGTCCAGCACCTGGATCTCGCTCGGCTTGATCGGCGAGGGCTTGCCGGCCTCCTTGGCCGCCTGGCGCTCGACGTCGGGGGCGAGCATCTTGACGACCTCGTCCAGGGTCAGCGGGTACGGGTCGTAGGCGTTGCCGACGAAGCCGGTGACACCCGGGGTGTTGCGCACGACGCCCCAGGACTCGGGGGTGAGGTCCATGCGCACCAGGACGTAGCCGGGGAGCTTGTTCTGGCGGATGGTCTTGCGGTCGCCGTTCTTGATCTGGACGACCTCCTCCTGCGGCACCTCGGCCTGGAAGATGTACTCCTCGACGTTCAGCGAGACGGCGCGCTGCTCCAGGTTCTGCTTCACCCGGTTCTCGTAGCCGGCGTAGGTGTGGATCACGTACCACTCGCCCGGCATGAAGCGCAGGTCCTCGCGGAACTTGGCGACCGGGTCGACCTCGTCGGCCGACTCCTCCTCGGCCTCCTCGGCGTCCTCGGCGTCCTCGACGGACTCCTCGGCCTCGGCGTCGCCCTCCACGTGCAGCGCGGCCTCCTCGGCGGGCTCGCCGGCCTCGGCCTCGTCGTACGCCTCGACCTCGTCCTCGTCGCTGTCCGCGGCGTCCACGATCTGCTCGGCGGACTCGGCGTCGTCAGCCGGCTCGGCCGCGTCCAGCTCGGCGGCGCCATCCGCCTCGCGGACGGTCTCGTCGGCGTCGTACAGGGGGGACTCAGACACGGTGGCGGCTTCTTTCCTGGAGATGGTGAAGGTGGCGCGCTCCTCGACCGGCCCGGCGGACGGCCGCTCGCGCGGGCGCCAGGTGAGGTCTCGGAGACTTCAACAGTACCGAGTCCACGGTAGCCGCGCGTACGTCCGGCGCCGACAGCTCGACCCGGGCCGAGTAATCGGCCCGGGTCGGGAGGCTGTTCGAGAGGTGGGGCGGCCGGTCAGCCGAAGACCAGGAGGCTCAGCTTGGAGAAGCCGTAGTCCAGGCCGGCCACGAAGGCCATCATGACCACCACGAAGGTGACGACCACGGCGGTGTAGTTGGTGAGCTCGCCGCGGGTCGGCCAGACGACCTTGCGCAGCTCGGCGATGATCTGGCGGTAGAAGAGGGCGGTCCGTGCGAACAGGCCCTTCTTGGCCCGCTTGCCCGACTTCTTCTGCTTGCCGGACTTCTTGTCGCCCTCGGCCGATGCGATCTCGGCAGCGCCGTCGGCACCCTCGGGGTTGCCGCTCTCAGGCGTTGCGGTGGAGCCCGTGGTCTCCGTCACTCGTCCTCACCTGAATCCGGGTCCTGCCGGCTTCGCCGCGCACCCGGTGGGGGCGGCCAGTCGGCTAGCGGTGCTGATCGGTGCCATCTCCGCATCAAGCCCGCTCACTCCTGTGGAGCGAACGGGCTGAAAACGGATCTAGCAGCAGGGCAAGAGGGACTCGAACCCCCAACCGCCGGTTTTGGAGACCGGTGCTCTACCAATTGAGCTATTGCCCTACGGTGCCTCGCGGCTCCGGTGGCGACCAACCTACCGTATCTCCCCCCGCTGTCTGTACAGGCGGTGAAAGCTCCGGTTCTCGGCGGGCCGTCGAGCAGCGAGTGTACGTGGTCGAGGGGTGTTTGGTCGAACTTCTTCTTCCGGCTTCTCTTCCGGACCGGCCGCTCCCCCGGCGGACGTCCGGTCCGGCGGGGCCCCTTCCGACGGACCGTCGGGCCGCGATTCGGACGGGAACGTACGGATGCCGATACCCCGATGCCCGGTAGGTCCCGGTTCTGCGACGATGCAGGCATGAGCGCTTCCACCCCGCAGCCCGACCAGTCCATCCGCCCCGCCGACCGCCGGGTCTCCGCCCGGATCGGCGCGATCGCCGAGTCCGCGACCCTCGCCGTGGACGCCAAGGCCAAGGCCCTCAAGGCCGCCGGCCGCCCGGTCATCGGTTTCGGTGCCGGCGAGCCCGACTTCCCCACCCCGGACTACATCGTCGAGGCGGCCGTCGAGGCCTGCCGCGACCCGAAGAACCACCGCTACACCCCGGCGGGTGGCCTGCCCGAGCTGAAGGCCGCGATCGCCGCCAAGACGCTGCGCGACTCCGGCTACGAGGTGGACGCCTCCCAGGTGCTCGTCACCAACGGCGGCAAGCAGGCGATCTACGAGGCGTTCGCGGCGATCCTGGACCCGGGCGACGAGGTCATCATCCCGGCCCCGTACTGGACCACCTACCCGGAGTCGGTCCAGCTGGCCGGCGGCGTCCCGGTGGAGGTCGTCTCCGACGAGACCACCGGCTACAAGGTCTCGGTCGAGCAGCTGGAGGCCGCGCGCACCGAGAACACCAAGGTGGTGCTGTTCGTCTCGCCGTCCAACCCGACCGGCGCGGTGTACACCGAGGCCGAGGCCGAGGCGATCGGCCGCTGGGCGCTGGAGCACGGCCTGTGGGTGCTCACCGACGAGATCTACGAGCACCTGGTGTACGGCGACGCCACCTTCACCTCGCTGCCGGCCCTGCTGCCCGAGCTGGCCGAGAAGTGCATCGTGGTCAACGGTGTCGCCAAGACCTACGCGATGACCGGCTGGCGGGTGGGCTGGGTGGTCGGCCCGAAGGACGTCATCAAGGCCGCGACCAACCTCCAGTCGCACGCCACCTCGAACGTCTCCAACGTCGCC
Source organism: Kitasatospora sp. NPDC001261 (assembly GCF_042896795.1). Taxonomy (NCBI): domain Bacteria; kingdom Bacillati; phylum Actinomycetota; class Actinomycetes; order Kitasatosporales; family Streptomycetaceae; genus Kitasatospora; species Kitasatospora sp. NPDC001261. The sequence continues at coordinate 147,593 of NZ_JBIAXP010000006.1, forward strand.
CAGCGCGCCGCCCTGGCCGCCGTGGCCGGCGACCTGGACGCGGTCGCCGAGATGCGCGAGGCCTTCGACCGCCGCCGCAAGACCATCGTGCGGATGCTCAACGAGATCGAGGGCGTGCTCTGCCCCGAGCCCGAGGGCGCCTTCTACGCCTACCCGTCGGTCAAGGGCCTGCTGGGCAAGGAGATCCGCGGCCGGCGCCCGCAGACCTCCGCCGAGCTGGCCGCCCTGATCCTGGACGAGGCCGAGGTCGCGGTCGTCCCGGGCGAGGCCTTCGGCACCCCCGGCTACCTGCGGCTCTCCTACGCGCTCGGCGACGCCGACCTGGTCGAGGGCGTCAGCCGGGTCCAGAAGCTGCTCGGCGAGGCCCGCGACTGACCTCGGGTCCGTCCGCCGACGTCAACCCGACGCCAGGGTTTCACCCGGCGCACCGCCCCCTTTCACCCCTTCAGGGGATGTAGAGGGGGCGGTTCCCGTTCAGGGGCCGTATACGGCAGTATCGGTGAATGGAACGCCTGTTGAACCCGCGAGACGTCAGGGGCCTCCCGAAGGCCCACCTGCACCTGCACTTCACCGGCTCGATGCGGCCCGCCACCCTCCTGGAGCTGGCGGACAAGCACGGCGTCCGGCTGCCGGAGGCGCTCAGCTCCGGCGAGCCGCCCCGGCTGCGGGCCACCGACGAGCGGGGCTGGTTCCGCTTCCAGCGGCTGTACGACACCGCCCGCTCGGTGCTGCGGGACGAGGAGGACATCCGCCGGCTGGTCCTGGAGACCGCCGAGGACGAGCGGCGGGACGGCTCCCGCTGGCTGGAGATCCAGGTCGACCCGACGTCGTACGCGCCCCGGCTGGGCGGACTGATCCCCGCCCTGGAGCTGATCCTGGACGCGGTGGAGCACGCCGCCGCGGCGACCGGGGTGGGCATCCGGGTCCTGGTCGCGGCCAACCGGATGAAGTCCCCGATGGACGCCCGGACGCTGGCCCGGCTGGCCGTCCGCTACGCCGACCACGGGGTGGTCGGCTTCGGCCTCTCCAACGACGAGCGCCGGGGCCTGGCCCGGGACTTCGACCGGGCCTTCGCGATCGCCCGCAACGGCGGGCTGCTGGCGGCCCCGCACGGCGGCGAGCTGTCCGGCCCGGAGTCCGTCCGGGACTGCCTGGACGACCTGGGCGCCGCCCGGATCGGCCACGGCGTACGGGCCGCCGAGGACCCCCGGCTGATGGAGCGGCTGGCGGACCGGCAGGTCACCTGCGAGGTCTGCCCGTCCTCCAACGTCTCGCTCGGCGTCTACGAGCGCCCCGAGGAGGTGCCGCTGCGCCGGCTCTTCGATGCCGGGGTGCCGCTCGCCCTGGGCGCGGACGACCCGCTGCTGTTCGGCAGCCGGCTGGCCGCCCAGTACGAGCTGGTCCGGGACGTGCTGGGCTTCTCCGACGCCGAACTCGCGGAGTTGGCACGGCAGTCGGTGCGCGGCTCGGTCGCGCCGGAGGCCGTCCGCAAGGAGCTGCTGGCGGACATCGACGCCTGGCTGGTCGGCGACCGCGCCCCCGCGGAGGCGGCCGCCGTACCCGCCTAGGACAGGACCTAGGGCCGCGGCTAGAGCTTGACGCCCACCATCACCGGCTCGTTCACCAGCTCCACCCCGAAGGCCGCGCGGACCCCGTCCCGGATCTCCCGGGCCAGTGCCAGCAGGTCCTCGGCGGTGGCCGAGCCGCGGTTGGTGAGCGCCAGGGTGTGCTTGGTGGAGAGCGTCGCCGGGCCGCCGCCGTAGCCCTTGCCGAAGCCCGCCCGGTCGATCAGCCAGGCCGCCGAGGTCTTGGTGCAGCCCTCCGGGGCCGGGTAGGCGGGGGCGTCCTCGGTGCCCGGGCGGGTGCGGAAGGACTCGTACTGCGCGGCCGTGAGCACCGGGTTGGTGAAGAAGGAGCCCGCCGACCAGGTGTCGTGGTCCGCCGGGTCCAGCACCATGCCCTTGCCGGAGCGCAGCAGCAGCACCGCCGTCCAGGCCGTGCCGACCGCCACCCGGGCGCCCGGCTCGACGCCCAGGTGCCGGGCGGTCTCGGCGTAGCGGACGGGGGTGGAGAGCCCGTCGTTGTCCTCCAGGCGGAACCGCACCCGCAGCACCACGTAGCGGTCCGGCTCGGCCTTGAAGCGGCTGTGCCGGTAGGAGAACCCGCACTCGGCGTTCGAGAGGGTGACGACCTCGTCGGCGGTGCGGTCGTACGCGACCACCTCGGTGATCGACTGGGCGACCTCCTGGCCGTACGCGCCCACGTTCTGCACCGGGGTGGCGCCCGCGGAGCCGGGGATGCCGGCCAGGAACTCGATGCCCGCCAGCCCGTGGTCGCGCACGGTGCGGTGGACGACCTCGGACCAGGTCTCGCCGGCCGCGACCTCCAACGCGGTGCCGTCCAGGGCGAAGCCCTCGGTGGCGATCCGCAGCACGGTGCCGGGGAAGCCGGCGTCGCCGATCACCAGGTTGGAGCCGCCGCCGAGGACGAGCAGCGGCTCGCCGGCCGCGTCGGCCTCGCGGACGGCGGCGATCACCTCGTCGTCGGTGTGGGCGGTCACCAGGCGGCGGGCCGGGCCGCCGAGCCGGAGCGTGGTCAGCGGGGCGAGGGGGGAGTCGTTTTCTACCAGCACGCCCACCAGCGTACGGGGGAGGGGTCCGCCGACCGGAACGCGATTCCCGTCGGCGGGCCCCTCCCCTACGCCCCCGTTCAGACCCGGGCCAGCTCGGCCCGGTCCGCCGCCCGCTCCCCCGCCGCCGCGACCGGCGCCTTCCGCCGCCGCGGGATGAACACCGCGGCGAGCGCGCCGAGCCCGACGGCGGCGGCGCCGACGTACAGCGCGGGCACCAGCCCGTCCGTGAAGGCCCGCACCGACTGGTAGCCGCCCTGCCCCGAGAACACCGCCGCGAGCACGGCGACCCCGAGCGCCCCGCCGACCTCGCGCAGCGCGTTGTTGGCGCCGGAGGCGATCCCCTGCTCCTGCGGCCGGACGCTGGCCATCACCAGCTGGGCGGTCGGGCCGAAGTACAGCGACATGCCGATCCCGCAGATCACGGTGGCCGGTATCTGGGCGACGTAGTCGAGGCCGGTGCTCCCGTCCACCACCAGGCCGTACAGCGCCAGGCCCGCGGCCTGCAGCGCCAGCCCGGCGACCACGATCGGCCGGCCGCCGATCCGGTCGGAGAGGATGCCCGCGATCGGCGAGACCAGCAGCGGCATCGCCGTCCACGGCAGCATCCGGATGCCCGCCTCCTGCGGGCTGAAGCCGCCGACGCCCTGGAGGTACTGGCTGATCAGGAAGATCGAGCCGAACATCCCCAGGTACATCAGCAGGCTGGCCGCGTTGACGGCGGAGAAGGCCCGGCTGCGGAACAGTCGCATCGGCAGCATCGGGTGGGCGGCGACCCGCTGCTCGTACCGGACGAAGGCGGCCAGCAGCAGGGTGCCGCCGATCAGGGCGCCGAGGACCAGCGGGCTGGTCCAGCCGTCCGGGTTGCCGCGGATCAGGCCGAGGACGACGCCGAACATCCCCAGGCTGACCAGCAGGGTTCCGGGCACGTCCAGGGCCCGGCCCGGGCCCCGGCTCTCACCGAGCCGCAGGTAGGCCAGCGGCAGCAGGACGAGGCCGACCGGGACGTTCACCCAGAAGATCCACTGCCAGGAGAAGTGCTCGGTCAGCGAGCCGCCGATCAGCGGCCCCGCGGCGACGGCGAGGCCGCTGACCCCCGACCAGATGCCGAAGGCCATCCCCCGCTTGCCCTCGGGCACCGCGGCGGTGAGCAGGGTGAGGGTGAGCGGCATCATCACCGCGGCCCCGGTGCCCTGGACGGCGCGGGCGGCGATCAGTTCGCCGATGCCCGGGGACAGCGCGGCCGCGGCGGAGCCGGCGGTGAAGACCGCCAGCCCGACCAGGAAGATCCGGCGGCGGCCGAAGCGGTCGCCGAGGGCGGCGCCGAACATCAGCAGCACGGCGAAGCTCAGGGTGTAGGCGCTGACCGTCCATTCGAGGTCGGACAGTCCGCCGCCGAGCTCCTCGCGGATCGACGGCAGCGCGGTGGTGACCACCAGGTTGTCCAGGGCGGCCATGAAGCTGGCCGCGCTGACGATCACCAGGGTCCAGACCGCCGCTCTGCCCATGGCAGGTTTCTCCGTCATGACGTCCCCCAGGTTCCTTAGGTAGTTATTGCTCAATAACTTCTTTGGGCCGAAAAGAGGCCGCACGGACACCCCGTGCGGCCCGTCCATCCGGGCGGCGCGCCTACTCGGGCGGCTCGCACCCGTCGAAGCCGGCCCAGATCCGGTGGTCCGGCGGATAGCCGAGCGCCACCAGGGTGTTGATCAGCATCCCGTACGCGAAGAACTGCGTGGCGTCCTTCATTCCGCCGCCGATCCGGATCCTGACCCGGTCGAACAGGTCCTCCCACAGCAGCCGGGCGGTCTCCCCCACCTCGTCCTCACCGGCCGCCCTGGCCGCGGACGCCGAGACGTAGAGCTGCATCTGCATCATGAGCTGGTCGCCGTTCTCGACCAGGCCCAGGTACGCGGTGGACATCGCCTCCGCGGCCGCCTCGCCGGACAGCCCGGCCGAGGCCTCGTCGAACACCCGCCAGGTCTCCTCGACGCAGCGCTCGGCGGCCGCGGCGAAGATCGCCTGCTTGCTCGGGAACAGCCGGAACAGGTACGGCTGCGAGACGCCCACCCGGCGGGCGATCGCCTCGGTGGAGGTGCCGTGGTACCCGCCCCGGGCGAACTCGGTCAGGGCGGCCCGGACGACGCTCTCGCGCCGCTCCTCCGCGCTCATCCGGATGCTCGACTTCGCCATGGGCCCCAAGTTAGTGGCCAATCACTATCTACGCAAGGCCCGCGCCGGCGGCCGGAGATCCCGTACGGGACCCCGGCCGCCGCGCCCCCCGGGGCCGCTCAGCCGAGCCGGACGACGGCCCGGGACATGCCGAGCACCTTCTGGCCGCCCGTGGTGGCCAGCAGGTCGACCTGCACCCTGCGGTCGTCCAGCTTCTTGGCGACCTTGGCCGAGACCTCGACCACCGCGCCGACCCCGTCGTTCGGCACCGGCACCGGCCGGGTGAACCGCACGCCGTACTCGACCACCGCAGCCGGGTCGCCGACCCAGTCGGTGACCACCCGGATCGCCTCGGCCATGGTGAACATGCCGTGCGCGATCACGTCCGGCAGGCCGACCTCCAGGGCGAACTTCTCGTTCCAGTGGATCGGGTTGAAGTCGCCCGAGGCCCCCGCGTACCGCACCAGTGTGTCGCGGGTCACCGGAAAGGACTGCGCCGGCAGCTCAGTGCCGACCTCGACCTCGTCGTAGTCGATCGCCATCGCGCTCACTCCCCCGCCTCGTCGGCGGCCCGGGCCACCAGGGTCATGACCGACGTCACAACGTGCCCGCCGGTCGCGTCCGTCACCTCGCCACGCACGGTGAGCACGTCGTTGCCCGCCAGCGACTTGATGTTGTCGATGGTCACCGTGACCGACAGCCGGTCACCGGCCCGCACCGGGCGGGTGTAGGCGAACTTCTGGTCGCCGTGCACCACCCGGCTGAAGTCCAGACCCAGCTCCGGGTCCTCGACCACCTGGCCGGCCGCGCGGTAGGTGATCACGAACGGGAAGGTCGGCGGGGCGATCACGTCGGGGTGCCCCAGCGCCTTCGCCGCCTCCGGGTCGGTGTACGCCGGGTTGGCGTCGCCGACCGCGGTCGCGAACTCGCGGATCTTCTCCCGGCCGACCTCGTACGGCTCGGTGGGCGGGTAGCTACGCCCGATGAAGGAGGGGTCGAGCGCCATGGCGGCTCCTCGGAACGCGGGTGGATACGAAAAAAACTCCGGGCCGCACCCCCTGTGAGGGATGCGGCCCGGAGCAAGAGACCTGAATTCACACAGGCCCGTCGCCCTGCAAGAGGGTCAGCGGGTCTCGCGGTGCGCGGTGTGCGAGTTGCAGCGGGGGCAGTGCTTCTTCATCTCAAGACGGTCCGGGTCGTTACGCCGGTTCTTCTTGGTGATGTAGTTCCGCTCCTTGCACTCCACGCAGGCCAGCGTGATCTTCGGGCGGACGTCGGTGGCAGCCACGGGAGTGCCTTCCTTGGACAACGAATAAGAACACAACAAGAGTAGCCGACCGGGAGTGCGATCTCCCGACCGACTACGCGGGGTAGCGGTGACCGGACTTGAACCGGTGACACAGCGATTATGAGCCGCTTGCTCTACCAACTGAGCTACACCGCCACAGTGATCCGCGGCACAGCCGGAGCTGACCGCTTCTCACCAGAGCCCCCATGCGGAATCGAACCGCAGACCTTCTCCTTACCATGGAGACGCTCTACCGACTGAGCTATAGGGGCGAACGAGGAAGAGATTACACGTTTCGCGCCCGGAGGTGAAATCCGTATCCCGCGGCGAAGACCGCAGGTGGGCGAGGGGTACGGACGGACGATCCAAGGCCCGGCGTTCGATCGGCCCGCGAGCCGCACGGCCCGACCCGATACGACTATTGCCCGCCTCCCGGCGACCCGCCCCCCGGGCCCATAGGCTCGACGCTCATTGATCGGGAGGACTGGCCGGCGGTACGGGCCAGCCGTACGGGGCCGACCGCACGGGCCGGCCCGAGAAGGAGCCGGGCGATGGACAGCGCAGCCGCCGACGGGCCGCACTCCGGGCCCGGCCCGGCGGCCAACCCGCTCGGGCACGGCCCGGTCCTGCTCCTCACCGGCGCCCGGCTGGCGGACGGGCGGGTGGTGGACGTCCGGATCAGCGGCGACCGGATCCAGGCGGTCGGCACCGTCGGCAGCCTCGGCCCGCTGCCCGCCCTGCCCGGCGCGCCCACCGTCACCACCGGCGCCCGGATCGACCTGCGCGGCTACCTGCTGCTCCCGGCCCCCGCCGAGGCGCACGCCCACTACGACACCGCCTTCTCCGCCGCCCTGCCCACCCCGCCGCCGGACACCCCGGCCGACCTCACCCGCCGGGTCACCGAGGCCGCGCTGACCTCGCTCGGCTACGGCGCCACCGCCCAGCGCACCCACGTCCGGATCGGCGACGTGCACGGGCTGCGCCGGCTGGAGGCGGTGCTGACCGCCCGGCAGGCGCTGGGCGGGCTGGCCGAGCTCCAGGCGGTGGCGATGCCCCGGCTGCTCACCGGACGGGCCGGCGCGGACGGGCGGGCGCAGCTGCGCGAGGCGCTCAAGCTGGGCGCCACGGCGGCCGGCGGCTGCCCGGAGCTGGACCCGGACCCGGCCGGGTACGTGCAGCTGCTGCTGGAGGCCGCCCGGGAGGCGGACTGCCCGGTGGACCTGCACACCGGCGCCGGCGACGCCGCCCAACTCGCCCGGATGACCGGGGCGTTGGCCCCACTGCGGCCCCGGGTGGCGCTCGGCCCGTGCGGGGCGCTGCCCCGGGGCGCGTCGACGGTGCTGGCGACCAGCGGGGTCCGGGTGGTCTGCCTGCCGCAGAACGGCTGCTGCACCGGCATGGAGGGCCGCTCGGCGGGCCTGCGGCCGGGCCTGGTACGGGAGTTGGCGGCCGCCGGGGTGCCGCTGGCGGCGGGCAGCGGGGCGCTGCGCGACCCGTCCAACCCGGTCGGCCGGGCGGATCCGCTGGAGTCGGCCTACCTGCTGGCGGCCGGTGGGGAGTTGACCCCGGAGGCGGCGTACGACGCGGTGGCGAACCAGGCCCGGGCGGCGCTCGGCCTGGCACCCGTCCGGGTGGACGCCGGGTTCCCGGCGGAGCTGCTGGCGGTGCGCGGGGACAGCCTGGCCGGGGCGCTCGCGGGCGGGCACAGCCGGCTGGTGGTGCACAGCGGCCGGGTGGTCAGCCGGACCAGCGCGGTCCGGGAGTTCGCGGACACGGTGGCGCTGGCGCTGCCCCGGCAGTCCGGGGGCGGGGACGGCTGAGCCGGTCCCGGAGTGGGCCTGATGGCCCCTGACGGCAGATGGGGGCGCGCGACTGGTGTCGCGCGCCCCTCCCCCACCTGCTGGCCGCCTCGGGCGGCGGCTGGAGCGGCCCCGGACCTCCCCCACACGGAGCAGGGGCCGCTCGTTCGACACCGACACTACGCCCGCGGAACACCGCCGCCGAGCGGCCTTGACGCCCCCCTGTCGCCCACCGGGCCGCTCTTGACGGCTCGTTGACGGGGGCGCGCCGGCACCGGTGCGCCGGTCCGTCACGGCACGTACCGGTACCCGATCCCCGGCTCGGTGACCAGGTGCCGCGGCCGGGCCGGATCGCGCTCCAACTTGCGGCGCAGCCCGGCGAAGTAGACCCGCAGGTAGTTGCCGCGCCCCTCCTGGGCCGGGCCCCACACCTCGCGCAGGATCTGCCTCCCGGGCACCAGCCGGCCCGGGTTGGCGAGCAGCAGGGCGAGGATGCGCCACTCGGTCGGGGTGAGCCGGACCGGGCCGTTCGGGCCGTGCACCGCGGTGGCCGCGAGGTCCACGGTGTGGTCGCCGATCACCGGCCGGCCCAGCGGCACGTCGCCCAGCGGCCGGCGCAGCACGGCGCGCAGCCGGGCCAGCAGCTCGTCCATCAGGAACGGCTTGGTGAGGTAGTCGTCGGCGCCCGCGTCCAGGGCGCCCACCTTGTCGGCGGCGTCCGTCCGGCCGGAGAGCACGATGATCGGCACCGCGCTGTGGGTGCGCAGGCCGCGCAGCACGTCCATCCCGTCGAGGTCGGGCAGGCCGAGGTCGAGCAGGACGGCGTCCGGGGCGCTGTGCGCGGCGCGGTCCAGCGCCTCCCCGCCGCTGGCGGCGGTGCGGACGGCGTAGTGCCGGGCGCTGAGGTTGATCCGCAGGGTGCGCAGGAGGGCGGGCTCGTCGTCGACGACCAGAATCTCACTCATGCGCCCGCCTCGCTTCGCTCGGCAGTCGCTTCGCGAGACACGCACCTTTCGATGGTTCGTTCACTTCGTTCACTCATGTGGAGGTTCCTCCCCGGAGTCTCCAGGCTCGGTGGTGCTGGGCGTGGTGGTGGCGGCGGGCAGGGTGAGCAGCATGGTGGTGCCGCCGCCCGGGGTGTCCTCGACCTCCAGGCTGCCGCCCATCGCCTCGGCGAGGCCGCGGGAGAGGGCGAGGCCGAGGCCGACGCCGGTGGTGTTGTCGGTGTCGCCGAGGCGCTGGAAGGGCAGGAAGACCCGGTCGCGGTCCTCGGGGGCGATGCCGGGGCCGCGGTCGATCACCCGGATCTCCACCTGGTCGGCGTGGTGGCTGGCGGTGACCAGGACGGGCGCGCCGGGGGCGTTGTACCGCAGCGCGTTGGTGATCACGTTGGCGAGCACCCGCTCCAGCAGCGGCGGATCGGCGAGCACCGGCGGGGCGGTGTCCAGGTCGAGCGGCTGGACCGGCGCGTACGGGTCGGGGAGGCTGTCGAGCGCCCGGGGCAGGATCTCGTCGAGGTGGGTCTCGGTGAGGTGCAGGGTGAGCGCGCCGGCCTGGAGGCGGCTCATGTCGAGCAGGTTGTCGACCAGCCGGGTGAGTTTGACCAGCGACTCGTCGGCGGTGGCGAGGAGTTCGGCCTGGTCCTCGGGCGAGAACTCGACGTCGGGGCTGCGCAGCGAGCCGACCGAGGCCCGGGCGGCGGCCAGCGGGGTGCGCAGGTCGTGGCTGACGGCGGCGAGCAGGGCGGTGCGCATCCGGTCGGCGGCCTTGATCGGCTCGACCTCGGCGGCGACCACGGCCAGCCGGTCCCGCTCCAGCGCGGCGGCGACGTGGGCGGCGAAGGCGGTCAGCACCCGCTGGTCGGCGGCGGGCAGCCGGCGGCCGGTGAGCACCAGGAGGGCGTCCGCGCCGACCGGGACCTCGGCGGTCTCGTGCGGCCCCTCGCCGTCGCCCTGGTGGTCCCCCTCGCTGTGCGCGAGCACCTCGCCGTCGCCCCGGGAGAGCAGCGCGACGGCCCGCATGCCGAAGGCCGTCCGGGACTTCTCCAGCAGGGCGGGCAGCGCGTCGGCGCCGCGCAGCACGCTGCCGGCCAGGGTGGAGAGGGTCTCGGCCTCGGCGGTGGCGCGGGCGGCCCGGCTGGTGAGCCGGCCGGCGTGGTCGACCACGGTGGAGACGGTGAGCGCGATCGCGGCGAAGACCACCAGGGCGACGATGTTGTTGGTCTCGCCGATGGTCAGGCTGTGGACCGGCGGGATGAAGTAGTAGTTGAGCAGCACCGAGGCGACGACCGAGGCCAGCAGGGCCGACACCGCGCCGCCGAGCAGGGCGACGATCACCACGCCGAGCTGGAAGATCAGCGCGTCGGTGGTCAGGTTGATGCTGTGGTCCGCCTGCGAGAGCAGGACGGTGAGCAGCCAGGGCACCGCCAGGCCGGCCAGGTAGCCGGCGATGGTGCGGCGCCGGGAGTGGCGGCGGCCGAGCGAGGGCAGCCGGCCGCGGCCGGTGAACTCGTGGGTGACCATGTGGACGTCGATGTCCTCGGAGTCGTCCACGGTGGTCTGCCCGGTGCCGGGGCCGGTGAGGAAGCGGTTGATCCGGCCGCGGCGGCTGGTGCCGAGCACCAGCTGGGTGGCGTGGTGGGCGCGGGCGAAGGTGAGCAGCGCGGTCGGGACGTCGTCGCCGACCACCACGTGGTAGCTGCCGCCGAGGGTCTCCACCAGCTGCCGCTGCTGGGCGAGGGCGCCGGAGGAGGCGCCGGCCAGGCCGTCGCTGCGGGAGACGTGGACGGCCAGCAGTTCGCCGCCGGCCGTGCGGTCGGCGATCCGGGCGGCGCGGCGGATCAGGGTCTCGCCCTCGGGGCCGCCGGTGAGGGCGACCACGACCCGCTCGCGGGTCTCCCAGACCCGGTCGATGTTGTGGCTGGCCCGGTAGTCGCGCAGTCCCTCGTCCACCCGCCCGGCCACCCAGAGCAGGGCGAGTTCGCGCAGGGCGGTGAGGTTGCCGACCCGGAAGTAGTTCGAGAGCGCGGCGTCCACCTTCTCCGCCTTGTAGACGTTGCCGTGGGCCATCCGGCGGCGCAGCGCCTGCGGGGCCATGTCGACGAGTTCGATCTGGTCGGCCCGGCGGACCACCTCGTCCGGGACGGTCTCCCGCTGCGGGATGCCGGTGATCTTCCGGACGACGTCGTTCAGCGATTCCAGGTGCTGGATGTTGACGGTGGTGACGACGTCGATCCCGGCGGCGAGCAGTTCCTCGACGTCCTGCCAGCGCTTGGCGTGCCGGCCGCCGGGGATGTTGGTGTGCGCCAGCTCGTCCACCAGCACGACGGACGGGCGGCGGGCGAGCACGCCGTCGAGGTCCATCTCGTCGAACCCGGCGTCCCGGTAGTCGCGGTGGACGCGGGGCACGACCTCCAGGCCCGCCAGCATGGCCTCGGTGTGCGGTCTGCCGTGGCACTCGATGTACCCGACCACGACGTCGGCCCCGCGCTCCTGTCTGCGCCGGGCCTCGTCCAGCATCCGGTACGTCTTGCCGACCCCCGGCGCGGAGCCGAGGTACACCCTCAGCCGGCCGCCGCGGATGCCGGTGCCGGGGGTGAGGTCGCGGGCCATGGGCACTGCTCTTTCCATCGGGAGGTGGTGCACGTCTGCGGACGCGGGTCGGCCGGCCCGGGCGCGGGAGGCGTGCCCCCGTGCCCGGGCCGGCCCGGTCACCCGTCTGTACGAGGTGGTGTCACTTCTGCTCGCTGAGCGCCTTGTTGAGCAGCACGACGTTGACGCCCTCGTTGCCGAGGAAGCCGAGCGAGCGGCTCTCGGTGTACTTCTCGACCAGTTTGCCCACCGTCTCCACCGGCAGGTCGCGGTGCTTGGCGACCCGCTCGACCTGCTCCTTGGCGTACGCGACGGAGATGTGCGGGTCGAGGCCGGAGCCGGAGGCGGTCAGCGCGTCGGCCGGGACGCTCGCCGGGTCGACGCCGTCGAACGCGGCGACGGCGGCGCGGCGGTCGTTGACGGCCTTCAGCAGGTCCTCGCTGTTCGGGCCGAGGTTGCTGGCGCTGGAGGAGGAGGCGTCGTAGCCGGTCCCGGCCGCGGAGGGGCGGGGCTGGAACCACTTCGGGTCCGGCTGGGCCTCCTCCTTCGGGTCGTCCGGGTTGGTCTTCGGGAGGTTGAAGCTCTGGCCGATCAGGCTGGAGCCGACCTCCTTGCCCTCGGACGTCACCGGCGAGCCGTTCGCCTTGTCGGAGAAGGCGACCTGGGAGACACCGGTGATCAGGAGCGGGTAGACGACCCCGAGGATCACGGTGAGCACCAGGAGCGCTCGCAGGGCCGTGAAGTGGGTGCGGAGGATCGTCGGCAGGGGCTTGGACATGGTTTTCTCTCCTTCCCGCTTCAGCTGAGGCCGGGGATGAACTGGACGATCAGGTCGATCAGCTTGATGCCGACGAACGGCACCACCAGGCCGCCGAAGCCGTAGACGCCGATGTTGCGGCGCAGCAGCGAGCTGGCGTCGGACGGGCGGTAGCGCACGCCGCGCAGGGCGAGCGGGATCAGGCCGATGATGACCAGGGCGTTGAAGATGATCGCCGAGGTGATCGCGGACTGCGGGCTGTGCAGGCCCATGATGTTGAGGTGGCTCAGGCCCGGGTAGACCCCGGCGAACATCGCGGGGATGATCGCGAAGTACTTGGCCACGTCGTTGGCGATCGAGAAGGTGGTCAGCGCGCCGCGGGTGATCAGCAGCTGCTTGCCGATCTCCACGATCTCGATCAGCTTGGTCGGGTTGGAGTCCAGGTCGACCATGTTGCCGGCCTCCTTGGCCGCCATGGTCCCGGTGTTCATCGCGACGCCGACGTCGGCCTGGGCGAGCGCGGGGGCGTCGTTGGTGCCGTCGCCGGTCATCGCGACCAGCTTGCCGCCCTCCTGCTCCTTCTTGATCAGGGCCATCTTGTCCTCGGGCGTGGCCTCGGCGAGGAAGTCGTCCACGCCGGCCTCCTCCGCGATCGCCTTGGCGGTCAGCGGGTTGTCGCCCGTGATCATGATGGTCTTGATGCCCATCCGGCGGAGCTCGTCGAAGCGCTCCCGCATGCCCTCCTTGACCACGTCCTTGAGGTGGATGACCCCCAGGACGCGGGCGGGCGCGCTGCCGGTCTTCGCGGCCACGACCAGCGGGGTGCCACCCGCGGCGGAGATCCCGTCGACCAGGGTGGAGACCTCGTCGCCGACCGAACCGCCGTTCCCGGTCACCCAGTTGGAGACGGCGCCGGCGGCGCCCTTGCGGACCTGGTGGACGCCCACCCGTCGCCCACCACCGCCCTTGTCCGAGTCGCTGCGCTCCGCCCCTTCCATTTCCTCGTCCAGGTCGACGCCCGACATCCGGGTCTGGGCGGTGAACGGGACCCAGGTGGCGTGGGTCAGCTCGCCCTGGGCGCGGGCCCGCAGACCGTACTCGGTCTTGGCGAGGACCACGATCGAGCGGCCCTCCGGGGTCTCGTCCGCGAGCGAGGAGAGCTGCGCGGCACTGGCCAGGTCCTCGGTGGAGACGCCCGGGGCGGGCAGGAACTCGGCGGCCTGGCGGTTGCCCAGGGTGATGGTGCCGGTCTTGTCGAGCAGCAGGGTGTTGACGTCGCCGGCGGCCTCGACGGCGCGGCCGGACATCGCCAGCACGTTGCGCTGCACCAGCCGGTCCATGCCGGCGATGCCGATCGCGGAGAGCAGCGCGCCGATGGTGGTCGGGATGAGCGCCACGATCAGGGCGACCAGGACGATCATCGACTGCGGGGCGCCCGCGTAGGTGGCCATCGGCTGGAGCGTGACGACCGCGACCAGGAAGACGATGGTCAGCGAGGCCAGCAGGATGTTGAGCGCGATCTCGTTCGGCGTCTTCTGCCGGGCGGCGCCCTCGACCAGGGCGATCATCCGGTCGATGAACGACTTGCCGGGCTCCGAGGCGATCTTCACCACGATCCGGTCGGACAGCACCTTGGTGCCGCCGGTGACGGCGCTGCGGTCGCCGCCGGACTCCCGGATGACGGGCGCGGACTCGCCGGTGATCGCCGACTCGTCGACGCTCGCGACACCCTCGACCACGTCGCCGTCGCCGGGGATGACCTGCCCGGCCTCGACCACCACGTGGTCGCCGAGCCGGAGCGCGGTGCCGGGCACCTCCTCCTCGGCGCCGGTGGCCGGCCAGTCGGTGAGCCGGCGGGCCATGGTGTCGCTCTTGGTCTTGCGCAGGGTGTCGGCCTGCGCCTTGCCGCGGCCCTCGGCGACGGCCTCGGCCAGGTTGGCGAAGATCGTGGTCAGCCAGAGCCAGACGGTGATGGCCCAGGCGAACACGGACGGGTCGGCGATCGCGGCGATGGTGGTGACCACCGAGCCGACCTCGACCACGAACATCACCGGGTTCTTGACCATCACCCGGGGGTCGAGCTTCTTCACCGCGTCCGGCAGGGACGCGAGGATCAGCTTCGGGTCGAGCAGGCCGCTCGACACTCTGTGCGGCGCGGCGGGCTCCGCCTTGTCGGCCGGTGCGGGGTTGAGCGTAGGGGTGGACATCAGGAGGACAGACCTTCCGCGATCGGCCCGAGAGCCAGGGCCGGGAAGTAGGTGAGGCCGACGACGATCAGGATCACGCCCGACAGCAGGCCCACGAACAGCGGCTTGTGGGTGGGCAGGGTGCCCGGGGTGGCCGGGACCGGCTGCTGCTGGGCGAGCGAGCCGGACAGCGCCAGGACGAAGACGATCGGCAGCAGCCGGCCGAAGATCATCGCCAGGCCGAGCGCGGTGTCGTACCAGTCGGTGTTGACGGTGATGCCGCCGAAGGCCGAGCCGTTGTTGTTGGCGGCCGAGGTGAAGGCGTACAGCACCTCGGAGAAGCCGTGGGCGCCCGAGTTGAGCATCCCGGCGCGCTCACCCGGCAGGGCCATCGCCACACCCGTGCCGACCAGCACGATCGTCGGCGTGGTGAGGATGTACAGCGAGGCGAACTTCATCTCCCGGCCGCCGAGCTTCTTGCCCAGGTACTCGGGGGTGCGGCCGACCATCAGGCCCGCCACGAACACCGCGATGACCGCCAGCACGAGCATCCCGTACAGGCCGGAGCCCACACCACCGGGCGCGATCTCGCCCAGCATCATGTTGAAGACCGTCAGCCCGCCGCCGAACGGCGTGTACGAGTCGTGGAAGGAGTTCACCGCGCCGGTCGAGGTCAGCGTCGTCGAGGCGGCGAACAGCGAGCTCGCGGCGATGCCGAAGCGCTGCTCCTTGCCCTCCATCGCGGCGCCCGCGGCCTGCAGGGCGGTGCCGTGGTGCTGCGACTCGGCGAGGGTCAGCAGGGCCACCGAGGCGGCCCAGAACAGGCCCATCACGGCGACGATCGCGTAGCCCTGGCGGTTGTCCCCCACCATCCGGCCGAAGGTCCGCGGCAGCGCGAACGGGATCAGCAGGATCAGGAAGATCTCGACCAGGTTGGTGAACCCGGTCGGGTTCTCGAACGGGTGCGCCGAGTTGGCGTTGAAGAAGCCGCCGCCGTTGGTGCCGAGCAGCTTGATGACCTCCTGGGAGGCCACCGGGCCGCCCGGGATCTTCTGGACCTCGCCGGCGAGGGAGGTCACCTCGTGGAAGCCGTGGAAGTTCTGGATCACGCCGTTGGCGGCCAGCACCAGGGCGAAGACGATCGAGATCGGCAGCAGCAGGCGCAGGTTGATCCGGGTGAGGTCCACCCAGAAGTTGCCGATCCGGTCCGTCCGGTTGCGGGTGAAGCCCCGGATCAGCGCGGCGACGACGGCGATGCCGACGGCCGCGGAGACGAAGTTCTGCACCGCCAGGCCCGCCATCTGCACCAGGTGGCCCATCGCGGACTCGCCGCCGTAGGACTGCCAGTTGGTGTTGGCGACGAACGAGATCGCGGTGTTCCAGGCCTGGTGGCCCTCCATCTGCGGAACACCCAGGTTCAGCAGCAGGTAGCCCTGGAGGCGGATCAGGCCGTAGAGGAAGAGGACGGAGACGGCCGAGAAGGCCAGCACCGAGCGGAGGTACGACGGCCAGCGCTGGTCCGCGTCGCCGTCGACGCCGATCAGCTTGTAGATGCCGCGCTCGACTCTGAGGTGCTTGGCGGAGGTGAGGAGCTTGGCGATGTAGTCGCCGAGGGGGCGGTAGCACAGGGCCAGCGCGCCGACGAGGGCGATGACCTGGAGCCAGCCCGCGAGAGTGGATCCCATGTCAGAACTTCTCCGGGAAGATCAGCGCCACGACGAGATAGCCGACGAGCGCGACGGCCACGACCAGACCAGCGATGTTCTCGGCGCTCACAGCTTCTCCACCCCCCGCGCGATCAGGGCGATGACGGCGAACACGGCGACCGTGACACCGACGTAGATGAGATCGGACATGGGCTCCACCAGAGTGGTTCGGGAGATGCCGCGACCTGGGCCGAAGGGGCTCGCGCGGCGCCGGCGGACGACCGGCAGATGCAGCAAACCAGCCGTCAGCGGCGCGTTATGGGGCCCTGACGCCCTCCATACGGGTGACAGCGCGACGTTGACGCGGCCTTGACGGGCGCTTCACCGGACCGAGACCGTCGTGATCGGGCCGAGACACGGCGGCGGGACGGGGGCGCGTTCGGCGGCGGGCCGCCGGGGGCACGCCCGGGTACGGAACGGCCCCGGACGGCGGGCTGCCGTCCGGGGCCGTTCCGTACCCGTCCCCTGATCACATCCGCATGCGCAACCGGCAGACCACCGCGTCGGTGTGCCGCCGCAGGGCGCGGTCGATCACGGCGCCGCGCCGGTTCTGGAGCGCCCGCTGCCACCAGCGGGCCGGCTCCACCTCGGGGATCAGCACGGTGAGCCGGTCGTAGGCGTGCTCCGCCCCCAGCTCGTTGACGAAGTCGGCGATCGGCCGGCCCAGCCGGCGGTGGACGTCCGGGATCTCCACCAGCGGCACGCCCGGCCGCCACAGCTCCCAGTCCCGGCGCAGCGCCTCGGCGGCGGCCGGCTCGTGCACCACGGTCACCGCCATCACCTCGTCGCCGAGCGAGAGCGCCGCCGACAGGCCGTCCCTGGTCAGCCGGGTGATCGCGGTCACCGGGACGACGACCAGACTGCGCTGCCTGGTCACCGGGCCGGGCACCCGGCCCAGCTCCAGCCGCTCGCCGATCCGCCCGTAACTGCGGTGGACCGCCTCGAACAGCACCACCAGCAGCGGCAGGGCCACCACGATGCCCCAGGCGCCCTCGGTGAACTTGGTGCCGGTGACGACCAGCGCCGCGACGCCGGTGAGCAGCGCCCCGAAGCCGTTCAGCGCGGCCTTCCACCGCCAGCCGGACGGCCGGTGCAGCAGCCAGTGCCGGACCATGCCGACCTGGCAGATGGTGAAGCCGACGAACACGCCGATCGAGAACAGCGGCACCAGGCTGTTGACGTCCCCGCCGGAGCCGGCCAGCAGCGCCGCCGAGACCGCGGCCAGGAACAGCACGCCGTACCGGTACACCTGGCGGTCGGCGCGCAGCGCGAACAGGTGCGGGAGGTGGTTGTCCCGGGCCAGCAGGTCGAGCAGCACCGGCAGCCCGCCGAAGGAGGTGTTGGCGGCCAGCCCGAGCAGCACCACGGTGGCGAACTGGACGACGTAGAAGCCGAAGCCGTGGCCGAGCGAGGCGTCGGCGAGCTGGGCGAGCACGGTGACGCCCTCGACCGGCTGGAGGTGGAAGCGGCCGATCAGCACGGCCAGTCCGATCAGCATCACGCCGAGCAGGGCGCCGAGCGCGACCTCGGTGTGCTGGGCGCGCTTGACCCGCGGGGCGCGGAAGGAGGGGACGGCGTTGGCCACCGCCTCCACCCCGGTCAGCGCGGAACAGCCGGCCGCGAAGGCCTTGAGCAGCAGCAGCGCGCCGACGGTGGTGGCGTTCTCGGCGAGCGTCGAGGCGTGGCCGGCGGCGGCCGCGGTGCTGGCCGGGGCGTCCCGGAACAGGCCGACCACGACGATCGCCAGGATGGAGAGCACGAAGACGGCCGTCGGCGCCATGAACCAGCGCGCCGACTCGGCGATCCCCCGCAGGTTCACCGCGGTGACCAGCGCGAGCACCCCCAGGCAGAGCCAGACCCGGTCGTCGTACAGGCCCGGGACGGCCGAGGTGAGCGCGGCGACGCCGGCGGTGACCGAGACCGCGACGTTCAGCACGTAGTCGACGACCAGCGAGGCGGCCGCGGTCAGCGCGGTCCGGCGGCCGAGGTGCGCCTTGGCCACCGCGTAGGCGCCGCCGCCGTCCGGGAACGCCGCGATCACCTGCCGGTAGGAGGCCACCAGCACCGCCAGCAGCAGGGCGATCGCCGCGGTGACCGGCAGCGTGAAGCCCAGCCCGTACGCCCCGGCGGCGGCCAGCACCAGCACGATCGACTCCGGCCCGTACGCGACCGAGGCCATGGCGTCCAGCGAGAGCGCGGCCAGCCCGCCGAGCGCGCTGAGCCGGTGCCGCTCGTCTCCCGCGCCGGTGCCAGGCGGCTCGGAGTCGGCCGTGACGGCCGGGGTGGTGATGGCGCTGGACATCGGACGGGACCTCCGCAGTCGGTAGTTGCTCCGATCCTGCGGTCCGCGCGCCCGTCGCCCGCCGGGCCCCTACGCGTTCCTGACGCCGCCACGAGCGGCCTTGACGCGCCCTTGACGCGGCCGTCACGCCGCGCCGGCCTCCGTCGGGTGGCTGTTGGCGGGGGTGGGGCGAGCCGTTTGTCCCGGCGGTCGCCGGCTGGGAAGACGATCAGCTCTGTCGAAGGACTCCCACCCCCGGGCCCCACTCTGCTGCCTGGCACCCGTAATTGCAAGCAATGTGCAATAAGTCGGCCCGGCGCCCGCCCTCCCGACTCCCCGCTCCCCCGCCCCCGGCAGGGCCGCCCCGGCAAAACGAAACAGCCCCCGATCCGCGTTTCCGCAGATCGGGGGCTGTTTCTCTATCCTGTGGCTGGTGCAGGGTTCGAACCTGCGTAGCTTGCGCGACAGATTTACAGTCTGCTCCCTTTGGCCGCTCGGGCAACCAGCCAGGATCTTCGTTTCCCGGGGTGTTCACCCCGTTCGACTTGGTAAACCATACCCGATGCCGGGGGGTGCTCCGCCACTCGATAGATCACGCGACGATCAAGAAACCGCGGGCGCCCGCTACGGGCGGGGCCGGTGTGGCGCTGGATAGGCTGGGGTCGCGGGCGCCCCCGAGGGGCGGGCCCGTGCCAGTGAAGACCAGAGCATCAAGGAGACCAATACCCATGGCCGACTCCAGTTTCGACATCGTCTCGAAGGTCGAGTGGCAGGAGGTCGACAACGCGATCAACCAGACCTCCCGCGAGATCGCGACGCGCTTCGACTTCAAGAACGTGGGCGCCGAGATCAGCCGCTCGGGCGAGAAGATCGAGATGAAGGCGAACGGCGAGGAGCGCGTGCGCGCCGTACTCGACATCCTCCAGACCAAGTTCGTGAAGCGCGGCCTGTCGCTGAAGGCCCTGGACGCCAACGAGCCCCAGCTGTCCGGCAAGGAGTACAAGATCTTCGCCAACGTCAAGGAGGGCATCACCACGGAGGACGCGAAGAAGGTCGCGAAGATCATCCGTGACGAGGGCCCGAAGGGCGTCAAGGCGCAGGTCCAGGGCGACGAGCTGCGCGTCAGCTCGAAGAGCCGCGACGACCTCCAGGCCGTGCAGGCCCTGCTCAAGGGCAAGGACCTGGACTTCGCGATCCAGTACGTGAACTACCGCTGACCCTCCGGTCGGCCGGTTCGACGGACGACGGCGCGGCCCTGCTCCCCGCTTCGGGGGCGGGGCCGTTCGCGTCGGCGGGCCGGGGCGGGCGGCGGGGCCGACGGGCGGTGGGCGGTGGGGCGCGGGGGTCGGGTCAGCCGGCCGACTCCGCCCAGCCGGCGGTGCTGCGGTGCCGGCCCAGGCCGACCGACTCGAACTCGTCCGCCCGGCCCTCCTCGGTGCGCGCGCCGATCCGTCGCAGGACGTGGGAGATCGGGGTGCCGTCGGCCGGGGCGGGCTCGAACTCGCCGATGGTGAGCGGGCCGAGGGTGACCGTGCCGTCCGCCCAGACGGCGGCGCGCTGGGTGCCGCTGCCGCCGAAGTACTCGGCCTCGACGCAGGCGATCGGGCCGGCCTTCGACCAGGCGGCCAGCCGGAGTTCGAAGCCGTCCGAGTGCCAGCCGAACCCGGCCCCGCCGCGCGGCTTGCGCACGCTGCCGTCCCCCTGGAGCGCGGAGAGGACGGCGGAGGTGACCGGGATCATCGCCAGCCCCTGTGCCAAGGGCACCACCCGGGCCGCCGGAACCTCCGCGGCCGCCACCGTCAGCAGCTCCCGTGTTCCTATCAGCGCCTGGAGTTCATAGGACATGGCGGCCATGGTGTCCCACCGCACCGACAGTCGGCCCGGAATTTATGATTCCGTGCCCGGTCGGAGACCGTAGAGCAGGCTGCGGGGCCTTTGGAGCGGTCCGCGGCCGGTCCGCGGGGCCCGGATCGCGCCGTAGACGTTGCTCCTCCGGTTCTGCCGCCGGTCACCCGCTCGGGTGCTCGCGGCATGCGGCGGCCGCGGCGCCCCGGTGGACTGGCCGGGTACGGCCTCTCTTCCCGACCCCTCCCCCGGCTCCCGCGCGGTCGGGCGCTCCCGGCCGGGGCCGTACGGAGGAGGACCGCATGCATGCGCCGGACAGACCCCCGCCGAGCCGGACGGCCGCCGCCGCACCAGCCCTGGCGCTCCGCGGGCCGGCCCGCATCCTGCTCGGCCTCGTCCCGGCGCTCGCGCTCCGGCTGTCGGCAGGAGCGATCGCACCGACCCCGCCGATCGCACCAGCAGGACCGGCAGGACCGGCCTCCGGCGGGGGCCGCGGCGGCCCCCGCCGGGGAGCGCCGGACCCGCCGGCACCTCGCCGGCCCGCCGGGGCTTCCCCGAGGGCTTCACCAACTCCTCCCGGAAGTGATGGAGTTGACGCGACGGAGGCTCAGCAGAGCCCGTCCGGCCCCAGAGGAGGAACCGCCGTGCCCCGCCCCTTCACCGTGCAGGACCACACCGACCGGATGGCCCGTGCCACCGCCGAGGCGACCGCCGCCGGACTGGCCGGCCTGGTCGTCGCCCCCGGCCCCGACCTGGCCTACCTGTGCGGCTACTCGCCCACCGCGATCACCGAGCGGCTGACCGCCCTCGTGCTCGCGGCCGGACGCGAACCCACCCTGGTGGTGCCCAAGTTGGAACGTCCGGACGCCGAGAAGGCGGTCGGCGCCCCGGCCGTCCGGCTGCTCGACTGGTCCGACGGCGAGGACCCGTTCGCCACCGCGGGCCCGCTGCTCGACCCGGCCGGCCGGTACGGCGTCTCCGACAACACCTGGGCCCTGCACCTGCTCGGCTTCCAGGCCGCGCTGCCCGGCGTCTCCTTCACCTCGCTCACCGACAGCCTGCCGATGCTGCGCGCCGTCAAGGACACCGAGGAGCTGGAGCGGCTGGCCTCGGCCAGCGGCGCGGCGGACGCCGCCTACCGGGGCATCCTGGAGGTCCCCTTCGCCGGCCGCCGGGAGACCGACGTGGCCGCCGACCTCGGCGCGCTGCTCATCCAGTACGGGCACAGCCAGGTCGACTTCACCGTGGTCGGCTCCGGCCCGAACGGTGCCGACCCGCACCACGAGGCCGGTGAGCGGGTCATCCGTACGGGTGACACGGTGGTGCTGGACTTCGGCGGTCTCAAGGACGGCTACGGCTCCGACACCACCCGGACCGTGCACGTCGGCCCGGACGTCCCGGACGAGGTGCGGACGGTGCACGAGCTGGTCCGGCTGGCCCAGCAGACCGCCTTCGAGGCGGTCCGGCCCGGCGTCGGCT
This sequence comes from Kitasatospora sp. NPDC001261, assembly GCF_042896795.1. NCBI lineage: Bacteria > Bacillati > Actinomycetota > Actinomycetes > Kitasatosporales > Streptomycetaceae > Kitasatospora > Kitasatospora sp. NPDC001261. The sequence goes on from NZ_JBIAXP010000006.1 coordinate 169,325, forward strand.
GCCAGGAGATCGACCGGATCGCCCGCCGGGTGATCACCGAGGGCGGGTACGGCGAGTACTTCATCCACCGCACCGGCCACGGCATCGGCACCACCACGCACGAACCTCCGTACCTGGTCGAGGGCGAGGAGCGGCCGCTGGTGCCCGGCATGTGCTTCTCCATCGAGCCCGGGATCTACCTGCCCGGCCGGTTCGGGGTGCGGATCGAGGACATCGTCACCGTCACCCCGGCCGGCAGCCGCCGCTTCAACAACACCCCGCACGAGCTGGGCATCGTGGCCTGAGGGCGCCGGACGGTGCCGGAAGGCGCCCGACGGTGTCCGCAGGTGCCCGAGGGCGCCTTCCGGTGCCTGACCGTGTGTCGAACCGGGTGACGACCGGGTCGGACGTTCTTACGATCCGGTCATATTTCACCCAGAGACCTCCAAGTTTGGGTTGCTAGTTTCAGTGCGCATGACCAAGACCCTCTCCCCGGCCCCGCACGACGTGCGGGCCGGGCAGCCGCGCCCGGTGCCTCCGCCCCGCCCCCGCGTGACGGGCTGGTCGAGACTCCGATGGCTGGCCTGGCCGCTCTACCTGACGTGCCTCCTCTGGTTCCTGCGCACCGAGGGCATCCCCGCGGCCAACGACGTGCTGTTCCTCTGGCTGATCGCCGCCCTGCTGACCGGCGCCGTGCACAGCGGGCACGGCCCCCGCGGCTTCCTCCTGGTCCTGCGCGACTGGGTCCCGGTGATGGCCGTGGTGTGGACGTACTCGCTGCTGCGCGGCTACGGCGCGCACACCCCGTGGGCCCCGCACTGGCTGCCGCAGCTGCGCTTCGACGAGGTGCTCGGCTTCGGCGAGACCTGGACCGTCCGGCTCCAGCACGCCCTCTACACCGCCGGCTCGCCGCACTGGTACGACTACGCCGCGGTGGCCGTCTACCTCTCGCACTTCTTCGTCGTCTTCCTGCTGCTCGCGGTGCTCTGGCGGCGCGCCCACCAGCGCTTCCGCCAACTGCTCGCCGCCTACCTGACGCTCACCTTCGCGGGCTTCGCCACCTACCTCCTCTACCCGGCCGACCCGCCGTGGCTGGTCGCCCAGGAGGGCAACCTGCCGCACCTGTCCCGGGTGGTCTGGGAGGTGATCTCGGTGAGCGGGCTGCCGCAGGCCGACTCGCTGCTGGAGAACGGCAGCCAGTTCGCCAACGACGTCGCCGCGATGCCCTCGCTGCACTCCGCCTACCCGGCGATGCTGCTGTTCTTCTTCTGGCCCACCGCCAAGCGCTGGCTGCGGGCGGTGCTGGTCGCCTACCCGCTCGCGATGACCTTCACCCTGGTGTACGGCGCGGAGCACTTCATCATCGACGTCTTCGTCGGCTGGGCGTACGCGGCCGCGGTGGTGTTCGGCCTGCGCCGGCTGCGCGACCGCCGGGCGGCCAGGGCCTCGGCCCCGCTCGCGGCCCCGGCCCCGGTCCGTACCGAGGCGACGGCCGAAGGCACGACCCAGGCCCCGGCCCCGGTCCGTACCGAGGCCTCGGCCGAGGACGCGACCGAGGCCCCGGCCGAGGGCACGGCCCGGACCGAGGCCCCCGCCAAGGGCACGGCAGACTTGGCCGGGTGAATCCGAGCGCACCGATGAAGCCCACCGCCGAGCAGCTGCTGGCCGCCAAGGACAGCACCATCCCGGACGTCTCCGGGCCCGGGCTGCGGGTGCTGTTCTGCGGCATCAACCCGGGCCTGTGGTCCGGCGCCACCGGCCACCACTTCGCCCGCCCGGGCAACCGCTTCTGGCCGGCCCTGCACCGCTCCGGCTTCACCGGGCGCCAGTACCGCCCGGACGAGCAGCGGGAGTTGCTCGCGCTCGGGCTGGGCATCACCAACGTCGCCCCGCGCGCCACCGCCAAGGCGGACGAACTGACCACCGAGGAGCTGCGCGAGGGCGGCGCCGCGCTGCGCGAGCGGGTGCTGCGGCTGCGCCCGCGCGCCCTGGCCGTGCTCGGCATCGGCGCCTACCGGACGGCCTTCGGGCAGCGCCGGGCCCCGCTCGGGCGGCAGCCGGAGGGCATCGGCGACACCGAGGTGTGGGTGCTGCCGAACCCCAGCGGCCTCAACGCCCACTACACCCTGGACGGGCTGGCCGAGGAGTTCCGCAGGCTCCGGGAGGCCGTCGGGGGCTGAGCGGCCGCCGGGGCCGGGGCCTCTTCCGGAGCCCCGGCCGGCGCCGAAGGACGCGCCGCCCCCGAGAGCCGGGCCGCCACCAGCCCGGCGGGCAGCGGCAGTTCGCGCAGTTCCCGGATCAGCGCCCGGACGGCGGCCGTCCCGGCCAGCTCGGGCGTGGTGACGTACCCGACGGAGCGGCTGGGCGGCCGCGGCCCGAGGTCGGTGACGGCGAGGCCGGCCGGGGCGCCGAGCAGGGCGGTCCGGGGCATGATCGCCATGCCGAGGCCCTGGGCGACCAGCGAGACGGCCACCGTGTCGTCCTCCACGTCCACGGTCGCGGGCGGGATCCAGTCCTGCCGCTGCCACCAGTCCCGGGTGTACGAGCCGCAGTTCTCGTCCCAGTCGACCAGCGGGAGTTCGCGCGGCGCCGGGTGGCCCTGCGGGTGCGCGAGCGCGTACGACTCCTCGTACAGCCGCACCGCGACCAGGCCCGGGACGGGCGGCGGGCCGCCCGCGTCGAGCGTCGCCAGCCCGAGGTCGGCGCGCCCGTCGGCGACCTCCCCGGCGCTGCCCCGGCCGAGCTCCCGGACGATCCGGACCCGGGTGCCGAGCCCGGGGTGGCGCTCGGCGAGCCGGGCCAGGACGGGTGGCAGCAGATGGGCGGCGGCGCTGCGGAAGGCGGCGATCCGCAGGGTGCCGGTCAGCGGCCCGTCCGCTCCCGCGCCGCGCACCTCGGGGCCCATCGCGTCCAGCAGCCGCAGGATCCGGCGGGCGTACGCCACCGCCCGCGCGCCGCCCTCGGTGGGGCGTGCGCCGTGGCGCCCGCGGTCGAAGAGCACCGTGCCCAGCTTCCGCTCGCAGGCGCGGACGGCGTGCGAGACGGCGGACTGGGTGGTGCCCAGGCGTGCGGCGGCCGCCGTGAAGCTCCGCTCCTCCTCGACGGCGACCAGGGTCCGCAGCTCGTGCGGGGCGAGATCGGTCATGCGCCCGAATCTAATCCGCGGGCCCGCGATCCATCGATCCCGCTCATGGACCGGCCCGTTCCATCGACCGCCGCCCCTGCCCGGCCGCTCCCGCGCTTCCTACGGTGATCACGTCCCGCCGAGCCCCCCGCGCACCTGGAGCAGCCCCGATGTCCCGTCCCACCGCCCGCGCCGTCCACCTGGTCGCCCGCCCCGACGGCGCGCCGACCGCCGCGGACTTCGCCTTCGTCGACGAGACCGTCCCGGCCCTCGCGGCGGGCGAGGCCCTCGTCGAGAACCTCTACCAGTCCGTCGACCCGTACATGCGCGAGGAGATGGAGGAGGGCGGCTGGGCGCTGCACGCCCCGCTGGAGGGGCGCACCCTCGGCCGGGTGGTGGAGTCCCGGGCCGACGCCCTGCCGGTCGGGGCGCTGGTCCAGCACCGCCAGGCCTGGCGCACCCTCTCGGTGGTCACCGCCGAACGGGCCAGCCTGCTCCCCGACCTCGCCGGCGTCCCGCTCAGCGCCCACCTGTCGGTGCTCGGCGGCACCGGCCTGTCCGCCTGGGTCGCGCTGACCAGGATCGCCCGGCTCCAGCCCGGCGAGACGCTCTTCGTCTCGGCGGCCGCGGGCGGCGTCGGCACCGCCGCCGGACAGCTCGCCCGCCTGCTCGGCGCCGGACGGATCGTCGGCAGCACCGGCTCCGCCGCCAAGGCCGCCCGCCTCACCGAGCGGCTCGGCTTCGACGCCGCCTTCGACTACCACGACGGCCCGATCGCGGACCGACTGCGCGAGGCCGCGCCGGACGGGCTGCACGTCTACCTGGACAACGTCGGCGGCGACCACCTGGAGGCCGCCATCGGCGCCCTGCGCGAGCGCGGCCGGATCGCCTGGTGCGGCGCGGTCGCCCAGTACAACCGGCTCGGGAACCCGCCGGCCGCCCCGCGCAACCTGTTCGACGTGGTCGGGAAGAGCCTGCGGCTGGAGGGCTTCCTGGTCCGCGACCACCTCGACGCCCGGCCGGAGCTGTACGACTTCCTCGTCCCGCACCTGCGCTCGGGCGCCGTCGTCCCGGACGAGACGGTCGTGGACGGCTTCGACCGGGTGGTGGACGCCTTCCTCGGCATGCTGCGGGGCGAGAACACCGGCAAGATGCTGGTCCGGATCGCCGACTGACCACCGCGTGCTCCGCCGCAGCGCCCATCCCGGCGGCAGTCACCCGGGCAGCGGCAGCACGGCCAGGTCGAGCGCGGCGAGCCGGGCCGGGTCGGCCACCACCTCGTAGCCGGCCACCCGGCCGTCCGCGACCGCCATCCGCAGCACCAGCCGTAGCCGCCCGTCCGGGGCGATCAGGATCCCGGGCACCCCGTCCACCAGGGCCACCACGCCGTACCGGGCCCGGCGGCCGAAGACCGTGGTCTCCCGGGCGACGGCCTGCGCGCCCCGGGCCACCAGGGCGCGGCCCGGTGGCAGCGCCGCCGGATCGGCCCGGCGCACCACGTCCGGCGCCAGGACGGCCAGCAGGTCGGCCAGGTCCCCGCCCCGGGCGGCGGCCAGGAAGGCCTCCACCACCCGCCGGTGCCCGGCCAGCGGCTCCGGGGGCAGCGCGGCCGTCCCCCGGACCCGCTGCCGGGCCCGGCTGGCCAGCTTCTTCGCGGCCACCGGGGTCCGCCCGACGATCGGCGCGATCTGGTCGAAGGGCACCGCGAAGCCGTCGTGCAGCACGAAGGCGACCCGCTCGGCCGGGCCCAGCCGGTCCAGCACCACGAGCAGCGCCCGGCCCACCGACTCGACCAGCAGCGCCTCCCGCTCCGGCTCCGGGCCGCCGCCCGCCGCCTCCGGCAGCGCCTCGTCGGCCGGCTCCTCGCGGCGCGCGGCACGGGCCCGCAGCAGGTCCAGGCAGATCCGGGAGACCACCGTGGTCAGCCAGCCGGGCAGGTTGTCGATCTCCGCCGGACCGGTGCGGACCAGCCGCAGCCAGGCCTCCTGCACGGCGTCCTCGGCCTCGCCGGTCGAGCCGAGCATCCGCTGGGCGATCGCCCGCAGCCGGCCGCGCTCGGCCTCGAAGCGCTCCTCCGGCGCCTCGGCCCGCCGCCCCGGGGCCGCCGCCGCCCCGGCCGCCGCTCCCGACATCGCGTCCCGGTCCATCGGTCACCTTTCCTCGGCGCGGCCCGTCACCGCTATGACGATCCGTCCTCCTCCGAGGTGACCGGGAGACCACCATGACCTCCACCACGCTGCTCCACCTGGACTCCAGCATCAGCCCGTCCGGCTCGGTCAGCCGCGCCCTGACCGCCCGCTTCGCCGATGCCTGGCACGCCCGGCACGGCACCGCCGGCCGGGACCGGTACCGGTACCGCGACCTCGCCGCCGACCCGGTGCCCGCGGTGCTCGCCGCCTACGACGCCCTCGGCCGCCGCACCGAGCGCAAGGGGATACTCCCGCTGGACGACATCGGCCGCCTCGCCGAAGGGCCGGACGAGGCGCACGAGTGGACGCTCAGCCGCCCGCTGATCGAGGAGCTGCGGGCCGCCGGCACCCTGCTGGTCGGCAGCCCGATGTACAACTACACCGTCTCGGCCGGCCTCAAGGCGTGGATCGACCGGGTCACCTTCCCCGGCGTCCACCACGACCCGGAGACCGGCGAGCCGCTGCTGCGCGACACCCGCGTGGTGGTCGTCGCCGTCCGCGGCGGCGGCTACACACCGGGCGCCCCGCGCGCCCACTGCGACTTCCAGGTCCCGTACCTGCGGGCGTACTTCGACCGGATCGGGGTCGCGCCGGAGCACCTGCACGTGGTCACCGCCGAGCTCACCAGGGCCGCGGACGTCCCGGCGCTGAACGCCCTCCAGCCGCTCGCCGCCGAGTCGCTGGCGGCGGCCGAGGCCGCCCTCGACGAGCTGGCCGCGACGCTCTGAGCCGCCCTGACAGGCCTGGCCGGGCGGCCGCTACAGCGGTGTGACGGCCTTGAGCACCACCAGCAGGGCCACGGCGGCGTTGAGCGCGCACAGCGCCGACACCGCCGTGCCGATCGCCGCGACCATCGCCGCCAGGCCCGCCGGGGTCTTGGCCGGCGGCCAGTTGCGGGAGGTCGGCACCGGGCCGAGCAGCGCGGCGACCCGGCGCGGCACCGGGCCGGCCGCGGCCGCCGCCGCGGTCGGCGTCGCGAAGGCCGCGAAGCCGGGGGCCGGGGCGGCGTGCGAGACCAGCGCCGCCCGGGCCACCGCCCGCGCGGTGATCCGGCGGTCCCCCACGGCCTGCGCCGACTCCTCGTCCGCCCACCGCTCCGCGCTGAACGCCACCGCGTGCTGCAGCGGCCGCAGGAACGGGTTGACGCAGGCGGCGAGCTGGGTGGTCAGCAGGTACCGGTGGTGCCGGTGGCGCAGGTGCGCCCGCTCGTGCGCGAGCAGCGCCTCGCGCTCGTCGGCGGCCAGGCCGGCCAGCATCCCGGTGGAGACCACCACCCGGCCGGGCGAGCCGGGCAGCGCGTAGGCGTACGGGCTGTGGTCCGGCAGCACCGCGAGGTCGCCGGACTCCCCCGGCTCCGCGGGCAGCCCGCTCAGCGCCCGGCGGGCCCGGTTCCGCACCCGCAGGTGCCGGACGACCGTCCGGGCGCAGGCCAGGACCACCAGGGCCAGCAGCCACATCGCGGCCGTGCCGACCGTCTCGTGGTACGGCAGCGCGGCCCGCACCTCCGGGTCGGACCAGCTGTCCGGCAGCGGGTTGCCGGGGATCTGCGCGGTGCCGACCACGCCGATCAGTCCGAGGCAGAGCACGCTGCACACCGCCATCACCGCGCTGATCACGGTCATCAGCCGGGCCGCGCCGCGCGGATGCAGGTGCTGCTCGGTCAGGCGCGCGATCGGGACCGCGGTGAGCGGCAGGACGAGCGGGAGGAAGACGAAGAAGCCCACGGGTCAGCTCTCACGGTCGGGCGCCGCCGGATCGGCGGACGCGGCGTCCAGCAGCGCCCGCAGCAGTTCCTCGTCGTGCGGCAGCAGCGCGCTGACGAAGCTGGCCAGGACCGCGTCCCGGTCGGCCTCCCCGTCGAGCATCCGGCGCATCCGCAGCGCGGCCAGCCCGGCGGCGTCCGCGGAGGCCTGCCACAGGTAGGAACGGCCGGCGCGGGTCCGGGTCACGGCGTTCTTGGCGTGCAGCCGGGACAGGATGGTCATCACGGTGGTGTACGCCAGGTCGCCCTCCAGGCGTTCCTGGACCCACCCCGCGGCGGCCGGGCCGGGCGCCTGCTGGAGCACCGCGAGCACCTGCGCCTCCAGCTCGCCCTGGCCTCGTCGTCGGGGCGGCGCGTCCCCGGCCGTCGGGGCGTGCCTCTGGTCTGCCATGACGGCCCACTCCCTCCGGATGCCGCGCCCGGACCGGCGGGCGCGGGTTCATCCTAACGAGCGCGGGGCCGCGCCGATCCGGTCGGAGCGAGGGTTCGGGGGCGTACGGCGCCGCTCCGCTCCGGGGCCGGTACCGCCCGCCCGGTCAGCTCCGGGGCCGGTGCCGCCCGCCCGGTCAGCTCCGGGCCCGTTGGGTCACCGCGATGCAGACCAGCACCACCACCGCGGTGACCGGCGCCGCGGCCGGCAGGTGCTCGCCGAGCAGCAGCACCGACCAGACCAGCGTCAGCAGCGGCTGCGCGAGCTGGAGCTGGCTGGCCCTCGGCACCCCGATCGCGGCCATCCCCCGGTACCAGAGCACGAGCCCGCCGAGCTGCGAGACCGCCGCCGTGTACGCCAGCCCGGCCAGTGCCTTCGCCCCGAGCCGGACCGGCTCGGCGCCCAGCCCGAGCACGGCGGTCAGCAGCGTCGCGGGCAGCGCGACCAGCACCGCCCAGGCGATCACCTGCCCGCCCGGCAGGTCCCGGGAGAGCCGCCCGCCCTCGGCGTACCCGGCGGCGCAGAGCAGCACCGCCACGAAGAGGTAGAGGTCGGCGGCGGTCGGCCGGCCGTGGCTCTGGACCAGGGTGAAGGCGAGCACCGCCGCAGCCCCGGCGAGCGCCGCCGCCCAGAACGCCCCGGACGGCCGGCGGCCGGTGCGCAGCGCCGAGACCACCGCCGTGGCCAGCGGCAGCACGCCGATGACCACCGCCGAGTGGGCGGTCGAGGAGGTGCGCAGGGCGAGCGTGGTGAGCAGCGGGAAGCCGAGGACGCAGCCGGCCGAGACCACCAGCAGCCCGGGCCACTGCCCCCGCCGCGGCGGCCGGGCGCGGACGGCCAGCAGGTAGAGCGCGGCCAGCACAGCGGCCAGGACGCCGCGCAGACCGGTCGCGGTCCACGGGCCGAAGCCGGTCAGGGCCCACGCGGTGGCGGGGAAGGTGAGCGAGAAGGAGGCCACCCCGAGGGCCGCGAGGGCGGTACCGGAAGCGGGGGCCGGTCGAGGTGCTATCGCCTTCGGGCGGATAGCGCTATCTTGTGCCGTCATGAACGAGCGTAGCAGCGTGACCGAACTCGCCGACATCCTGCGGCGGGAAGTGGAGCGCTACCCGGAGGGGCGGAAACTGCCCGCCAGCCGGGCGCTGGTGGAACGCCACCAGGTCAGCCCGGTGACGGTCTCCCGGGCCATCGCGGTGCTCGTCGCCGAGGGGCTCGTGGTCTCCCGGCCGGGCGCCGGGGTGTTCCGGGCGGCCGCCTTCGCCGCTGCCCCGGCCGTCCCCGCCCCGCCGGCCGGCCGGACCGGCGACCTCTCCTGGCAGGAGATCGCGCTCAGCGCCGACTCCGGCCCGCGCGACCTGCTCGCCGCCCCGGTGTTCGACACCCTCCGGGTGCCCGCGCCCGACGTCATCGACCTCAACAGCGGCTACCCGCACGCCTCGCTGCTGCCCGAACGGCTGCTCGCCGCCGTCCTCGCCCGGGCCGGCCGGCGGCCGGGCGCCTGGGACCGCCCGCCCACCGACGGGCTGACCGAACTGCGCGGCTGGTTCGCCCGCGACATCGGCGGCCACGGCGGGCCGATCGGCGCCGGGGACGTCCTGATCACCGCCGGCGGGCAGAGCGGGCTGACCGTCGCCATGCGGGCGCTCGCCGCGCCCGGCTCGCCGGTGCTGGTGGAGTCGCCGACGTACTCGGGCATCCTGGCGGTCGTCCGGGCGGCCGGGCTGCGGCCCGTCCCGGTGCCGGTCGACGCCGACGGCGTGCGCACCGACCTGCTGGCGGAGGCCTTCGCGGCCACCCGGGCACGGGTCTTCCTCTGCCAGCCGCTGTTCCAGAACCCCACCGGCGCGGTGCTGTCGCCCGTACGGCGGGAGGAGGTGCTGCGGATCTCCCGGGCGGCCGGGGCCTTCGTGGTCGAGGACGACTTCGCCCGGCTGCTGGTCCACGCGGACGCCCCCGCGCTGCCGCGCCCGCTCGCCGCCGACGACCGGGACGGGGTCGTGGTGCACCTGCGCTCGCTGACCAAGGCGGCCTCCCCCAACCTGCGGGTCGGCGCCCTCACCGCGCGCGGCCCGGCGCTGGCCCGGCTGCGGGCCACCCAGGTGGTGGACAGCTTCTTCGTGCCCCGGCCGCTCCAGGAGGCCACCCTGGAACTGGTCTCCGACCCCGCCTGGGCCCGCCACCTGCGCACCCTCGGCGCCGAACTGCGCGACCGCCGCACCGCCGCCGTCGCCGCCCTGCACCGCGAGCTGCCCGGCGTCGTCGGCACCCACCGCCCCGGCGGCTACCACCTGTGGCTGCGCTTCCCCGACGGCGTCGACGACACCACCCTCGCCAGGGCCGCCCTGCGCGCCGGCGTCCAGCTCTCCCCCGGCCGCCCGTACCACCCCGCCGAGCCCCCGGCCCCCCACCTCCGGCTCAGCTACGCCGCCGCCGAGAGCTCCGCCCAGGTCGCCGAGGGCGTCCACCGGCTGCGGCTCGCGTACGAGGAGCTCGCGGACTGACGCCCCGGGGCGCTGCTAGACCCGCCCGCCCGCCATCCGCTCCAGGCGGGCGATCCGCTCGGCCATCGGCGGGTGGGTGGAGAAGAGCCGCGCACCGGCCTCGCCGGGCCGGAACGGGCTGGCGATCATCATGTGGCTCGCGGTCTGGAGCTGCGGCTCGGGCGGCAGGGGCAGCTGACGGGTGCCCGCGTCGAGCTTGCGCAGGGCGTTGGCGAGGGCGAGCGGGTCCCCGGTGATCCGGGCGCCGTCGGCGTCGGCCTGGTACTCGCGGGAACGGCTGACCGCCATCTGGATCAGCCCGGCCGCGAGCGGGCCGAGGATCATGATGGCGAGCATCCCGAACAGCCCCGGGCCGTCGTCGTCGTCGCTGCGCCCGAACGGCACCAGCCAGGCGAAGTTCACCAGGAACATCACCACCGAGGCGAGCGCCCCGGCCACCGAGGAGATCAGGATGTCCCGGTTGTAGACGTGGCTCAGCTCGTGCCCGAGCACGCCCCGCAGCTCGCGTTCGTCCAGGATCCCCAGGATGCCCTCGGTGCAGCAGACCGCCGCGTTGCGCGGGTTGCGGCCGGTGGCGAAGGCGTTCGGGGCCGGGGTCGGGGAGATGTAGAGGCGGGGCATCGGCTGGCGGGCGGAGGTGGAGAGCTCGCGGACGATCCGGTACAGCCCGGGTGCCTCGAACTCGCTGACCGGCCGGGCCCGCATGGCCCGCAGCGCGAGCTTGTCGCTGTTCCAGTAGGCGTAGGCGTTGGTCCCGAGGGCGACCAGCAGGGCGATCACGAAGCCGGTGCGGCCGAAGAGGCCGCCGATCACCAGGATCAGCGCGGAGAGGCCTCCGAGCAGGACGGCGGTCCTCAGTCCGTTGTGCCGGCTGTGCACGTCAGGCCCTCCAATGGTGCGGTGGGGAAGCCCTTTCTGCCTCGTCCCTCTTGCCCGGTCAACGGGTGGGGCCGGGGACCTTGTTCCCTTGTGACCGACGTGACACCGCCGGGCCGCACCCCCGGTACCACCGCACCGTCACCGGGCCGTCACGGCGGAGCGGCCCGGCCTCACCCCCGGATCGGCCCGACCCGGGCCCGGAACCACGGCCCGGCCCGGGCTCAGAACAGCGAGCCGCCCGCCACCTGGAGGACCAGCTGCGGCGCCACCGAGAGGACCACGGCGGCGGAGGCGGTGAGCCCGAGCGTCGCGGTGAGGCTCACCGGCAGGCGGTGCCCGGCGGCGGCCCCGTCGAGGGGCGCGTCGCCCGCCGGGGCGAACAGCCGGGCCGTCCAGAGCAGGTAGTAGTACAGGGCGACGACCACGTTGACGGCCATCACCACGGCGAGCCAGCCCAGCCCGGCGTCGACCGCCGCGCGGAACACCACGACCTTGCCGAACAGGCCGACCACGCCCGGCGGCAGCCCGGCCAGGCAGAGCAGGAAGAAGGCGAGCGCCAGCGCCGTCCAGCGGTTGCGGGCGAACAGGCCGCGGAAGTCGTCCACGCTGGTCCCGGCCCGGCGGCCGACGGCGGCGACCACCCCGAAGGCGCCGAGGTTCACCACGCCGTAGATCAGCGCGTACGCGGCGGTGGCGCCGAGCGGGTCGACGCCGGTGGGCGCGTAGCCGGCCGCGGCGAGCGGCACCAGCAGGTACCCGGCCTGGCCGACCGAGGACCAGGCGAGCAGCCGCACCGCGCTGTACCGGGTGTCGAAGCGCTGCCGCAGCGCGCCGACGTTGCCGACGGTCATGGTGACGGCGGCCAGCACCGCGAGCACCAGGCCCCAGGTGTGGGCGTACGGGCGGAAGGCGACGGTGGTGGCGAGCGCGAGCCCGGACAGGCCGGCCGCCTTGCCGACCACCGAGAGGTAGCCGGCCACCGGCAGCGGGGCGCCGGTGTAGGTGTCGGGCACCCAGAAGTGGAACGGGACGGCGGCGACCTTGAAGGCGAAGCCGACCAGGGTGAGCACCGCGCCCGCCTCGGCCAGCGGCCTGAGCTGTCCGGGGGCGTGCTCCAGGCCCTGGGCGACGGCGCCGAGGTGCAGGCTGCCGCTCGCCGCGTAGACGAAGCCGACGCCGAGCAGCATCACGGCGGTCGCGGTCACCGAGGAGACGAAGAACTTGAACGCGGCCTCGGCGCCCCGGCCGTCCCGGCGCAGCGCGACCAGGGCGAAGGCGGGCAGCGAGGCGACCTCCAGGGCGATCACCATGGTGGCGAGGTCCCGGGAGGCGGGCAGCAGGGCGGCGCCGGTGGCGCTGGAGAGCAGCAGGAACCAGTACTCGCCGCGCGGCAGCTTCTCGTCCTCCACGGTGTGCGTCGACAGCAGCGCCGCGATCAGCGCGCCGCCGAGGGCGAGCAGCTGGAACACCAGGGCGAAGTGGTCGGCGACGTACGAGCAGCCGCCGTTGTCGGACCCCCCTGCTACGTTCTGCACGCAGAAGGTGGCGCGGGGTGACGATCCGGTGAGGGGAAGGAGCGCGATGAGGGCGAGGGCGAGTCCGGCCGCGGTGAGGCGGCCGAGCCACTTCTTGTGCCGCTCGGGCAGGAACAGGTCCGTGAGCAGCACGGCGAGGGCGGCCACGGCGGCGATCAGCGGGGGCGCGATCGCCACCCAGTCCACGGACTGGATCAGGCTGCCCGGGTTGGCTACGGCGAGGGAGGTCACAGTGTGCTGCCCCGTGGAGTGAGGTCCGAGTGCGGCGGTCTGGGCTGCGAGCACGGTCAGCCACCCCCGAGGAGGTGCTTGACGGCGGGGTCGGAGAGGCCGAGCAGCAGCGCGGGCCAGAGTCCGGCGAGCAGGGTGAGCGCGGCCAGCGGCGTCCAGCTGACGGCCTCGTACGGGCGCAGGTCGGCGAGCTCGGCCACCGGGGCGGGCTGCTCGGGGTCGCCCATGCAGACGCGCTTGACCACGATCAGGAGGTACGCGGCGGTGAGGAGGGTGCCGAGGCCGGCCAGGACCATGTAGGTGACGAACGCGGGGCGCGACAGGCCGGCGGCCGGGTCGAACGCGCCGAACATGGCGAGCAGCTCGCCCCAGAAGCCGGCCAGGCCGGGCAGCCCGAGGCTGGCGACGGCGGCGAAGGCGAGCAGTACGCCGAGCCGCGGGGCCCGGCCGTACAGGGCGGCGCCGGTGGCGCCGGCCAGGGTGTCGAGGTCGGCCGTGCCGTAGCGGTCCTTGAGCGCGCCGACGACGAAGAACAGCAGGCCGGTGATCAGGCCGTGGGCGATGTTGGCGAACAGCGCGCCGTTGACGCCCACCGGGGTGAGGGAGGCGATGCCGAGCAGTACGAAGCCCATGTGGCCGACGGAGGAGTACGCGATCAGGCGCTTGAGGTCGCCCTTGGCGCCGGGGCGGGCCAGCGCCAGGCAGGCCAGTGAGCCGTAGACGATGCCGACGGCCGCGAAGGCTCCCAGGTAGGGGGCCAGGGTGGCGGCGCCGTCCGGCACGACCGGGAGGAGGACGCGGACCAGGCCGTAGGTGCCCATCTTCAGCAGCACGCCGGCGAGCAGCACCGAGCCCACCGTCGGGGCGGCGGTGTGCGCGTCGGGGAGCCAGCTGTGCAGCGGCCAGGCGGGGGCCTTGACCGCGAGCCCGACCAGGATCGCCAGCGCGGCGATCACCTGGGTGGTGTGGCTCAGGCCGCTGCCGTGCGCGGCGGCCAGGGCCTGCATGTCGAAGGTGCCGGCCTTGCTGCCGATCAGCAGGAAGCCGAGCAGCATCACGGCCGAGCCGAGCAGCGTGTAGAGGATGAAGCGGTTGGCGGACGGCACCTTCGCGCCGCTCCCCCAGCGGGCGATCAGGAAGTACATCGGGATCAGCACGATCTCGAAGGCCAGGAAGAAGAGCAGGAGGTCCAGGACCGCGAAGGTGGCGAGCATGCCGACCTCGAGCAGGAGGAACAGCCCGACGAAGGCCTGCGCCGAGGGCACGGTCTCCCCGTCCGGCAGCCGCTTCTCCGAGTACAGCGCGCAGAGGAAGGTGAGCAGCGCGGTCAGCACGACCAGCGGCAGCGAGACGCCGTCCACGCCGAGGTGGAGGCGCACGTGCAGGGCCGGGATCCAGGACACGTCGGTGGTGGCCTGCATCCGGGCGGGTTCGTCGTGGTCGAAGCCGGCCGCGAGGGCGACGGCGAGCAGGAGCACCGCGCCGGTGACGACGGTGTTCAGCCGCAGTGCCCGCCGGTCGGCCACGGCCCGGTCCGGCCCGAACACCGGCGCCAGGGTGAGTGCGGCACCGAGCAGCGGCAGCAGCAGGAGGGCGATGAGGACTGCGTTCATCGGGGGCTCCCAGCAGCGGTCGAGGTGGCGGAGGTCGAGGACAGCAGCACCGGCTACACCGCCACCAGGACGGCCAGCAGGACGACGCCGGCCAGCAGGGCGCTGAGGTACGTCTGCGCGTTGCCGGTCTGCGCGAGCCGGACGGCCCGGCCGAGCAGGTTGGCGCCCGCTCCGCTGCCGCGCACGTAGGTCTCGACGACCTCGCGGTCGAGGAAGCGGACCAGCTTCGCGGCGGCGCCCACCGGGCGGACGAACAGCGCGTGGTAGAGCCGGTCGACGCCGAAGCCGTGCCGTGCCGGGCCGAACAGCGGGCCCAGCAGGGTGCGCCCGGGGTCGGCGACGATCACCTCGGCGGCCGGGGCTCCGCCCTGCTCGGGCACCCTCCCCCAGCCTCCGGCCGGGGCCGGGCGGCCGGTGCCCAGCCGGGCGGTCGCCGAGCGCCAGGCGCCGTACGCGGCGATCACGCCGACCGCGGCGAGCCCGGTCCCGGTGACCGCCGTGACCGCGGAGGGCCGCAGCGAGCCGCCGTCCAGGAGCGCGGGTAGCCAGTCCGAGCGCAGGCCGACGATGCCGAAGCCCATGGTCGGCACGGCCAGCACCCAGAGCGGCCAGCGCATCGCGGGCGGCTCGGCGGTGGCCGGGTCGGCCTCGTCGAGTTCGGGCGAGTACGGCGCGCCGGCCTCGTGGTCGGCCGGTGCCAGGACCTGGACCCGGGCCTTGGCGGCCGCGGCCGTCGGCACGGCGGCCCCGGCCGGGCTGTGGAACGCCAGCAGGAAGAGCCTGGTCGCGTACGCGGCGGTGAGCAGCGCGGTGAGCCCGGCGGAGATCAGCACGATCCACCCGGCCGCCTGCGGCACCGCCGAGGCCGAGCCGAGCCCGTTGGTCAGCGCCTCGCCGTTGGCGGCGTGCTCGGCGGCGGTCAGCACCGCCTCCTTGCTGAAGAAGCCGGAGAACGGCGGCAGCCCGACCAGGGCGACGAGCGCGATGCCCGTCGTCCAGTAGGCGTCCGGCACCCGCTTGCGCAGCCCGGGCATGCGGGACATCGCGGAGATCGAGTTGGTGTGCGCGGCGTGGATCACCACGCCGGCGGCCAGGAACAGCAGCGCCTTGAACGCGCCGTGGCTGACCAGGTGGAAGACCGAGGCCTCGCGGTCCCCGCTGGCCAGCGCGCCGGCCATGTAGCCGAGCTGGCCGACGGTGGAGTAGGCGAGCACCCGTTTGAGGTCGTCCTGGGCGAGCGCGCAGAGCGCCGAGCCGATCATCGTCACGGCGGCCATCACCGCGAGCACGACCAGCGCCGCGCCCGACAGCAGGAACACCGGCAGCAGCCGGGCGACCAGGTAGATGCCGGCCGCGACCATGGTGGCGGCGTGGATCAGCGCGGACACCGGGGTCGGGCCGGCCATCGCGTCCGGGAGCCAGGTGTGCAGCGGGAACTGGGCGCTCTTGCCGGCCACGCCGGCGAGCAGCAGCAGCGCGGTCAGCGTCGGGTGCCCGAGCCGGCCCTCCGTCGCGGCCGCCAGCACGTCCGGGACGCGGAAGCTGCCGGCGTCCGCGCCGAGCAGGAAGATCCCGAACAGGAACGGCACGTCACCGAGCTTGGTGACCAGGAAGGCCTTCAGCGAGGCCGAGCGGGCGTCCGCGGTCTCCCAGTGGTGGCCGATCAGGAAGTACGAGCACAGGCCCATCACCTCCCAGCCGACCAGCAGCACGATCAGGTCGCCCGAGTAGACCACCAGGAACATCGCCGCGGTGAACAGCGAGACCAGCGCCGCGTACGAGGGGTAGCGCGGGTCCTCCTTGAGGTACGCGGTCGAGTAGACCTGGACGCAGGTGGCGACCAGGCCGACCAGCACGGAGATCAGCGAGCTGAAGCCGTCCAGGTGGAGGCCGAGCGTGATGTCCGGGCCACCGGTCGGGGTGAGCCGGGTGCCGGCGTCCAGGGTCCGGCCGGTGCCGAGCTGGAGGGCGACCACCAGGGCGAGCACGGCCGCGACGGCGACCGGGACGATCGCCAGCGGCCGGGCCAGCCCGGGCGCCTTCCGGCCGACGGCCAGGGTCGCGGCGGCGCCGAGCGCGGGCAGCGCGGGGACGAGTACGGGCAGGGCGAGGTTCATGCGGCGGCCTGGCCCTTCAGTGCCTCGGCTCCGGTCGGCGTCCCGGCGCCGACCGGCGTCTCCTCGACGGCGAGCGCCTCGCCCGGGTCGCCGAGCGCGGTGGCCCGGTCGATGTCCGCGGTGCCCCGGGCCCGGAACAGCAGCAGGACGATGGCGAGCCCCAGCCCGACCTCGGCGGCGGCGACGGTGATGGTGAACAGGGTGAGCGCCTGCCCGGCGTGCAGCGAGTCCCGCAGCCACGCGTCGAAGGCGACCAGGTTGAGGTTGACGGCGTTGAGCATCAGCTCGACGGACATCAGCACCAGGACGGCGTTGCGCCGGGCGAGCACGCCGTACACGCCGACGCTGAACAGCAGCGCGGCGAGGACGGCGGGGTAGGCGAGGTGCATCAGCTCTCCTCCGACGCGGACGGCGCGGACGAGGCAGTGGGGGCGCCCGCAGTCGTGCCGGCGGCCGCGTTCGCGGCGACCGTCCCGTTGGACCCGACCGGCCGCCCGGCGCGCAGCCTGCCCGCCCGGGGCGGCGGCACCCGCCGCCCCGAGCCGCGCGACAGCACGATCGCGCCGACCAGCGCCGCCAGCAGCAGCACGGACAGCGCCTCGAAGGGCAGCACCCAGTGCCGGAACAGGCTGGCCCCGGTGACGGCGGCCGAGCCGCCGCCCTGGCCGAGGTCGATCCAGGAGGTCCGGAAGGCGTCGACCACCAGCGTGACCAGCGTCCCGGCCGCGGCCAGCGCCACGACCAGGGCCACCCAGCGGTTCTTGGAGTCGGCGTCCGGCGAGCGCCCGATCGGCGCCTTGGTGAGCATCAGCCCGAACAGCACCAGGACGACCACCGAGCCGAGGTAGATCAGCACCTGCACCCAGGCGATGAACTCGGCTGTGAGCAGCAGGAACTCCACCGCCAGCCCGCCGAGCGCGACCACCAGCCAGAGCGCGGCGTGCACCAGCTGCCGGGTGGTCACCGAGACCACGGCCGAGCCGAGCACGGCGATCCCGACCAGCAGGAAGACGATCTCCTGCCCGGTCGGGGACAGGAACGAACGGGCGGCCGGCTCCAGGGAGCCGGTCGCCGCGAGAAGCGTGGTGGCACCGGTCACGCGTCGTCACCCTTCTCCTCGAGGGCCGCCGCGGCGGCGGCCGCCAGCTTGTCCGCGGCCTTGCGCGCGGTGGCGATCTCCTTGGGCTCCTCGGCCGCCGGGTCCAGCGCCGGCGGCGCGGGGACGGTCCACATCCACTCGCGGAGCTTCTCCCGCTCGTGGGTCAGCTCGTGGATGTCGGTCTCCGCGTACTCGAACTCCGGCGACCAGAACAGCGCGTCGAAGGGGCAGACCTCGATGCAGATCCCGCAGTACATGCAGAGCGAGAAGTCGATGGCGAACCGGTCCAGCACGTTGCGGGTGCGGGCCCGGGCGTTCGGCTCGGCGGCCGGCAGCGTCTCCTTGTGGGAGTCGATGTAGATGCACCAGTCCGGGCACTCGCGCGCGCAGAGCATGCAGACCGTGCAGTTCTCCTCCAGCAGCGCGATGACGCCGCGCGAACGCGGCGGCAGCACCGGCTGCACGTCGGGGTACTGCGCGGTGACGCTCTTCCTCGTCATCGTCCGCAGCGTCACGGCCAGGCCCTTGGCGAGCCCGATACCGGGGAAACTCATGAGATCGCCACCTTGATGATGCCGGTGAGGGCCAGCTGGACCAGCGCGAGCGGGATCAGCACCGTCCACGCGAAGCGCATCAGCTGGTCCTCGCGCAGACGCGGGTAGGTGACCCGCAGCCAGATGACCACGAAGGCCAGCGCGAAGGTCTTGAGGAGCATCCAGAGCCAGCCGAGCTGGTCCGGCAGCGGTCCGTGCCAGCCGCCCAGGAAGAGCACCGCGGTCAGTGCGGACACCACCAGGATGCCCACGTACTCGGACAGCAGGAACAGGGCGAACCGCAGGCCGGTGTACTCGGTGTACGCGCCGAAGATGATCTCCGAGTCGGCGATCGGCATGTCGAACGGCGGGCGCTGGAGTTCGGCCAGACCGGCCGTGAAGAAGACGAACGCCCCGATCAGCTGCCAGGGCAGCCAGTACCACTCCCAGGCGTCCACGATCCCGGGCAGCGACAGCGTTCCGGCGGCCATCGCCACCGAGGCCGCCGCCAGCACCAGCGGCAGCTCGTACGACATCAGCTGCGCGGCCGTGCGCAGGCCGCCGAGCAGCGAGAACTTGTTCGCCGAGGCCCAGCCGGCCATCAGCTTGCCGATCACGCCGACGCCCATCACGGCGAGCACGAAGAACAGCCCGGCGTCGATCGCCTGGCCGACGAAGCCGTCCGGGCCGACCGGGATCGCCAGCAGCACGAAGAGGTACGGCAGCAGCGAGACGGCGGGCGCCAGCTGGAAGACCCGGCGGTCCGCCCCGGCCGGGACGATGTCCTCCTTCTGCGCGAACTTCACGCCGTCCGCGACGAGCTGCGCCCAGCCGTGGAAGCCGCCCGCGTACATCGGGCCGAGCCGGCCCTGCATGTGCGCCATGACCTTGTGCTCGGTCTGGCCGATGACCAGCGGGAGGACCAGGAAGACGACGAGGGTGGCGACGCAGCGCAGCACCGTGTCGAGCAGGTTCACGCGCCTTCTCCGTCCTGGTCGGCCGGTCCGGCCGAGGTCTCGTCCTTCTGCTCGACCGGCTTGCCCGGCTCGGCGGGCTCAACGGGTTCAGCGGGCTCGCCCGGCTTCTCGCCCGACGGCTTCTCGTCGTGGGCGGGCACCGGGTTGTGCCAGGGCGCGTCGGAGGACCGGGGCGCGTCGGAAGGCCGGGGCCGTACGGGAGCCGCGGGCTCGGCCGTCGGCTCGGCGACCGGTTCGGCGGGAGCCTCGGCGTCCGTCTGACTGGCCGACCCCTCGGACACCGACCGGGTCCGTCGCGGCCGGTCCGCCCGCACCGGCGGGGCGCCCTCGGCCGGAGCGGCCGCGGGAGCCTCGGCGCCCGCCTGGCTCGCCGACCCCTCCGACACCGACCGGGTCCGCCGCGGCCGGTCCGCCCGCACCGGGGCACCGCCCTCGGCGCCCGCGGCAGCCGCACCGGCACCGGCACCGGCACCGGCCGCACCAGCGGCACCCGCGCCCGCACCCGCAGCCGCCCGGGGCGTCCGCGCCGCCGCCCCCGCCGCCCGCGCACCGCGCGCGGGCCGCTCGGCGACCGGCGGCAGGGTGCCCTTGAGCGGCCCCCACTCGTTCGGGTCCGGCACGCCGGCCGGCTGCATCTTGCGCCGGGCCGGCCCGCCGCCGTGGTCGGACTCGCCGGGCTCCTTGGCGCCCGGCCAGTCCTTGGCGACCCGGGCCGCGAGCACGAACTCCTTGCGCAGCGGGTTCCCCTCGAAGCCGTCCGGCAGCAGCAGGGTGGCCAGGTGGGGGTGCCCGGGGAAGTCGATGCCGAACATCTCGTGGGTCTCGCGCTCGTGCCAGGCGGCACCGGCGTACACCGGGACGGCGGTCGGCAGCGCGGCCCGGTCGCGCGGCACCCGGGTGCGCAGCGCGAGGTGCCGGACGCCGGGCGCCTCGACGGCGGCCAGGTGGGCGACCACGGAGAAGCCCTCGGCGAGCTCGTCGACGGCGCTCAGCCAGTCGAAGAAGCCCAGGCCCAGGACGTCCCGGGCGTTGGTGAGCGCCTCGGTCCAGTGCTCGGCGGGGACGTCGACGGTGACCAGCCCGTACGCCTCGGCGCCGGTCGCCCACTCCCCGACCGACGCCGCGTACTGCTCGGCGGATGTCACGAGACCCCTCCCTCGGTCGAAGCGCCGGCCGCGGAACCGGCCGCGGTCCCGGCCGCAGTCTCGGGCGCGGAGCCTGCCGCGGAGCCGCTCGCGGTACCGGCCGCGGAAGCCCCCGAAGGCCCGGCCACCAGCGGCCGGCGCAGCGCCGCCGCGGGCGCGGGCACGGTGTAGCGGTCCGGCAGGGACTCGGCGGCGATCTTCTCCTGGAGCTTGAGGATGCCCTGGAGCAGCGCCTCCGGCCGCGGCGGGCAGCCGGGCACGTAGACGTCCACCGGGATGATCTGGTCCACGCCCTTGGTGACCGAATAGGAGTCCCAGTAGGGGCCGCCGGAGTTGGAGCAGGCGCCGAAGGAGATGACGTACTTCGGCTCGGGCATCTGCTCGTAGAGGCGCTTGACGGCGGGCGCCATCTTGTCGGTGACCGTCCCGGAGACGATCATCAGATCAGCCTGACGGGGTCCGGGCGCGAACGGGATGACACCCATCCGGATGAAGTCGTGTTTGGCCATCGAGGCGGCGATGAACTCGATCGCGCAGCAGGCCAGCCCGAAGTTGAAGCACCAGAGGCTGTAGCGGCGCCCCCAGTTGAGCACCACCTTGACCGGGTCCGGCGCGAGCCGGGCCAGCGGGCCGAGGCCGCGGCGCTCGACGGCACCGGGGCGCGCGGGGTCCGGCAGGCCGAGCGGGACGGGACCGCCCTGTGCGCCGCCGTGCGAGTGGGAGTGCGTCACGTCCATTCCAGAACGCCCTTCTTCCAGGCGTAGAGCAGCCCGACCGCGAGGAAGCCGATGAACAGGAACATCTCGATCAGCGTCCCGGCGCCGTACCCGGCGGTGGCGAAGACGGTCGCCCAGGGGAACAGGTAGATCGCGTCCACCGCGAAGATCACGTACAGGAAGGCGTACACGTAGTAGCGGATCTGGGTGTGCGCCCAGTCCTCGCCCACCGGGTCCACCCCGCACTCGTAGGCGAGGAGTTTCTCGGGCGAGTACACCACGGGCCGCAGCAGCCGGTTGGCGGTGAACGCCACGGCGACGAAGAGCACCCCGACGACGGCCATCAGGCCCATCGCGGCGTACGCGTCGAAGTAGCCGCTGCCGACCGCCGGGTCGGCCGCGACGGCAGCCGCGTGCTTCCCCTCCATGCCTTCGCCTCCACCTCGGCCGTGAACCCGCCCTCAAGACAGTTCTACGACGTTTGCTCTCACCGGCCCAACCATGGCCAAAGCGTGAGTCTAAGGGGACCGCTCCGCTCCGCCCGAACCCTGCCCGCTCCGCAAGACGGCCGGTGGACACCCGGGCGGGCGTCCGGTGACCGGGCGCGGGGGTGGGGTTAACCCCCGGCCGGGAAGATGTATCACCCCCATGGCCCCCACCGCTCCCGGTTCGGGAAGCTTGGTCCAGCCGCACGACGAAGTAGGGACGGTAGATCCGCATGAAGCCGCTGCACCGCGCCGTGGACGCCATCAAGGAGCAGGACGCCCGGATGGAGCGCCCACCGCTGTACGGCACGAGGATGTGGCACCAGGTCGGCCAGTTGCTGCTGAACCTGCCGCTCGGCATCTTCGGCTTCGTGCTGGCCATGACCGCGCTGTCGGTCGGCCTGGGCCTGTCGGTCACCGTGCTCGGCCTGCCGATGCTGGCCGGCGGCCTGGCCGTCTCGCGCTCCCTGGGCACGCTGGGCCGGCGGCGGGCGCGCGCCGCGTACGGCTCCGCGATCGACGAGCCGGAGCCGGTGAAGCCGCGCCGCCCGGGGGTGGTCGGCTACACCATCGCCCAGCTCACCGACCTGCTGAACTGGCGCTCGGCGCTCTACAACGTGCTGATGCTGCCCTGGGGCGTGCTCAGCTTCGCCCTGACCCTGGTCTCGGTGATCGTGCTCTGGCCGGTGCTGCCCTGGGTGATCCGCGGGCTGGCCTCGGTCGACCGCATCCTGATCGAGTCGCTGCTCTTCCCGGGCGCCCTGGCCGAGCGGGTGCGCGAGCTGGAGGACGACCGCGGCACCGTGGTCGACACCGCCGCCGCCGACCTGCGCCGGATCGAGCGCGACCTGCACGACGGCGCCCAGGCCCGGCTGGTCGCCCTGGCGATGGACCTCGGCATGGCCAAGGAGCGGCTGCGCGAGGTGGAGTCCGAGGACGACATGGCGGCCGCCGCGAAGATGGTCGACAACGCCCACGGCGAGGTGAAGCTGGCCCTCCAGGAGCTGCGCGACCTGGCCCGCGGCATCCACCCGGCGGTGCTCACCGACCGCGGCCTGGACGCCGCGCTGTCCTCGGTCGCCGCCCGCTGCACCGTCCCCGGCGGCGTCCGGGTGAGCGTCGACCTGAGCGGCCCGGACGGGCAGCCCGAGCGCCCGGACTCGGCGGTCGAGGGCATCGCCTACTTCACCGTCAGCGAGCTGCTGACCAACGTCTCCAAGCACGCCGGCGCCCGCACCGCCACGGTCGAGGTCTGGCGCTCGGACAACCAGCTGATGGTGCTGGTCCAGGACGACGGCAAGGGCGGCGCGGCCCCGTACCCGGGCAGCGGCCTGGCCGGGCTGGCCGAGCGGATCCGCGCGGTGGACGGGGTCTTCCTGGTGGACAGCCCCGACGGCGGCCCGACCACCGTCACCGTCGAGCTGCCCTGGCGCACCCGCACCGCCCGCCGCTGACCACGGGAACAGCACGGCACAGTAGGGCGCCGGGACCTCGTCGAGGCGAAGACGAGGTCCCGGCGCCGTTCCGGTACGGCACCCGGCCCGCTGAACCCTTGCGCGGCGTGCGGCCCGGCGTCCCCGTACCGGGGCTCAGGGGGAGGAGGTCTGGGCGCCTTCCAGTTCGCCGAGGGTGACGTCGGCGGTCTTGCTGCCGCCGTCCCGGGTGTAGGTGACGGTGACCTTGCTGCCCGGGGTGAGCGAGGCGAGCGCGGTGGTGAGCGCGTTCAGCGAGTCGACCTGGGTGTCGCCGATCCTGGTGATGACGTCGCCGGCCCGGAGCCCCGCCGAGGCCGCCGCCCCGCCCGGGGTGACCGCCACGATGACCGCGCCGGCCGGCTGGAACTGCTGGTTGAAGCTGGTCCGGGCGGTGATGCCGAGCGCGGCCCGGCCGGAGTTGGTGACCTTGCCCTGCTTGATCAGCTGGTCGGCGATGTTGGTGATGGTGCTCGCCGGGATGGCGAAGCCGATGCCGGGGGCGGCCGCGCCGTTGCTCTGCGGCTCGGTCGCGGCGAGCGTGTTGATGCCGATCACCTTGCTGTCCAGGTTCACCAGCGCGCCGCCGCTGTTGCCCGGGTTGATCGCCGCCGAGGTCTGCACCATGTTGCCGATGGTGGCGCCCGGCGAGCCGGGGCCCTGGGGTTCGGAGACGGTCCGCCCGGTGGCCGAGACGATGCCCTGGGTGACGCTGCTGGAGAGCCCCAGCGGGCTGCCCATGGCGAGGGTGATCTGGCCGAGCTGGACCTTGCCCGAGTCGCCGAAGCTGGCCGGCCGGAGACCGCTCGGCGGGTTGTTCAGCCGGATCACCGCGAGGTCGGAGTCGGGGTAGCTGGCGACCAGGCCGGCGTCCAGCGTCGTGGTGCTGTTGGCGAGGGTCACCGTGAAGGTCTTCGCGGAGCCGACCACGTGGGCGTTGGTGACGATGTCGCCCTTGTCGTCGTAGACGATCCCGGAGCCGAGGCTGTCGCCGGTGGTGATCTGCACCACGGAGGGCAGCACGTTGGCGATCACCGCCTGGTAGGCGTCCTGCAGCTGGGTCCCGCCGTTCGACTGGCCGGACGCCGCGGAGGCCTGGGTGGAGCCGGGGGACGAGGGCGAGCCGGTGGCGGCGACGGTGGCGGAGGAGGACGTGCCGCTGCTGCAGCCGGCCAGCGCCAGCGCGGCCGCCACGGCGACCACGGCCGCGGCCGGCAGCCGCCCGCCGGGCAGGGGGCTGGTGTGTTCCTTGCGACGGTGCACCTGGCTGCCTCCGATTCGTCACCACGCCGGGGGGCGCGGGCATGAGCGCACGGAAATCCTTGTCAGCTTTTCACCGTTTTGTCCGCTTTGTGGCTTCGACTCGCCCGAACGTGGCGGTCGGATCCGAACGCGGGTGCGCCGGAGATCCCCGAGGCGCGCCCCTAGGATCGGCACATGACTTGGTTGATCACCGGCGGTGCCGGATACATCGGCGGACACGTCGTCCGACAGCTGCTCGACGCCGGGGAGCGCGTCGCCGTCCTGGACGACCTCAGCACCGGCGACGCCTCCCGGCTGCCGGCCGGCGTCCCCCTGATCGAGGGCTCCACCCTGGACCGCGCCGCCCTGGACGCCGCGATCCGCGAGCACGGCGTCGAGGGCATCCTGCACTTCGCCGCCAAGAAGCAGGTCGGCGAGTCCGTCGAGCAGCCGTTCCTGTACTACCGCGAGAACATGATCGGCCTCCAGACCGTCCTGGAGGCCGCCGCCGAGGGCGGGGTGAAGCGCTTCCTCTTCTCCTCCTCCGCCGCGGTCTACGGCATGCCGGACGTCGACCTGGTCACCGAGTCCACGCCCTGCGCCCCGATGAGCCCGTACGGCGAGACCAAGCTGGCCGGCGAGTGGCTGGTCGCCGCCGCCGGCAAGGCCCACGGCATGTCCACCGTGGCCCTGCGCTACTTCAACGTGGCCGGCGCCGCCTCCCCCGAGCTCTCCGACGCCGGGGTGTTCAACCTGATCCCGATGGTCTTCGAGCGGCTCACCGCCGGCGAGGCCCCGCGGGTCTTCGGCGACGACTACCAGACCCCGGACGGCACCTGCGTCCGCGACTTCATCCACGTCTCCGACATCGCCTCGGCGCACGTGGCGGCCGCCAAGCGGATGGCCGCCGACCCGGCCGGCGCGACCTCCCTGGTGCTGAACATCGGCCGCGGCGAGGGCGTCAGCGTCAAGGAGATGCTGGCGGTGATCGGCAAGGTCACCGGCTACGACACCGCCGCCGAGGTGACCCCGCGCCGCCCCGGCGACCCGGCCCGGGTGGTGGCCTCCGCCGACCTGATCCACCGCGAGCTGGGCTGGACCGCCCGCCACGACGTGACCGAGATGGTCTCCTCCGCGTGGGACGGCTGGTGCAGCCGCCACCCCGGGGCCCGCAGGGCCTGATCCGACGGCGCCCGTCCGGCGGTGTCCGCCCCGCGGTTCAGCGGGCGGGCACCGCCGTGCCGTAGAAGGCGTCCAGCGCGTACACGCAGCGGTCCTTGGAGCCGACGAAGACCCGGCCGCCGACCGCCACCGGCGAGCCGGTGAGCTCGCCCTTGGTGCCGAGCTCCCAGCGCAGCTGACCGCTGGCCAGGTCCAGGGTGTGCAGCGAGTGGTCCCGGCTGCCCAGGTGCACCAGGCCGTCGGCCACCGCCGGGGAGCCGACGATCTCGCCGCGGGCGGTGTAGCGCCAGCGCTCCCGGCCGGTGGCCGCCTCGAAGGCGTACAGCACCTCGCCGTTGCCGACCAGCACCATGCCGTCCGAGACCACCACCGGGTCGGCCCCCTGGCGGCGGCCGGTGACCCCGCGCCAGCGGTCCCGGCCGGTGGCCGCGTCCAGCGCGTAGACCGTGCCCAGGTAGTCGGCCACGTAGACCGCGTCGGCGTCCAGGGCGGGCGGGGTGAACAGCACCACCGGGGCGTCGAAGCGCCAGCGCTCGGCCCCGCTGGCCGCGTCCAGCGCGTACACCCGGGTGCCGGCCGACACGTACAGCACGCCGCCGCGCTCGACCGGGTGCGAGGGCACCTCCTCGCCGACCGGGAAGGACCAGCGCAGGCCCGCGCCGCGCGGGTCGACGCAGCGCAGCCGCCCGCCGCCGTAGTAGTAGGCGGCGCCGCCCACCAGGACCGGGCCGGACTGCGGGTTCTCGAAGTCCTGCTGGGCGTCGTCGGCGCGCCACAGCTCGGCGCCGTTGGCGGCCGAGCGGAGCTGGACGCCGCCGCCCCTGATGCCGCAGCAGAGCACGCCGTCGGCGGCGGAGAGCGAGTAGACCCAGCCGTCCAGCGAGGTGCGCCAGCGCTCGGTGCCGTCCGCGGCGTCCACGGTGTACAGGTGCGGGCCGTCCGCGGCGTGCACCCGGCCGGCGTCCACCGCGAGCGCCCAGGCCACGTCCCGGGTCTTGTAGCGGCGCTCGCCGGAGGCGATGTCCAGCGCGTGCACCTCGAAGCTGGAGACGAACAGCGTCCCGTCGGCGACCACCGGGGTGCCCCAGACGTCGTTGGACATCCGGAACCGCCAGGGGCGCCAGCGGGCGACCGGCGGGGGCGGCGGGACGGGGGCCCGGCGGACCCAGTCGGTCGTGGCCGGGGCGGTGCTCGGGCCGGGCTGCTCGTGCTCGGCCCGCGGCCCCGGGCCTATCCGGACGGAGGCGCCGGAGAGCTGCACCTCGACGGCGCCGCCGGTGGGCGCCCGGTGCCGGTTCGGGGAGGCGATCTTCGCGGTCGGGATCTCGGCGTCCGAGCCCGGGGCGCGCTGCGGCAGGCTGTGCACCGGCCCGGCCGGCGACTGGGCGTGCCGCCCGCCCGGATTGGTGCGCGGGTCGGCCGGGCCGGGGTGCTGCGGCGGGACGTGCGCGGGCGGCGCCTGGGGGTGCGGGGGCGGCTGGGCCGGCTCGGCGGGCGGGCGCGGCGGCTGGGCGGCCGGGCGCCGGCCCCGCTTGCGCTCGATCAGCTCCAGCGCGTGGGCGGGCAGCCAGTCCCCGGCCTCGCCGGTGGCGTCGTCCCGGGAGAAGAGGTGCGGGGCGAGCTCGGTCTGGATCTGCGCCGGGGTGGGCCGGCGCTCGGGGGCCTGCTGCATGCAGCGGCGGACCAGGTCCATCAGCTCGGGCGGCATGCCGGTCAGGTCCGGCTCCTCGCGCAGCAGCTGGAACACCGTCTCGACCGGGTTGGTGCCCCGGTAGGGCGGGTGCCCGGTGGCGCAGAAGACCATCAGCGAGCCGAGCGAGAAGACGTCGCTGGCGCCCCGGACGGTGCGGCTGTCCCGGGCCTGCTCGGGGGACATGTAGGCGGGGGTGCCGACCGCGACGTTGGTCATGGTGAGCCGGGTGCTGGAGACCCCGGCCGCGATCCCGAAGTCGATCACCTTCGGGCCGTCCTCGACCACCAGGACGTTGGAGGGCTTGAGGTCGCGGTGGATCAGCCCGGCCGCGTGGATGGACTCCAGGGCCTCGGCGATGCCGGCGACCAGCCAGCGGGTGGCCTCCACCGGCAGCGGGCCGCACTCCTCGACCAGGTCCTCCAGCGAGGGCGCCGGGATGTAGGCGGTGGCCAGCCAGGGCACCCGGGCGTCCGCGTCGGCGTCCACCACCGCCGCCGTGTAGAAGCCGCCGACCGTCTTGGCCGCCGCGATCTCCCGGGCGAAGCGGACCCGGAACAGCTCGTCCTCGGCCAGCTCACCCCGCACGGTCTTGATGGCCACCCGCCGCCCGGCCGCGGAACGCGCCAGGTAGACCAGCCCCATCCCACCCGCGCCGAGCCGCCCCAGCACCTCGAAGGGCCCGATCCGCCTCGGATCGTGCGCCGTCAGCTGGTCCACTCCGCTGCCACCTCCCCGTTGTCCGCACCCGCCGCGTGGTGCCGGACCCGATTCTCCAATGCCGTCCCGCGCATATCCAACCTCCCCCACCCCCTGAAACACGTCGTCCCGGCCCGGAGGACGCCCCGGACAGGCCTCTGACCAGCGAGGACGGAACGACCGGATCCTGACGCCCGCTCCGGGGGCGGCTTGCGCCCGGGGCTCCGGACCGTCCACTTCCGGACGGCACCGCACTCTTCGGTCATCGTCACGCTCTGTCACCCGACCACCCCTCAGCGGACTCGCCGTCACGCTGTGAGATCGCAAGCACACGGGGGGGCTTCAAACAGGGGCTTCGAAGCCCGGTGAATATCCGTCCGAAGTGGTTCATGCCGCTATACCAACCCCCGTGCGGAGTAATAGTCGCATCACCGAATCGCGCCAAGATCGTGCCACGGTAAGCTGACGGCATGACAGGACAAGTTCGCACCGTCGACGGTCGCGTCGCCGGGCGACGCGGACAGGAGACGCGGCAGAAGCTGCTCGACTGCCTCCGCGAGATGCTCAGCACGTCGCCCTATCGGGACGTCAAGGTCATCGACGTCGCCCGTATGGCGGGTACCTCCCCCGCGACCTTCTACCAGTACTTCCCGGATGTCGAGGGCGCTGTCCTCGAAATCGCCGAGGAAATGGCCAAGGACGCCGACCAGCTCAAAGAGCTGGTGGCCGGAAAGTCCTGGGCAGGGAAGTCCGGACCGACCACTTCGGAAGAACTGGTCGACGGATTCCTCGCCTTCTGGCGCAAGAACGACGCCATTCTCCGAGTGGTCACGCTCGGTGCCGCCGAAGGGGACAAGCGGTTCTTCAAGATCCGCATGACGGTCCTCAACGCGGTCGCCAAGCCGCTCGCGGAGGCCGTCAGGGAACTCCAGGCGAAGGGTCAGGCCGACAAGTCGCTCGACCCGAACGCCGTGGCCGGGGCCCTGGTCTCGCTGCTCGCCTCGGCGGCCGAGCACCAGAAGGCCTTCACCTCCTGGGGCGTCAAGGTCAAGGACCTCAAGCCCAACCTCGCTCCCCTGGTGTACCTGGGCGTCACCGGCAAGAAGGCGCCCAAGTAGGACCGTCCACCGACCCACCATCCGCTCCGCGCGCAGCCCCGGCCTCCTGTCCGGGGAACGACGGACGGCGGCCGTGTCCTCGGGGGAGGTCCGCCGACGTACCGCAAGCGCGCCAGACATGCCGCTGGGCGGGCACCCGTGACAGGGTGCCCGCCCAGCGGCGCTGTTCGGGTCCGGACGGCCTCGCGGCGCCCTCGGGCGGCCTTGTGGCGGCCCTCAGGCGGCCTCGTGGCGCCGCCGGGTCGGGGTCAGGGGCAGCGCACGACCTGGCCGGCGTAGGCCAGCCCGCCGCCGAAGCCGAAGAGCAGGACCGGGTCGCCGGGCGAGAGCTCGCCGCGCTCGACCAGCTTGGAGAAGGCCAGCGGGATGGAGGCGGCCGAGGTGTTGCCGGAGTGGACCACGTCCCGGGCCACCACCGCGTCCTCGCCGAGGCCCAGCTTGCCCGCGATCGCGTCGATGATCCGCAGGTTGGCCTGGTGCGGGACGAAGCCCTTCAGCTCGGACGGGGCGATCCCGGCCCGCTCGCAGGCCTGGCGGGCCAGCGGGGCGAGCTGGGTGGTGGCCCAGCGGAAGACCGACTGGCCCTGCTGGCTGATCACCGGGTCCCAGCCGGTGATCACCACGGCGTCGCCCCGCTCGGGCTCGGAGCCCCAGACCACCGGCCCGATGCCGGGCTCGGCGCCCTCCTCCTGGGCCTCGACCACCGCGGCGCCCGCTCCGTCGCCGAAGATCACGCAGGTGGAGCGGTCGGTCCAGTCGAGCGTGTCGGACATCCGCTCGGCGCCGATCACCAGGGCGCGGCGGGCCGAGCCGGCCCGGATCGCGTGGTCGGCGGTGGCCAGGGCGTACGAGAAGCCGGAGCAGACCGTGTTGATGTCGTACGCGGCCGGCGAGCGCACGCCCAGCCGGGCGGCCACGGCGGCGGCGGTGTTGGGGCTGCGCTCGATCGCGGTGCAGGTGGCGACCACGACGAGGTCGATCTCGTCCGCCGTCCGGCCGCTGTTGGCGAGCGCCTTCTGCGCGGCCTCGGTGGCGAGGTCGACCAGGGTCTCGTCCTCGGCGATGTGCCGGCTGCGGATGCCGACACGGGTGCGGATCCACTCGTCGTCGGTGTCGACGAGCCCCGCCAGGTCGTCGTTGGTGAGGACCTTGGGGGGCTGGTAGTGGCCGAGTGCCACAATGCGCGAACCGCTCATACTGCCATGGAACCGGGTTACCCGCTGGTCAGCATGGTATGACCGGCGACAGGATCCGCCCCCTCGATCTGTAGGAGGTGGACAAGGGGCCTTGGGGCGCCCGGGTTCCGTGCCCGGCTTCCGCGGACTCCGGGGTCAGAGTGCCAGCGTGGAGGCGTCGCCCATCACGACGACGGGGTGGGCGGCCGGGTCCAGGGTGCGGATCAGCTGGGCCATCTTGTCCTCGGGGATCGACACGCAGCCGTGGGTCGGGCCGTCGTGGTCCACGTGGAGCCAGATGCCGCCGCCCTTCTTGGAGCCCATCGGGCGGCGCGGGTCGAGCGGGGAGTTGCCGGGGACGCGGTTGTAGTTGATCGCGACCACGTAGTCGAAGGAGCCGGCCAGCTGGTCCCCGAAGAAGCCCGTGCCGGAGACCACGAAGCTCGGGTCCTTGTCGTACGGGAGCTTGCTGCCCGGGTCGGCCTTGCGGCCGCCCGCGTCGGTGAGGCTGAAGACGCCGATCGGGCTGCGCAGGTCGCCCTCGTTGTGGTCGGTGGTCCAGCCGCTCTTGCCGTTGTGGCCCTGCCAGGTCTCGCCGGCCAGCCAGCGGCCCTCGGGGGTGCGGGTCCAGAGGGTGACGGCGTTCTTGTCGGTGTTCTTGTCCTGGCCGGAGGCGACCAGCACCTGGGCGGTCTCGGCGGGGATCTGCGCGGTGAACTTCGCGCCGAGGCCGGGTATCGCGGCGACCGAGCCGTCCGTACGGGTCTGGCTGCGGTCGGCGGCGGGGGCCGCGGCCTGCCGGTCGGAGGCGGCCTGGGCGGCCGCGGGGGCCGGGGCGGGGTGGTCGGGCTTGCTGACGCCCTCCGGGCCGGGGCCGTCGGCGGCGGCGATGCCGGGCTTGGCGCCGTCCTGGCCGACGGCGTACCAGCCGGCGGTGGCGGCGACCAGCAGCGCGGTGCCGGCCATCACGGCCTTGCCGTGACGTTTCTGCTTGGCCTTGCGCCGGCGTCCCCGCGCGGCCGTCCGGGAGCCCGCCACGGGTGCGGCGGGAGCGGCGGCGAGCACGACGGGCCCGGGCTCGAAGGGGACGGTCTCGGGCGCGGGCACCGGCTGGTACACCGACGCCGCCTCGTAGCCGCCCTCCGGCTCAC
Organism: Kitasatospora sp. NPDC001261; assembly: GCF_042896795.1. Classification (NCBI taxonomy): domain Bacteria; kingdom Bacillati; phylum Actinomycetota; class Actinomycetes; order Kitasatosporales; family Streptomycetaceae; genus Kitasatospora; species Kitasatospora sp. NPDC001261. The sequence goes on from NZ_JBIAXP010000006.1 coordinate 200,366, forward strand.
CCTGGTAGGCCTGGAACGGCTGGTCGTACGCCTCGGAGTAGCCGTCAGGAGTCTGCTGGTACGGCTGGTACACGCCCTGGCCGTACTCCTGCGGAACGGGCTGCCGGTACGCCTCGTGCTCGGGGTACGGCTGCTCGTACGACTGCTGCGGCACCCCGTACACCGGCTCCCGCATCGGCTCGTACGACGGGTACTCGGTGGCGCGATGAGAACCGGACATGCTGTCGATCCTGCCAAACGCCGTACCCGTTGGTAAACCCGGGTCAGGTGCGGAGGCCGTGAAGACAACCGCCGCCCGGGCCGACGAGCGGTCCAGGCGGCGGGGATCTTCGCAGGTCAGAGGCGCATCGCCTGCGGGGTCTCGCGACGCTCCAGGTCGGGGCCGTCGTACTCGCGGATGACCTCGTAGCGGGTGTTGCGCTCCACCGGGCGGAAGCCGGCGTCGCGGATCAGCCCGAGCAGGTCGTCGCGGCCGAGCTTGTTCGGGGTGCCGAAGTTGTCCGCGTCGTGGGTGATCTTGTACTCGACCACCGAGCCGTCCATGTCGTCCGCGCCGTGGCTGAGCGCCAGCTGGGCGGTGGTGACGCCGTGCATCACCCAGAAGACCTTGACGTGCGGGACGTTGTCGAAGAGCAGCCGGGAGACCGCGAAGGTCTTCAGCGCCTCGGCGCCGGTGGCCATCTCCGTGCGGGCCATCAGCTTGTTGCGCACGACGCCGTCCTTGGAGTCGTGGAAGTCGTGCTGGTAGCGCAGCGGGATGAAGACCTGGAAGCCGCCGGTCTCGTCCTGGAGCTCGCGCAGCCGCAGCACGTGGTCCACCCGGTGGCGGGGCTCCTCGATGTGGCCGTACAGCATGGTGGCGGGCGTCTTGAGGCCCTTGCCGTGCGCGAGGCGGTGGATCCGCGACCAGTCCTCCCAGTGGGTGTCGTGGTCGACGATGTGCTGGCGGACCTCCCAGTCGAAGATCTCCGCGCCGCCGCCGGTCAGCGACTCCAGGCCGGCGTCGATCAGCTCGTCCAGGATCTCGTCGGCGGGCAGGCCGCTGATCTTCTCGAACCAGTGGATCTCGGTGGCGGTGAAGGCCTTCAGCGAGACGTTCGGCAGCGCCGCCTTCAGCTCCCGCAGCGAGCGCGGGTAGTAGCGCCACGGCAGCGTCGGGTGCAGCCCGTTGACGATGTGCAGCTCGGTGAGGGAGTCGACCTCCATCGCCTTGGCGAGGCGGACGGCCTCCTCGATGCGCATCGTGTACGCGTCCTTCTCGCCCGGCTTGCGCTGGAACGAGCAGTACGCGCAGGACGCGCTGCACACGTTGGTCATGTTGAGGTGACGGTTGACGTTGAAGTGGACGACGTCGCCGTTCTTCCGCGTCCGCACGTGGTGGGCCAGCCCGCCCAGCCAGGCCAGGTCGTCGCTCTCGTAGAGCGCGATCCCGTCCTCGCGGGTCAGCCGCTCACCCGCGTAGACCTTCGCCTCCAGCTCGCGCTTGAGCCCTGCGTCCATGCGGTGACCCGCCTCCTCCGACATTCGATTCCTTGCCGGAATGAGCGTACGCCTATGCCGAGAGCAGCTCGGCGAGCAGTGTCGGGTCGATGTTGCCTCCGCTGACCACGGCCGCCACCGACTGGCCCCCGGTCTCGGCGGCGCGGTGGAAGTAGGCGGCCGGGGCGACCGCCCCGGAGGGCTCGGCGACGAGCCGGCCGCGGCGGGCCAGCACGGCCACGGTGGCGCGGATCTCGTCCTCCGTGACGGTGACGATGTCGTCCACGTAGGCGGCGACGTGCTCGAACGGCAGCACGCCGAGCGACGGGGTGCGCAGCCCGTCCGCGATGGTCCGGTAGGTGTCGGCGACCGGCCACTCGACCCGGCGGCCGGCCCGCAGGCTGGCCCGGGCGTCGGCGGCCAGCTCGGGCTCCACGCCGATCACCCGGATGCCGGGGCGGGTGAGCTTGAGCGCGGCCGCCGTCCCGCCGATCAGGCCGCCGCCGCTGACCGGCACCAGGACGGTGTCCAGGTCGGCCGGGGCGTCCTCGGCGATCTCCAGGCCGACCGTGCCCTGGCCCGCGATGATGAACGGGTCGTCGTACGGGGGCACCCAGACGTAGCCGTGCTTCCCGGCCAGCTCGGCGGGCAGGGTGTCCCGCTCCTCCGGCGCCACCAGGATCACCTCGGCGCCGAACGAGCGGGTGGCCTCCACCTTCACCGCGGGCGAGGTGTCCGGCATCACGATCACGGCCTTGATGCCGAGCTCCCGGGCCGCGTACGCCACCGCCTGCGCGTGGTTGCCGCTGGACTGGGCCACCACGCCCCGGGCGCGCTCGTCCTCGGTGAGCGCGGCCAGCCGGTTGTAGGCGCCGCGGGTCTTGAAGGCCCCGGTCGGCTGGAGGTTCTCGGGCTTCAGCCAGAGCCGCCGCTCCCCCTCGGCCGCCCAGGGGGCGGGAACCAGCGGGGTGCGCACGGCGACCCCCGCGATCCGCTGCCGAGCCGCGCGCAGCTCCTCCAGTCCGACCAGTGCCATACGTCACTCTCCTACAGGAGGAAGTTCACTCACCCGGTTTTCCCACTTGGTGGAGAGTACGACGGTGGTGCGGGTCCGGGCCACGCCCTTCGTGCCCGAGATCCGCTTGACCACCGATTCCAGGCCGGCCACGTCGGCCACCCTGACCTTCAGCATGTAGGAGTCGTCACCGGCGATGAACCAGCAGTCCTCGACCTCGTTGAGGTCCTTCAGCCGGTGCGCGACGTCCTCGTGGTCCGCGGCGTCGGTGAGCTGAAGGCCGATCAGGGCCGTGACGCCGAAGCCGAGCGAGGCCGGGTTGACCGTCGCCCGGTAGCCGGTGATCACCCCGGCCTGCTCCAGGCGGTTGATCCGGTCCGTGACGCTCGGGCCGGAGAGCCCGACCAGCCGGCCCAACTCGGCGTAGGACGCACGGCCGTTCTCCCGGAGCGCCTGGATGAGCTGTCTGTCCACCGTGTCCATATACCGTCCGCGTCCTTCCGAACCTCACCAGACCCACAGATCATTATCCGGATTCAAAGGCGCCGTGCGCCGAACGACCCGGATATCGCAGAGAAGATACTCTCCCGCCCCGGGTCTCCTTACTCCCCCTCAGCCGGTGCGCCCTCGCCGGCGGCCGTCTTGCGGGCGGCCGCCCCCAACTCCCCTTCCCAGCGCAGGTACAGGGAATGCGGCACGTCGACGGCGTCCAGCACCCGTCCGGCCACGAAATCCACGAGTTCGCGCACGGTGGAGCCGCCGGCGTAGAAACCGGGCGAAGCGGGCAGGACGACCGCCCCCTGCGCGTCGAGCTCCACCAGGTGCTTCAACGTCACCCCGTTGAGTGGCGTCTCGCGCACGCAGACGACGAGTGGGCGGCGCTCCTTGAGGGTGACGCTGGCGACGCGCTGCAGCAGGTCCTTGCTCAGGCCGAGCGCGATCCCGGCCACCGCGCCGGTGGTCGCGGGCACCACGAGCATGCCCTTGGCCGGGTAGGAGCCGCTGGACGGACCGGCCGCGAAGTCCCCGGCCGGCCAGTAGCGGACGTCGTCCAGGCCCTCGTCGCTCCCGAGCCAGGCGGCGAGGTCGGTGCGCCAGTGGGCGTCCCGGAAGGAGATGCCGGTCTCGTCCAGGATGGTGAGCCGGGCGGCACGGCTGACGACCAGGTCCACCGCCTCGCCGGCGGCCAGCAGCGCGCGGATCACCGAGGCCGCGTACGGCGTCCCCGACGCACCCGAGACCCCGACCACCCACGGCTGACGCTTCGCAGTTCCCATGGGGCAATTCTGTCCCGGCTCCACCCGTGGTTCCGGACCGGGCCGACCGGGAGGGGTCCGGGAGCGCCCGCCCCTGGGAGGATGGGCGCATGGCAGCGACCCTCGTCGACCTCACCCATCAGGTGACCACCGCGATGCCGGTCTACCCCGGCGATCCGGCCGTCCTGCTGGAGCCCGCGCTCACCACGGCCACCGCCGGGGTGAACGTGCTGGCCCTGCACCTCGGCTCGCAGTCCGGGACGCACGTGGACGCGCCGTACCACGTGGACGTCACCTGGCCGACCCTGGACGGGCTGCCGCTGGAGCGGTTCACCGGCCCCGCCGTGGTCGCCGACCTGCGCGGGCTGGAGCCCCGGTCGGCCGTCACCCCCGGGCTGCTGGCGGCCGCGCTGGAGCGGGTCGCGGACTCCGGCGAGGGCACCGTCCTGCTGCTGGCCACCGGCTGGGCCCGGCACTGGGGCACCGACGCCTACCTCGCCCACCCCGCCCTGACCCCGGCCGCCGCCGAGGCGATCGTCGCCGCCGGGGTGCGGACGGTCGGGGTGGACGCGCTCAGCGTCGACCCGACCCCCGACCCGGGCCCGGGCGACCCTGCGGTGGCCGCCCTGCTCGCCGACCTCACCGACGAGCACGACCACGGCGCCGCCGACGAGCCCACGCTCGCCGCGCACCGGGTGCTGCTGGGGGCGCCCGGCGGCGGGGTGATCGCCGAGAACCTGACCGACCTGCGGCCGCTGCTGGCGGCCCAGGAGGCCGGCCTGCCGGTGGAGGTCTCGCTGTTCCCGCTGCGGCTGGTCGCGGCGGACGGCGCACCGGTACGGGCGGTGGCCCGGCTGGGCTGAGCCGGACTCTCCGCCCGGGCCGGGGACTTGGTCTAGACCATCCCCCGTCAACGCCAGTACGCTTTCCGGCCATGGCTGAGATCATCGGAGTGATCGAGCGACTCTGGCGCTACCCCGTGAAGTCCACCGGCGGCGAGCGGCTCGACTCCGTCGAGGTGGACGAGCGCGGCCTGGCCGGCGACCGCCTCTACGCCGTCCGCGACGCCGCGGGGAAGCTCGGCTCGGGCAAGAACACCCGCCGCTTCCGCCGGATGGACGGCCTGCTCCGCCTCTCCGCCCGGCTCGGCCACCGGATCGACGGCCCCGAACTGTTCGATCCGCTCGGCCGCCCGGTCGACCGGCCGAACTCCTTCCTGCGCGCCTACCTCCAGCGCGAGGACGTCGAACTCGCCCGCGAGGACGCCGTCTCGCACTTCGACCGGCTGCCGGTCAGCGTGCTCAGCACCGCCACCCTGGACTGGGTCCGCGAGGCCGTCCCCTTCACCGTGGTCGACGAGCGGCGGTTCCGCCCCAACATCGTGCTGCGCACCCCGCCCGGCACCCCGCCGTTCGTCGAGGACGCCTGGCTCGGCCGCCAGGCCTCCGGCGAGGCCCCCGGCAGCGCCAAGCTCTCCTTCGTCGCCTCCAGCGAGCGCTGCGCGATGACCGGCGCCCCGCAGCCCGGACTGCCGCACGCCCCCGAGATCCTCAAGGCCGTGGTGCACGCCCACGACGGCCGGCTCGACGCCCTCGCCGAGGTCGCCGCCCCGGGCCGCCTGCGGGTCGGCGACCGGCTGCTCCTCGGCTGACCACCGCCCCCGCGTCCGTCACCGCCCTTGCCCGAAGGGCGACTTGGCCCTCGCGAACCGGCAGCCGAGTACGAGGCACCGCGGGGTGCCGGTCACGGGCCCCCTCAGGGGGTGTCGCCGACGCTCCCGGACTCCGCCGCGGGGAGGGCGACCGCGCGCAGGTAGGCCTGGGCGAAGAGCTCCACGGTCTCGTCCGTCGACGGCAGCCCGTCCCCCAGGGCGGGTTCCAGCACCGGCCGCATCAGCGCGTGGTTGAGCAGCGGGCCGATCATCAGCTGGGTCAGCACCGGGGTGGGCAGCGGTCTCAGCCGGCCGGCCCGCACGTGCGGGCGCAGCAGCCGGTCCAGGCCGGCGAGCGCCTGCGGCAGGGTGGCGGCCATCACCCGGGCGGCGGGGCCGTCCGGGCGGCCGAGCAGGTCGGCGAAGACCGCCGGGACGATCCGCGGCTCGTGCACGAAGGCCGCGGCGAAGGTGGCGTGGAGCGCCCGGACGGTCTCCTCCAGGGTCTCCGGCGGGTCGGCGGCGAGGGCCTCCAGGTCGGGCAGCGCGGAGTGCCGCTCGAACACGGCGGCGAGCAGGCCGTCCCGCCCCTCGAAGACGGTGTGCAGGCTGGGCAGCGAGCAGTCGGCCCGGTCTGCCACGGCGTCCAGGGTGACCCCGGCCAGGCCGCGCTCGGCCACCAGCAGTGCCGCCGCCGCGATCGCGCGTTCGCGCACCGGCGGCCGTCCGCCCGGGTCGACGCCCGCCTCCCGGACGGCCTCGTCCAGCACCGCCCGGGAGCCGCCGAGCCTGCGCAGCAGCGTGCTGCGGGAGATGCCGGCCGTCGCGGCGATCGCCGTGAGCGGGACGTCCGCGACGTCCTGGCCCCGTTCCTTCGCCGCCGTGAGGGCGGCCGTCACCAGCTCCTTCATGTGAAGCATCGTACTACTTGACACCTGGGACGGTTCCAGAGATTCTGTATATGCAGGTTCCACACGGACAGTGATCAATCGAGCACTGAAAGGGGAGAGCCATGAGCGTCGTGATCTCCGGGGGCGGGCCGGCCGGAATGATGCTGGGCCTGATGCTGGCGCGCGCCGGTGTCGAGGTGACCGTGCTGGAGAAGCACGGGGACTTCCTGCGCGACTTCCGCGGCGACACCGTCCACGCCTCCACCGTGCGGCTGATGGACGAACTCGGCCTCGGCCGGAAGTTCGCCGCGCTGCCGCAGAGCCGCCTCGGCAACCTGGTGGTGCAGCCCCCCGGCTCCGCCCCCGTCGCGCTGAGCGCCTACGAGCGGCTGCGACCCCCGTACAACTACATCGCCATGATCCCGCAGTGGGACCTCCTGAACTTCCTGGTCGCGGAGGCCCGGCAGGAGCCGACCTTCACCCTGCGGATGAACACCGAGGCGACCGGACTGCTCCGGGACGGCGGCCGGGTCACCGGAGTCCGGTACCGCACCCGGGACGGCGAGGAGGGCGAGCTGCGCGCCGACCTCACCGTCGCCGCCGACGGCCGGCACTCCACCCTGCGCCGGGCGGCCGGCCTGGCCGCCCAGGAGTTCCCGGTGCCCTTCGACACCTGGTGGTTCCGGCTGCCCCGGCACCCCCACGAGCAGGCCCAGCCGCCCAGCCTCGTCCCCGGGTTCGGGGCCGGCGACATGGTGCTGAGCTTCGCCCGGACCGACTACTTCCAGATCGCCTACTTCCGCGCCAAGGGCGCCGACCCGCAGCTGCGCGCCGAGGGGATCGAGCGGTTCCGCGAGCGGATCGCCCGGCTGCTGCCCCAGTACGCGGACCGGGTCGACCAACTGGCGAGCCTCGACGACCTGCACCTGCTCGACGTCCGGCTCAACCGGCTGGACCGCTGGTACACCGACGGGCTGCTGCTGATCGGCGACGCCGCCCACGCGATGTCCCCGGCCGGCGGGGTGGGCATCAACCTCGCCATCCAGGACGCCGTCGCGGCCGCCACCCTGCTCGCCGAACCGCTGCGCCGCGGCCGTCCGACCGTGGCGGCCCTGGCCCGGGTCCAGCACCGCCGGCTGCGGCCGACGGTGATCATGCAGCGGATGCAGCGGGTCCTGCACAGCGTGCTGTTCGAGCCGGTCCTCACCGGCGAGCGGGCCGGCCCGCCCGCCCGGCTGGTGGCCCTCGCCCGGCACGTCCCCGGCTTCCCGGTGCTGCTCTCCCGCCTGATCGCCTTCGGCCCGCTCCCCGAGCACGCACCGGCCTTCGCCCGGCGCGACGCCTGAGCCCCGGCGGGCGGCATCCGCCCCGGATCCCCGCGAACCGTCCGTTCGGACGGGCGGATCGCGGGGAACGACCGTTGGCATGACGATCCCTCACCGCCTGATCGGCACCGGCGACCACCACGTCCTGGTCCTGCACGACTGGTTCGGCACCAGCGCGGGCTGGGGCCCGTTCCTCGACTACCTCGACGGCAAGGCCTTCGGCTACGCCTTCCTCGACTACCGCGGCTACGGGCTGCGCAAGGGCGTCACCGGCGCGTACACGCTCGCCGAGATCGCCTCCGACGCGCTCGCCCTGGCCGACCAGCTCGGCTGGGACCGCTTCTCGCTGGTCGGCCACTCCATGGGCGGCAAGGCGGCCCAGCAGGTGCTCGCCGAGGCGCCGCTGCGGGTGCGCAAGCTGGTCGGCCTGGCCCCGGTGCCGGCCGGGGAGTACCCGATGGACGCGGCGGGCGAGGCCCTGTTCTACGGCGCGGCCGAGGACCGGGAGAAGCGCTTCGCGATCCTCGACCTGGTCACCGGGCAGCGGGCCGGCCGGGTCTGGCTCGACCGCATGGTCGACCAGTCCCTGCGGCAGTCCACCCCCGAGGCCTTCGGCCGCTACGTCCACGACTGGACGACGGCCGACCTGCGGCGCCGGATCGACGGCAACCCGGTGCCGGTCAAGGTGATCGTCGGCGAGCACGACCTCGCCCTCACCGCCGAGGTGATGCGCGGCACCTTCCTCGCCCACTACCCCAACGCCGAGCTGGAGGAACTCGCCGGCAGCGGGCACTACCCGATGTACGAGGCCCCGGTGGCCCTCGCGACGGCGCTGGAGGGCTTCCTGCACAACTGAGGCCGCCCCGGCCGGGGCCTCCGGGTCGGCGTCGGCGAGGTCGTCAACGGCAACGGCGACTTCGCCGCCGCCCCGGTCGAACGCCAGCGGACCTACCACCCGGACGCCCCCCACCTGGGCGACTGACCCCGCGGCACCTCCGGACCCGCACCCCGCACCGCGGGGCCGAGGAGGGCGGCGGCCGCCCAGAGCGCGAAGCATCAGGGGGCGTGCGGGAGTTGGCGCGCGCCGCGGGGTAGACGCTGGCGCATGGACCCGAGACCCGTGCGCATTGGGCGTCTCATCCTTCTCGCTTACGTTCGATGCATGACAGATGAGCGAGTTGACGACACGTCGCCGGTGCTGGTGATCGGCGTCTCCGGAGCGGTCGGGCGGCACGTCGGGCTGCAGCTCGCGGCGGCCGGCGTGCGGGTGCGGACGCTGCCCCGGCGGGAGCTGCGCGACCCGGCATCGCTGGAGGCCGCGGTGCAGGGCGCCGGCGCGGTGCTGCTGGGGTGGCCGTTCCCGACGGCGGACGGGGCCACGGAGGCCGTCGGCGTGCTGGCCCGGGAGGTCGGGCGGGTGGTGTTCCTGTCCTCGGCCGTCCCCGGCCGGCCGGAGGGCGGGATCGAGGCGCTGCTCACCGGCAGCGGGGTGCGGCACACGGTGCTGCGGGCGCACGGCTTCGCCGCCGCGTTGCAGTGGGCGGAGGAGATCAGGGCCGGGGGCACGGTGCGGGGCTACGGCGGCGCGGCCGGGCTGAACCCGGTGGACGAGCGGGACGTCGCGGCGGTGGCCGTCCGGGCCCTGGTGGAGGACGGCCACGACGGCGCCCGGTACGTCCTCACCGGCCCGGAGTCGCCGACCCAGGCGGAGCAGGTGGAGATCATCGGCGCGGCCGCAGGGCGCCCGGCCACCTGGCAGGAGGTCCCCCGCGAGACCGCCCGCCACCGGTTGTCCGCCGCCGGCCGCCCGTCGGCCGCCGTCGACGGCGCCCTGGACCTCGTCCACGCCCGCCTCACCGCCCCCGAGCCGGCCACCAGCACCGTCCAGGACGTCACCGGCCACCCGGCCCGCAGCTTCCACGCCTGGGCGAGGGACCACGCGGCCCTGTTCCGCTGAGCCGGTCCCCGAGCGGCGGGCGGGCCCGGACGAGGCGGGAGGAGCGCCCCGTGAGCCCGCCGGCGGACGCGCGGATCAGATCCCGAGCCCCCGGACGACCAGGTCCACCAGCGCGAAGAAGAACAGCGAGATCCCCACGAAGCTGTTGGTCTGGAAGAACGCCCGGTTGAGCTTCGACAGGTCGTTCGGCCGCACGATGGTGTGCTCGTACACGAAGGCCCCCGCGACGACCACGAGGCCGATCCAGAACGCCGCTCCGGCGTCCGTCAGGAGCGCGAACCAGCCCAGCAGGAGCGTCGTCAGGACGTGGCACACCCGCGCGCCCCGGATGGCCGCCGGCACGCCGTACCGCGCGGGCACCGAACGGACCCCGTGCTCGCGGTCGGACTCGACGTCCTGGCAGGCGTAGACGAGGTCGAAGCCGCCGATCCAGATGCCGACGGCCACGCCCAGCACGACCGCCTCCCACGACCAGCTGCCCGTGACCGCGAGCCAGGCGCCGACCGGCCCCATCGCCTGGGCGATGCCGAGGATCGCCTGCGGGAAGTTCGTGAACCGCTTGCCGTACGGGTAGACCACCATCGGCACCACGGCGACCGGCGCGAGCGCCAGGCAGAGCGGGTTGAGCATCGCGGCCGCGCCGAGGAAGACCACCAGCGCGACGGCCGAGCCGACGTACGCGGTCTTCAAGGACACCGCTCCGGTGACCAGTTCACGCGTGGCCGTGCGCGGGTTGCGGGCGTCGATCTCCCGGTCGATGATCCGGTTCGCCGCCATGGCGAAGGTGCGCAGCCCCACCATGCACACGGTGACGACGAACAGCTCGCCCCAGTGCACCCGCTTGTCCGCGAGGAACATGGCCGTCAGCGCGGCGATGTACGCGAACGGGAGCGCGAAGACCGAGTGCTCGATCATCACCAGGCGGAGGAACGCCCTGGTGCGCCCCGGTGTCTCGACAGCGGCCGTGCTCACAGTCCGTATTCCTTCCAGCGACGCGACACCAGTTCGGCGGTGGCCGGGTCGGAGGACACCATCTCCGGCCAGCCGCCGTCCCGGGTGTACCCCTCCTCCGGCAGCTTGCGGGTCGCGTCGATGCCCGCCTTGCCGCCCCAGAACTGCTGGTACGAGGCGTGGTCCAGGTGGTCCACCGGGCCTTCGACCACGGTCAGGTCCCGGCTGTAGTCGACGTTGCCGAAGGCCCGCCAGGCGACCTCCTGGTAGTCGTGCACGTCGCAGTCGGCGTCCACCACGATGATCAGCTTGGTCAGCGACATCATGTGCGCGCCCCAGATCGCGTGCATCGTCTTCTGGGCGTGCTTGGGGTACTTCTTGTCGATCGAGACGATCACGCAGTTGTGGAAGCCGCCGGCCTCGGGCAGGTCGTAGTCGACGATGTCCGGGATGATGATCTTCAGCAGCGGCAGGAAGAACCGCTCGGTGAACTTGCCCAGCGGGCCGTCCTCCGTCGGCGGGCGGCCGACCACGATGGACTGGAGGATCGGGCGGCGGCGCATCGTCACGCAGTCGATCTTCAGCGCCGGGAACGGCTCCTGCGGGGTGTAGAAGCCGGTGTGGTCGCCGAACGGGCCCTCGGGCAGCATCTCGCCGGGCTCCAGCCAGCCCTCCAGGACCACCTCGGCGTCGGCCGGGACCTGGAGCGGCACCGTCTTGCAGTCGACCATCCGGACCCGCTCCCCGGCGACGAAGCCGGCGAAGAGGTACTCGTCGATGTCCCCGGGCAGCGGCGCGGTGGCCGCGTAGGTGACGGCCGGGGGGCAGCCGAAGGCGATCGCGACCGGGAGGCGCTCACCGCGCTTGGCCGCCACCGCGGCGTGGTTGCGGCTGTCCTTGTGGATCTGCCAGTGCATGCCGATGGTGCGGCGGTCGTGCCGCTGGAGCCGGTAGAGGCCCAGGTTGCGGATGCCGCTGTCCGGGTCCTTGGTGTGGGTCAGGCCCAGGTTGAAGAAGGAGCCGCCGTCCTGCGGCCAGGTGAAGAGCGCGGGCAGGTCGTCCAGGTCGACGTCGTCGCCGGTGAGCACGACCTCCTGCACCGGGGCGTCACCCGGCTTCACGTGCCGGGGCGGGACGTGCGCCATCGAGGCGAGCTTGCCGAAGGCGTCCCGGAAGCCGGTGAAGCCCTGCGGCAGCTCGGGCTTGAGCAGGCCGGCGATCTTCTCGGAGATGTCGTCCGGGCCCTTGAGGCCGAGCGCCTTGGCCAGCCGCCGCTCGGTGCCGAAGACGTTCATCGCCAGGGGCATCGACGAGCCCTTGACGTTCTCGAAGAGCAGCGCCGGGCCCTTGGCCTTCTGCACCCGGTCGACGATCTCGCCGATCTCCAGGTGCGGGTCCACCTCCGCCTTGATGCGCTTGAGGTCGCCCTCACGGTCGAGGGCCCGGAGAAACGAGCGGAGATCGTCGTATGCCATGCCTGTCAGTATCCGCCACCCGATAGCCTGGCCGGGTCAAGGGCCCCTGGAAGGCGCCCGCCACCATCGCCGCCCGGGGGGAGATCCCAGCCGTGCCGAGGATTCTTCTGACCATCATCCTTCCGCTCGCGCTCTGGGTCTGGGCGTTCGTGGACTGCCTGACCACGCCCGAGGACGAGGTGAAGCACCTGCCCAAGGTGGTCTGGGTGCTGATCGTGCTGCTCTTCCCGCCGCTGGGCCCGATCGCCTGGCTGATCGCCGGCAAGCAGCGCGGCTTCCTGCGGGCCGCGTCCGCCGGGGCCCACCCGGGGTACCCGGCCGACGACCGGGCGGGCCGTCCCGCCGCGCGCGGCGGGCGCCCGCTGGCGCCGGACGACGACCCCGAGTTCCTCGCCTCGTTGAAGAAGGACGACAAAGACCACGAGTCCATGCTCAAGCAGTGGGAGGCCGATCTGCGCCGTCGCGAGCGGGAGCTGCGCGACCGCGACGAGCCCGAGGACGGCAGGAAGAGCTGATCGGAGCGGGTCCGCCCGCTCGCCCGGACAGCCCACCCCCACCGTGCGGGGTGGGCTGCGGCATTTTTGGTGCTTCCCTACGACTGCGCAACCCCTAACCCGGACGGCGACCCCCTGCCCGCCGGGCTTGAGCGGACCTTGAGCGGGGCCCAAGAGGACCGGCCTACAGTACTGGGAGACGGCCCTGACCTGCGCTTTCCTTCATGCTCAGATCATCGGACCATCATCTGTCCGACAACCCCCGGTATCCGAATGAACACCGAGCGCTCAGTCAACGATCCGACCGCTTCTGTCCAGGCCTGACAGCTAAACGAACTCGACCTTGTACGGAATCGACGCCGAAACCAGCGCACGGCCCCTCGTACAGTCATAAGTGAAGAAAGTGATTCGCAGCCGGGGGCACAGCAGACGTTGGCTGTCGGACAGTTCCCTCACCCTTGGAGTGGTTCGAGATGACGGTTGTGCATGAGGCGCCGGTCGACGGCGAGGTCCCCGAGGTCCCGGCCGACGCCCGCGGGCGGGTCGCCGAGCTGCACGAGCTGCGCGAGAAGGTCCGCCGCGGCCCCAGCGACAAGGCCACCGAGGCCCAGCACGCCAAGGGCAAGCTGACCGCGCGCGAGCGCATCGAGCTGCTGCTGGACGAGGGCTCCTTCCAGGAGGTCGAGCCGTTTCGCCGGCACCGCGCCCAGGGCTTCGGCCTGGAGGCCAAGAAGCCGCACACCGACGGCGTGATCGTCGGCTGGGGCACCGTCCACGGGCGCACCGTCTTCACGTACGCGCACGACTTCCGGATCTTCGGCGGCGCGCTGGGCGAGGCCCACGCCCAGAAGATCCACAAGATCATGGACATGGCCATCGCGGCCGGTGCCCCGCTGGTCTCGCTGAACGACGGCGCCGGCGCCCGCATCCAGGAGGGCGTCACCGCCCTGGCCGGCTACGGCGGCATCTTCCAGCGCAACACCAAGGCGTCCGGCGTCATCCCGCAGATCTCGGTGATGCTCGGCCCGTGCGCCGGCGGCGCCGCGTACTCCCCCGCGCTGACCGACTTCGTCTTCATGGTCCGCGAGACCTCGCAGATGTTCATCACCGGCCCGGACGTGGTCCAGGCGGTGACCGGCGAGAAGATCAGCCAGAACGGCCTCGGCGGCGCCGACGTGCACGCCGGCGTCTCCGGCGTCTCGCACTTCGTCTACGACGACGAGCAGTCCTGCATCGAGGAGGTCCGCTACCTCCTGTCGCTGCTGCCGCAGAACAACCGCGAGATGCCGCCGTCCGTGGTGACCGAGGACCCGGTCCAGCGCCGCAACGACAGCCTGCTGGACCTGGTGCCCGCCGACGGCAACCGCCCGTACGACATGCGCAAGGTGATCGAGGAGATCGTCGACCACGGCGAGTACCTGGAGGTCCACGAGCGCTGGGCCACCAACGTGCTCTGCGTGCTCGCCCGGATCGACGGCCACGTCGTCGGCATCATCGCCAACCAGCCGCAGTCGCTGGCCGGCGTGCTGGACATCAACGCGAGCGAGAAGGCCGCCCGCTTCGTCCAGATGTGCGACGCCTTCAACATCCCGCTGGTCACCCTGCTCGACGTCCCCGGCTTCCTGCCCGGCGTCGACCAGGAGCACGGCGGCATCATCCGCCACGGCGCCAAGCTGCTGTACGCGTACTGCAACGCCACCGTGCCGCGCATCTCGCTGATCCTGCGCAAGGCCTACGGCGGCGCGTACATCGTGATGGACTCCCGCTCGATCGGCGCCGACCTTTCGTACGCCTGGCCGACCAACGAGATCGCCGTGATGGGCGCCGAGGGCGCGGCCAATGTCATCTTCCGGCGCGAGATCAACGCCGCCGAGGACCCGGACGCCATGCGCGCCCAGAAGATCAAGGAATACAAGAACGAGCTGATGCACCCGTACTACGCGGCCGAGCGCGGCCTCGTGGACGACGTCATCGACCCGGCCGAGACCCGCCAGGTGATCGCTTCCGCCCTGGCCATGCTCCGCACCAAGCACGCCGACCTGCCCAGCCGCAAGCACGGCAACCCGCCGATGTAGTGGCGCGCACCGCCGCGACAGCCCGCACCGCAGCAGCAGCCCGCACCGACGCGCCACCACCTCAGACCGCAGCCACCCGGGGGAGAAACCAGGACATGACCGCTTCCGCCGAACCCCTCGTCCGCATCGTCCGCGGCAGCCTCACCGACGAGGAACTCGCCGCCCTGACCGCCGTCCTCGCCGCGCGCGCCGCCGTCGCGCAGCAGGCCGCCGCCGCCGCGCCGATCGAGCCGATCGCCAACTGGCAGCGCCTGGAGCGCCGCCCGGCGTACTACTCGCCGTTCAGCTGGCAGCAGGCGGCCTGACGGCCCACGGCCCGTGCCGACGGCCGGTCACCCCGCTCGGGTGACCGGCCGTCCGGCGTTGCCCGGGCCGCCTCGGGCTTCGTCCGGAGCCGCGTCGGCGCTGGTCCGGGGCCGCGTCGGCGGTGCTCCCGCCCGGTCGGCCGGGGCCGGAGGGGCCCGCGGCGGGCTCGGTAGGATGCCTACTGGACGGTATGCGTCCGCCGCCCCGTCCGCCCCCATAGGATCGGCCGCTGCCGAGACCAGAACTTTCCAGGGAGGCTGCGATGGCCAGGCAGGCCCGCGCGCTGGCGACCCGCCAGACGGTACTCGTCGCGGCGGCCGAGGTGTTCGACGAGCGGGGCTACGCCGCCGCCACGATGTCCGAGATCCTGGACCGCGCCGGCGTCACCAAGGGCGCGCTGTACTTCCACTTCCGCTCCAAGGAGGAGCTGGCGCTCGCCGTCATCGAGGGACAGGGCGTCTTCATCTCCGGCTGGACACCGGCCTCGGACAGCCCGGTGCAGAACCTGATCGACCTCGGGTACGCCTTCGCCCGCGCGCTCCAGACCGACCCGCTGGTGCGCGGCAGCATCCGGCTGACGATCGAGCACGGCAGCTTCACCCAGCCGCAGCTCGCGGCCTACCAGGGCTGGATGGACACCGTCCGCGTCCTGCTGGAGCACGCCCGGGAGGCCGGCGACCTCCACCCGGGGGTCGACCTGACCGCGGCCGCCGGGGTGATCACCGGGGCCGTCACCGGCATCCAGCTGAGCTCCCAGGTGCTGGCCGACCGGCAGGACCTGATCCAGCGGCTGTCCGACCTCTGGACGCTGCTGCTGCCCGGCCTGGTCCAGCCGCACGCGCTCGCCCGGCTGAGCGTCGCCGAGCGCGCCTGAGCCCCGACTCCGGGAGCCCCGGGGCCGGGGCCGGTCAGACCCGGTAGCCCGCCCGGTGCTCCGCCGCCACCAGGGCCGGCAGCGCGGCCGTCCAGAGCCGGCTCACCGCCTCAGGACCGGGCCGGCCGGTCTCCTCGCCCGCGAGCAGCACCTGGCCGGCCGCCACCGCGGTGAGCAGTTCGGCGGCGGCCCGCCGGTCCACCCCGGGGCGCAGCTCGCCGGCCTCGGCGGCGCGGTCCAGCAGCCGGTGGACGACGGCGGTGAGGCTGCGCCAGGCGACGTCGGAGGCCACGGGCGGGCCGTCCGGCCCCTCCTGGGCACCGTCCCGGCGCGGGCCCTGGCGGCCGAGCCGGACGCCGGCCCGCACCACCACGTCCTCGCGCAGCATCCGGGCCAGCTCGTGCGAGAAGTCGATCAGCCCCTGGAGGGCCGGGCCGTCGGCCCGCAGCGCGCGCAGCGCGGCCGAGCCGACCTCCCGCCCGGAGGCGCGGCGCACCCCGTCGGCGAGGGCCTGCTTGGACACGAAGTGGAAGTAGAGGGCCCCCTTGCTCACCCCGGCCCGGCGGCTGATGTCGACCAGGCTGGCGGCCTCGAAGCCCACCCGCGCGAAGGTCTCCGCGGCGGCGAGCAGTACGGCCCGCCGGGTCCGCCCAGCCCGCTCCTGCTTGACCACTGGCCCCCTCCGGACTCGGCCGGGCGCGATCCCCGCCCCACCCGGCTGCTGTCGGCGCGGCCCCTGCGGGGGCGGCGCTCGCATGCGGACGGCACCCTCCGAAACCGCATGGTTGGTATCTAATCTAGCGCTTGCTTCGCCCCCGCCGTCCAGCGGGGACGGCCCCCCACCGATGGTCCGAGGCCTCCCGAACGGGCATTCCCGCAGCCCAGGGGGGCAGGTAGCGTGGCCGGGCCGGAGCGTTCGGCCTGGGCACCCCAGCCGCCGAACACAAACCGGGTGGTATGTATGTTTTGCTCGGACGGCCGTGGCGGCCGCTCCGACCGACACCCTGAAGCGGGGGCCCGTCATGCCATCGATCGTAGAGCCGGACCCGCACGATCCGTATGCCCACCCCGGCCCGGGCAGCGCCGGCGGCTTCGGGTTCGACGACGGCCCCACTACCGGCTACGACTTCCACCACGGCCCCGCCACCGGCTACGACTTCCACGACCGGACCGTCTCCCGGCACCTGGTGCACCGCGCCTCGGTGTCCGAGGTGTTCCTCACCGGCTGGCAGGCCACCGGCCCGTACGACTTCCTGCTCGGCGCCCAGTGGCCCCGGCTGCACGGCTTCTACCGGCTGCCCGGGGACCGCTACCACGACCCGGTGCTGCTGGCCGAAACGATCCGGCAGACCGGGCTGCTGATCGGCCACGCCGGGTTCGGGGTGCCGCGCGGCCACCACTTCATGATGGAGGACCTCTCCTACGCGCTCGACGGGACCGGCCTGCCGGGCCTCGCCGTCACCACCGGCCCCGCCTCGCTGATGCTGGCCGTCGGCTGCGAGGACGTCCGGATGCGGCACGGCGAGCTCGCCTCGCTCCGGGTCTGCGTCGACGTCACCCGGAACGGCCGGCCGATCGGCCGCGGCAGCGGACGGCTGCGGGTGGTCTCCCCCGCCTCGTACGCCCGGCTGCGCGGCCCCGCGCGGCGCACCCTCCCGCCGCGCCCGCCGGCGCCCGCCGCGCCCGAGCTGGTCGGCCGCGCACAGCCGGCGGACGTGGTGCTCAGCCCGACCCTGGCGCCGGACACCTGGCTGCTGCGCGCCGACGCCACCCACCCGGTGCTGTTCGACCACGAGCTGGACCACGTGCCCGGGATGCTGGTGCTGGAGGCCGCCCGGCAGGCCGCCCAGCGGCTGCGCCACCCCGAGCCGGTGGTCCCGGTCGAGCTGGTGACCTCCTTCGACCACTACATCGAGCTGGACCGGCCCTGCTTCGTCCGGGCCGCCCCCGAACCGGCCCCCGGGCCGACCGAGGGGCCGGCCGCGGCGAACGGGCGGCTCGCGGTACGGGTCGAGCTGCTCCAGGACGGCCGGACGGCGGCCGAGTGCCTGCTGCTCACCGTGCCGGTGGACGGACCGGCCGAGGGCCCGGGGGTGCCGGTCCGGCGGGACGCCTACGACGGCCGCCCCGCCGTACCCGGCCCTCCCCTGCCGGGCCTCGGGGGCACCCGGCTGCCGCTGGCGAGTTAGGGACGCCCCGGGCCCGTCAGGCGGCCACCAGGGCGGCCGGCCGGCCCGCGTGCATCACGCTGAGGTTGGTCGCCAGCCGGACCGGGTCCTGGGACAGCCAGAGCCGCAGCGCCGCGCCCAGGGCCGCGCTGGCCGACTCGACCCGGACGTCGGTGATCTGCGCGATCCGGGCCGCGCCCGGCACCAGCAGATCGGCCAGCGGGGTCGGCAGCCACACCGTCAGGGCGCACGGCGCGGGCACGGCCAGCGCCCCCAGCAACCGGTAGGCGTCCCCCGGCGCGCTGAGCGTCGGGATGATGTCCAGCAGCGCGTCGGACACCACCTCCGACACGTCGCTCCGGTGTCCCTGGGCGAGCCTGCGGAGCAGCGTGCGCTCGGCGGCGGTGATTCGGACGGTCAGCATGACCTCGTCGCACTCCATTGCGCGATTTCCTCCTCAGTTCCCTCTCGCACCGGCCGGCGGCCGGCGCGCACTACCCCGTTTCACACATCGGCCCGGCTACCTGTGGGAGAGAGCCGGGCCGGTGGGTGATCGTGTGCCCCGGTCAGATCCCCGCGTAGGAGTGCTTTCCGGTGACGAAGATGTTCACCCCGTAGTAGTTGAAGAGCCAGCAGGCGAACGCCGCCAGCGCCAGGTAGGCGGCCTTGCGGCCCTTCCAGCCGGCCGTCGCACGGGCGTGCAGGTAGCAGGCGTAGGCGACCCAGGTGATGAACGACCAGGTCTCCTTCGGGTCCCACTCCCAGTACTTGCCCCAGGCCGCCTCGGCCCAGATCGCGCCCGCGATGATGGTGAACGTCCACAGCGGGAAGACCAGGGCGTTGATCCGGTAGGACAGCTTGTCGAAGGTGGACGCGGCGGGCAGTCGGCGCCAGATCGAGGCCGAGGTGCCCAGCGGGCCGGTGGTGAGGCCGGCCGCCGTCCGCTTCTCGAAGGACTCCTTGCCGAGGTACAGCAGTGTGGCGATGAACGCCGCGTAGAAGGCGCCGCCGCAGAAGATCGCGGTGGAGACGTGGATCGCCAGCCACGGCGAGTGCAGCGCCGGGACGAGCTGCTCGGAGTCGGTGTACAGCACCGTCGTGGCGATGCCGAGGGTCAGCAGCACCGCGAGGACGACCGGCAGGCCGAGCCAGCGGACCTTCTTCTTCGCGGCCAGCAGCACCAGGTACGCGGCCGTCATCGCGAAGGCGAAGGCGCAGGAGAACTCGTACATGTTGCCCCACGGCCAGCGGGAGACCGAGAGGCCGCGGGTGATGATGCCGCCGCCGTGCAGCGCCAGCGCCAGCACGGTGAGCGAGACGGCGATCCGGCCGGCCAGGTCGGCCCGCACGCTGGTGCCGGCCGCGCCCGGGCCGTCCTCCTCCTCGGCGCCGCGCCCGGTGGTGACCACCGTCGCGCCCTCGCCCGCGATCGCGGTGCGGGTGAGCGTCGTGGTGCCGCCGCCGGCCCCGGCCACCGTGACGGTGACCTTCTTCGCGGCCTTCTTGTCCGCCGCGGCGACGGTCTCGCCCAGGCTGCCCGCCTGTTCGGTCGAGCGGACGGCGACGGCGCCCTTGCTGCCGAAGGTCCACTCGATCATGTGGGCGAACATGGCGAGGGTGTAGACCACCATCGCCGAATAGATCAGCTTGTTGGAGAGGTCGGCCAGCTGTGGGTCGACCGCCGAGGCGAGATGCACCGTCTACTCCTTGGAGTTCTGGTCGGCAGGGACTGCGGGTTCCGGGGAGGCCGCCGGGACTGTGGGGGTCCCGGTCTCCTCGGGTACGTCCGTTTCGGTGTCGGCGTCCTCGCCCGCGGAGGCCGGGGTGCCGTCCTCACCTTCGGGGGCCGGGACGTCGTCCTCCTCGTCCTCGGAGGCGGGAGCGTCGTCCTGGAGGTCGACCGCGAGCTCCGCCAGCTCCTCGGCGATCTTCGCCGACTCGCTGCGGGCCAGGCCGGCCAGCTCCACCTGGGTGCCGCCGCCCGGCAGGGCGACCGCCCGCACCCAGATCCGGCGGCGCTGGATGAACAGCGAGCCGATCAGGCCGAGGATCGCGAGCACGCCGCCGCTCAGGGCGATCGCGTTGCCCGGACGGTGCGAGATGTTGAAGCTGGCCCACTGCTTGTAGCCCTCGAAGGTCACCGAGCCGTAGCCGTCGGGCAGGTCCCAGGCCTGGCCGGGCTTGAGCCGGGCCTTGGCCGGCTGGCCGTCCTGGGTGAGCTGGGTGAGCTTGCGGGTGTTGAGCTGGTAGACGTTCTGCGGCAGGCCGGAGTCGGTGCCGAGGTCGCCGGCGAAGGCGTTCAGCACGAGTTCGGGCTCGGCGTCACCGGGGAACAGCGAGACCGGGCCGGTGCCCTCGAAGCTCAGCGGGGCGGTCGGCAGGAAGAAGCCGGAGAAGCCCATCTGGGTCTTGTTGCCGTCGGGGCCCACGCCGTAGTCGGAGACCTTCACGACACCGGTGGAGGTCAGGTTGCCGTCCTGCGGCAAGAACGGGACGGCGCCGCGGTAGACGACCTCGCCCTTGCCGTTCTTGACGCTGACGAACGGGGCGTAGCCGTGGCCGATCAGGTAGACCTTGCTGCCGCCGATCTCCAGCGGGTGGTTGACCTCGATCGTCGACTTCTTCAGCTTCGACTGGTCGCTGCCCTCGTAGTACTCGACGTTCGCGGTGAACTGCCGGGCGGCGCCGATCTGGTCGCCCTTGGTCTGGAACTTCGAGGTGAAGCTGTCCAGCTTCAGGTAGAAGGGGTCGAGGTCCTGGTTGCCGTAGAACCGGGTGCCGTTGAAGTCGTCGAGCTGGGTGATGGTGTTGGAGTAGCCCTCGCCCTGGACCATCAGCTTGCCGCCGGTGCCCGAGGCCAGGCTGGCCCAGGCGAAGCCGCCGAGCAGCGCGAACAGCGACAGGTGGAACAGCAGGTTGCCGACCTCGCGCAGGTAGCCCTTCTCGGCCGCCACCGCGCCGCCGGACAGGTGGGCGCGGAAGCCGCGCTTGCGCAGCAGCCGGTGCGCGGCGGCGTTCACCGCGGCGGCGTCCGCCTCGGTGCGCCAGGCCGCGTGCACCGGCATCCGGGTCAGGTTGCGCGGCGCGGCCGGCGGCTGGGAGCGCAGCACGCCGACGAACTGCCAGGTGCGCGGGACGATGCAGCCGGCCAGCGACACGAACAGCAGGATGTAGATCGCGGAGAACCAGACCGAGCTGTAGACGTCGAACAGCTGGAGCTTCTCGTAGATCGGCGCGACCGTGGCGTGCTGCGCCTTCCAGGCCTCGACCTTCAGCTGGCCCTGGCCGTTCTGGTACTGCGGGATCAGCGAGCCGGGGATGGCGGCCAGCGACAGCAGGAAGAGCAGGATCAGGGCGACCCGCATCGAGGTCAGCTGGCGCCACATCCAGCGCGCCCAGCCGAACGCCCCTATGCCGGTCGGTCCGTCGGACTCGACCGGCGCGGTGCTGAGCCGCTCGGCGGCGACGTCGTCCGGCGCCGGGGGCTGCTCGGTCTCGGTCGTGGTGTTGCTCACGGTCAGATTCCGATCTGGAAGTCGGCGGTCCAGGACTGCAGCTGGCTCAGCATCGAGTCCCAGATCCCGGTGACGAGCAGCAGACCGACCGCGACGAGCATGCCGCCGCCGATCCTCATGACGAGCGGGTAGTGCCGCTTGACCCAGCCGAAGGCGCCCAGCGCCCGGCGGAAGGCCAGCGCGGCCACGATGAACGGTACGCCGAGGCCCAGGCAGTAGAAGGTCATCAGCAGGGCGCCGCGCGCGGCGTCGGCCTGGTTCAGGGCGAGGTTCTGGACGGTCGCCAGGGTCGGGCCGATGCAGGGGGTCCAGCCGACGCCGAAGACCACGCCCAGCAGCGGCGCGCCGAGCAGGCCGACCGACGGACGGCGGTGGGAGCGCACCTCGCGCATGCTCAGACCGGGGACGAGGCCCATGAAGGCGAGGCCCATCACGATCGTCACCGCCCCGAGCACGATCGAGATGACCCGCTTGTGCTCCTGGAGGGTGTCGCCGAACTGCCCGAACAGCGCCCCGCCCGAGACGAACACGGCGGTGAAGCCGAGGATGAACAGCGTCGCCCCGAGCAGCATCCGGCCGCGCCGCGCGCCGCGCGCGTCCGCGAGGTCGGCGGCGGAGAAGCCGGTCACGTACGACAGGTAGCCGGGGACGAGCGGCAGGACGCAGGGCGAGAAGAACGACACCAGTCCGGCCGCCAGCGCGATCGGCGCGGCGACCAGCAGCGCTCCGCTCTGGAGGGTCCCGGTGTTGTCGGCGAGTTGTTGCGGCAGGCTCACTGCTTCTGCTCCGCGACCACCGGCTGGAGGATCGACTCCAGCGCGTCCTCGGTGGTGCCGCCGACGGCGCGGGCGGCCAGCTTGCCGTCCCGGTCGACGATCAGGGTGGTCGGGATGGACTGCGGGTTGAGGCTGCCCTTGGGGAACTTGAGCAGCTGGGTGCCGGCCGGGTCGAAGAGGCTCGGGTAGGTGACGCCCTGCTCCTGCTCGAAGCGGACGGCGTTCTGCTTCTCGGTGTCCCGGGTGTTGATGCCGAGGAACTGGACGCCCTGGTCCTTGTACTTCTCCGAGACGTTCTGGAGGCTCTTGGCCTCGGCCCGGCACGGGCCGCACCAGGAGCCCCAGACGTTCAGCACGACGACCTTGCCCCGGTAGTCGGAGAGCTTGGCCGGGGTGCCCTCCAGGGTGTCCCCGGAGATGTCCGGCGCGTCCCCGCGCTTCCCGGCGTCCGCCTTCGACAGGTTGGTGCCCTTGACCGTGACGAAGCCGACCTGGCCCTCGCCGCCGCCCGACGAGCCCGAGGAGGAACAGCCGGTGAGGGCGAGCGCAGCGGCGGCGACGGTGGCGGCGGCTGCTGCGGCGACACGGGGACGGGGGCGCGTCATGGCAGACATGTGAAAAGTTTCGCATGGAGTTCCGGGCCGGTTCGCCGGGGTCCTCCCTTGCGCGTCGCACCCCTTCTGACCTGCGACGAAATCGGGTCACCCGGCAGTCGCCGGGTGACCCGAAGTCATACTTACACGCCGCTTACGGGAGGCTAGGCGCCGAAGCTCTTGCCCACCGGCTTGTCGCCCTTGCGGCCCTTGCCCACCAGGTGCGCGGGCAGCAGGTCGCGGGCCGGCTCGCGGTAGCCGACCGAGACGATCCGGTCGCCCTCGAAGGTGAAGCTGGTCAGCGAGGCCAGCGAGCACTGCCGGTTGCGCGGGTCGTGCCAGAGCCGGCGGCGCTCGGCGAAGGAGCGGAGGATCCAGATCGGAAGCTGGTGGCTGACGCAGACCGCCTCGTGCCCGCGCGCGGCGTCCCGGGCCGCGCCGATCGCGCCCATCATCCGCACCGCCTGGTCGAGGTAGGGCTCGCCCCAGGACGGCTTGAACGGGTTGGTGAGGTACTTCCAGTAGCCCGGGTTCCGCAGCGAACCGTCGCCGACCCCGAAGGTCTTGCCCTCGAAGACGTTCTCCGCCTCGATCAGCCGCGCGTCCACCGCGATGTCCAGGCCGTGCGCCTCGGCGATCGGCGCGGCGGTCTCCTGGGCCCGCTCCAGCGGGGAGGCCACCACGTGGGTGACGTCCCGGTCGGCCAGGTCCTCGGCGACCCGCTCGGCCATCTTCCGGCCCAGCTCGGACAGGTGGTAGTCCGGCAGGCGCCCGTACAGGACGCCCTCCGGGTTGTGCACCTCGCCGTGCCGCATCACGTGGACGACGGTGATCTCTTTGGCGCTCACTTCTCGACTACTCCTGGGAATCGGGGTACGGGCCGCGGCGGTCAGGCCGTGGCGGCGGCAGCGGCGCGCGCGGCGGCCGGCAGGGCGGCGGCGATCCGCTCGATCGCCCGCTCGTCGTGGGCCGCCGAGACGAACCAGGACTCGAAGGCGGACGGCGGCAGGTAGACGCCCTCGGCCAGCATCGCGTGGAAGAAGGCGGTGAAACGGTACGCCTCCTGGGTCCTGGCCTCGTCGTAGTCGGTGACCGGGGCCTCGGTGAAGAACACCGAGAACATGTTCCCGGCGGTCTGCAGCCGGTGCGCGACGCCCTCCTTGGCGAGCGCGTCGGCGACCAGGCCGGAGACCTCGGCGGCGACCTTGTCCACCGTCGCGTACGCCTCGTCGGTGCAGCCGCGCAGCTGGGCCAGGCCCGCCGCGGTGGCGACCGGGTTCCCGGACAGGGTGCCCGCCTGGTAGACCGGGCCGGCCGGGGCCAGGTGCGCCATCACGTCGGCGCGGCCGCCGAAGGCCGCGGCCGGGAAGCCGCCGCCCATGACCTTGCCGAAGGTCAGCAGGTCCGGCGCCCAGCCCTCGTGCGCCGCCTCCAGGCCGTACCAGCCGGCCTTGGAGACGCGGAAGCCGGTCATCACCTCGTCGGAGATGAACAGCGCGCCGTTCTCCCGGCAGAGCCGGGCCAGGCCGCCGTTGAAGCCGGGCAGCGGCGGGACGACGCCCATGTTGCCGGGCGAGGCCTCGGTGATCACGCAGGCGATCTCGCCCGGGTGGGCGGCGAACGCCTGCTCGACGGCGGCCAGGTCGTTGTACGGCAGCACGATGGTGTCGCCGGCCTGGGCGCCGGTGACGCCCGGGGTGTCCGGCAGGCCGAAGGTGGCCACGCCGGAACCGGCGGCGGCCAGCAGCGCGTCCACGTGACCGTGGTAGCAGCCGGCGAACTTCACCACCTTCGCGCGGCCGGTGAAGCCGCGGGCCAGCCGGATCGCGGACATGGTGGCCTCGGTGCCGGAGGAGACCAGGCGGACCTGCTCGACCGGGGCGACCCGGGCGACGATCTCCTCGGCCAGCTCGACCTCGCCCTCGCCGGGGGTGCCGAAGGAGGTGCCGCGGGAGACGGCCCGCTGGACGGCGTCGATCACCGCGGGGTGCGCGTGGCCGAGGATCATCGGACCCCACGAGCACACCAGGTCGACGTACTCGCGGCCGTCGGCGTCGGTGAGGTAGGGACCGGTGCCGGACACCATGAAGCGCGGCGTGCCGCCGACCGCGCGGAAGGCGCGCACCGGGGAGTTGACGCCGCCGGGCGTCACCACGGAGGCGCGGTCGAACAGCGACTGGGACTGGGGGGCTTCGTAGGGGTAGCTCACAAAAGACATGGTCTCAAATCGTGTCCTCACGCTCTGCATGTCCGACCCGATCATCTGGAACGATGATCCGGGCACCGTTGTCTGTACGGTTGTCCGTACAGCAGGGGCCGCTGACTTCACCGGACCGGGGACCAGTCAGACTGTGTACACAGAGTGCACAGGACCTCCGGTCTGTGTGCAGGGGTGTGGAGAGGACTGCCGCGTACCGCGAATGGGTACGGCGGCGCATGACGGGTAAGGAGCACGTCCGGTGGGCGCCGGACGTGCGGGGGTCTGTCGATTCCGGCGAATTCCGGTGAGGATGGTCCGAGTGTCCGAGGCGCAGGACGGTTACGACGAGGCCGCGGGGGGCTCCCGCAGGCCCGCCGAGACCGCACGCGGGGGTACGGGAGCGGGTACGGGTCGTGGTCGTCGCGGCGGTGAGAGGCGGGGTGAGGGACGCGTGGGGGTGACCTACAAGTACTTCGGAGCCCCGGACCGCGCGACGGCCGCCAGAGTCCCCACCGCCCTCGGGCCGGGCGGGCTCGGCCTGGAGGCCGGCGAGCTCGGCGCACTGGGCCGCCTCGGCGACCTGATGGAGACCAGCGGCTCCCCCACCGGCCACCTCTCCACCAAGATCAAACCGGAGACGATGAGCGCCATGGTGCTCACCGGCATCCAGGGCGTCCCGCTGCACCAGGTGCCGCCGCTGGAACTGGTGGTGCTGCACCCCGACTACGCCGTCGTCCAGCTCCCCCACAACGTCGTCGAGCCGCTGCGCAAGGCCGATGAGACCGAGCTCGGCGCCGCCGCCTTCATCTGGTCCACCGTGCCGGACCGGCGCGGGCCGCGGGACGCGTTCGTGATCTACAGCATGCTGCACGAGTGGCAGGACTTCGCCAACCGGCTGCACGAGGCCGGGCACCAGCTGTACTGCCTGGTCTGGCCGTAGCACCCCGGGGTCCGGTCCGCCGTTCGAACGCGGGCCGGATCCAGGCTGACCCTTCGAACACCGGTCGCATTCAAGCGAGTTGACGGACGGTCGATTCTCGCACCCGGTCGACCACGGGACGGTGGCGGCGAGCCCGCGGAAGCGGTCCGGGGCGGGCGGCCGGCGACTATCCCCGGGAGCGGCGGGCGCGGCGGACGGTGCGTTCGACCTCGACGGGCTCCGCGAGGTGGCCGTCCACCAGGTGGATCAGGGCCGAGAGGAACACCTCGCGCTCGGGCTGCGGCAGCGACTCCAGCAGCTCGCGGTGCACCCGGTCGGCGATCGCGCTGCCCCGCACCACGGCCCGCTCGCCTGCCTCGGTGACCGAGACGATCCGGGCCCGCCGGTCGGTCGCGGACGGGCGGCGCTCGGCCAGGCCCGCCTTCTCCAGCTCGTCGACGGTGACCACCATGGTCGTCTTGTCCAGGTCCGCCAGCTCGGCCAGCTGGATCTGGGTGCGCTCGCCCGCCCGCGCGTGGAACAGCACGCAGTAGGCGCGCGGGGTGATCCCGAGCTCGGTGAAGGCGGCCGCCATCCGGGTGGCCAGCACGTGGCTCGCGTGGTCCATCAGCCCGGAGATGTCGCGGATCTGGCGCACGGGCGGCGGGGTCGTCGTCATACGTCCGAGGTTAGCAACGGCCCGTCTGCTGCCGGATGATCCCGTTGCCAACCAACGCCGGGTCTACGGGATGCCCAACTCGAACAGCGCATAGCCCGCGTACCAGCCCGCCGCGAGGACCGGCATGGCCAGCAGCCCGGCCAGCGAGGAGGTCCGCAGCTTGCGCAGCGCCACCGCCAGGCCGATGCAGAGCGGGAAGGCGGGCAGCAGGTAGCGCGAGATGTTGCCGAAGATCTGGTTGCTGCTCAGCGCGGTGATGATGGTGAGCGCGGTGTAGACCCACAGCACCAGCGGCGGCCGGGTGCGCCAGAGCAGTACCAGCAAGCCGGGCAGGGCGATCAGCAGGGCGATCGCGATCAGGTCCGGGACGGGGTTGGACTGCCAGAAGTCCCAGTGGCCGGTGATCACGTCCATGATCGTGCGCAGGGTGGAGGCGCCGCCGTCGAAGTAGCGGTTCCAGGCGCCCTGCTGGAGCTTGAAGTAGCCGCCCCAGTCGCCCATCTTCCAGCCGACCCAGGCGACGTAGCCGATCAGGCCCCACGGGGTGATCAGCATCGCGGTCAGCGGGCGGGCCACCCCGTCGGTGCGGCGGACCAGCGCGACCAGCGCGGCGATCGAGACGGCGGCGATCAGCGCGGCGGCGGTCGGCCGGTTGAGGCCCGCCACCAGCGCCAGCAGGCCGGCCGCCACCCAGCGGCGGGTCATCACGCAGTAGCAGGCCCAGGCGGACAGCGCGACGAACAGCGAGTCCGAGTAGACCGCCCACTCCACGCCGGAGCCCGGGAACAGGCCCCAGAGCACCGCGGCGATCACGCCCGCCCGGAAGCCGCCCAGCCGCTCGGCGACGGCGAAGATCCCGGCCGCGGCGACCAGCGAGGCGATCACCGAGACGACGATCCCGGAGCCGTACGGGCCGAGCCCGGTGACGGCGCCGACCAGCCGCATCAGCCAGGGGTAGAGCGGGAAGAAGGCGGCCGAGTTCTCGTAGTAGGTGGCCAGCGGGAAGCCGTGCAGCGGGATCAGCTGCGGGTTGTACCCGTTCTCGGCGATCCGCTGGTACCAGATGCCGTCCCAGGTGCCCAGCACGTCCCAGGCGTGGGCGCCGCCGCCGCGGCCCGGCTGCTTCTTCAGGTAGTCGCCGGTGTGCGAGAGCAGCAGCAGGAAGACGGTCAGGCCGATGGCCTTGACCACCGCGTACGCGCCCAGCGCGGGCGCGAAGCGGTCCACCAGTGCCCCGAACCGTCCGGACGCCGGGCCCGTCCGTTCCTCGGGGGCCTCCGCGGGCGCCGCCCCGGGCGCTCCGGGCTGGGTGCTGGACGACTCGGTGCTCGATGCCGTGCTCATCTGGTCTGGGTACTCCCCGCCCCGCTCGTGGTCCGCGCGGCTCCGGCGCAACGATTTTCCCGTGAGCCTACGGCACGACCCCGAACCGACGGCCCCTGGCGCCCTCCGGACCGGCGCGCAGCACCACGCCACCCGTGCCGAGCACCACACCGGCCCGGTCGTGCACGCGGCCGCCGCCGCCCGGGTGGGGGCGGCGGCGGCCGGGGCCTCAGGACGTGCGGGGCGGATCAGCCGTGGACGTAGACGATGCCGAGCTTGGTGAGCTGCCAGAGCTGGTCGGCGGCGCCGGTGTCGGCGGCGAGTTCGACGTACGGGTTGCCCTTGGCGTCGAGGGTGGCGCCGGCGGCCAGGACCTTGCCCTGGTCCTGGGAGTCGGCGATCTTGTAGCGGCCGTTGCCGGCCGGCTTGAACACCCAGTGCTGGTTGCCGCCGCCGGTGCAGCCCCACTGCTGGATCCGGGTGCCGGGGGCGGTGGAGGCGGCGTTGGCGTCCAGGCACATGTTCCGGTTGCCGCTGAAGTCGAGCTCGTAGCTGCCGCCGGCCTTCGCCTCCAGGACGAAGGACTGGTTGAGCCCGCCGGTGGCCGGATAGGTGATCGCGGCCCGGCCGTTGGTCGAGTCGCCGTAGCTGCCGCCGCCGGTGAGGTCGAGCGCGTTGCCGCTGGCCGCGTTGGTCAGCTGGTACCAGGCGCCGTCCTCGGGGACGTCGCCGAACGGCTGTCCGGGTGTGAGCGGCTGGATCGAGGTGGTGTTCTGCTGGTTGAGGGTGCAGTACGCCTGCGCCAGCTCGGGCCGGGCGTAGAACTGGCCGAGGCAGACGCCCTCGCCGCGGTAGCCGGCCACCCGCAGGTGGTACGACTGGCGGACCATGTTCATGCACAGCCCGGGGATGCCGATCTGCGAGTCGCAGCCGTTGCGCACCCACTCGGAGAGGTTGATGACGTCCCCGTTGGTGTACTCGTACGGGGAGCTCGTCCACTCCGCGCAGACCTCGTGGCCGAAGGCGACCCGCCGCTGGTCGAGGTACCGGACGCCGGGCACCTGCTCGGCCGCGCCGCGCAGCGCGTCGCTGAGCGTCGGCACCACCCAGTTGTGGCCCCAGGCGAGGTCCTCGGGGAAGGCCGGGCAGCCGTCGGCGACCTTGCCGAGGTAGTCGTTGCGCCGGATGTCCGGGGTGATCGGGTTGAAGTACGACTGGTAGACCAGCTGGTACGAGGAGTCGGCGTAGCCGGCCCGGCGCATGGTCTGACGGATGTTCTGGAGCGCCGCGACCACCTTGGGCTGGACGCCCTTGGCGCGCCGGCGGATCTCGTCGCTGCCGATGGTGTCCCGGCAGCCCTGGTCCTTGGGGATCGGGAAGTACTGCGCGAGGCAGTGCATCATGATGCCGCTGAAGTCGAAGTCGTCGTTGGCGCCGATCGTGACGACGACCATCTTGACGTCGTACTTCGCCGCCGTGTCGGCCAGCTTGACGTCCTGCTTGGGCTCGCCGAAGTCGCCGCTGCCGGGGCCGGTGACCTTCGCCAGCTCCGGGTCGCTGACCAGGTCGCCGGTCTGGGCTCCGGAACAGGCGAGGTCGATCGGGGTGACCCCGGGGATGTCGGTGACGAAGATCTCCGACTTGGGGTGGCGGTGGCAGTAGTTGGTGGGGCTGTCCGTCTCCGGGAAGTAGCCGTCGTTGGTGTCGGTGCCGGCGCCCTCCCCGGAGATGGCGCTGTCGCCGAGGGCGACGACCGCGGCCGGTCGGGTGGCCGCGGGCGCGGCCGGGGCGGGGTCGGCCAGGGCGGCGGGGGCGCCGGCCAGGCCGAGGGTGGCGAGGAGGGTTCCGGTGGCGAGCAATGCGGCGCACCGGGAGGACCCGGTGCGTGTCCGCCGCGCCGCCGACCGTGGGGACCTGGTCACACGCGTCTCCTTGCGGGGGTGGGGGGCCGCCCGGGCGGGGCGCCGAGCGGCGCGGAGCAAGAGAGGAGCAGGAAAGGTGAGCAGGTCTCACATTCTAGGTACTGACAAGTAACGCAACAAGGCTTGTGACACCACCGGGAACTGACGGGGCGTCGCCGCCCCGGCACGACGAAGAGCCGCCGCCCCACGCCCCAGGAGGGAAGCGCGGAACGGCGGCTCGCACCGGCCGAACCGGGTGCGGGCTCAGCCCACGTTGGCGCACTTGTTGCCGAAGGCCGGGTTCAGCAGGCCGATGATGTCGATGGTGTTGCCGCAGACGTTGACCGGAACGTGCACCGGGACCTGGATCTGGTTGCCCGAGATGACACCGGGGGAACCGGCGGCAACGCCCTGGGCGCCGGAGCTGGCCATCGCGGTACCGGCGCCGGTGGCAACGATGCCCACCACGGCCGCGCCGACAGCGGCGGTCTTCTTGATGCTCATACGAGCCTCCTGACTGTTCGACAGATATGCACGGGGAGTGCGACATCTAGAACGAGACCCCACCGGACCGGTTGCGACGCTCCCCGCACTGTCACCCATCCGGCGCAACGGTGCCGCGGACCGGGCATTCGGGTGATCGGAGGGTCCGACCGTTTCCCCGCCCGCGGTGCCTCGTTCTCCCTGATGGAACCCGGTCTCCACCGGCCCCTACGCACGAATCGAGTACCGCCCATGCGCAAGCACGCCCACGCCGTCGTCGGCATCGCGGCCACCGGCGGCTCGGTCGGCGCGGCGGGCCTCCCCTACCCGGCGTCCGGCAATCCGTGCCGGAACGCCTGACCGGAATTCCAACCGTCGCGCCTTTGTCCGAAGCCTTTCCCGGCCGTGCGGGAATCGCTTCGCGGGGCATCGCGACACGGCGGCCGCGGCCACGCCCGAGCCATGGGCGGAACACGCCGGTGTGCGCCGCCCGAGTGACAATCACGGAAATCCCTACAGCCTTCGGGTGAGTATTCGTGCTCGCCCGACTCCCGACATTTCCCTTCCGTCGGGCAGAAATCGGAGGAATGACATGCGCAACTTCAAGAAGGCCGCCGTCCTGTCGCTGGCCGCCAGCGGCCTGGTGCTCGGCGCCGCCGGCGGTGCGGTCGCCAGCTCCGGTGCCGAGGGCGTCGCCGCCGGTTCCCCCGGTGTGCTCTCCGGCAACCAGATCCAGATCCCGATCCACATCCCGATCAACCTGTGCGGCAACAGCATCGACATCATCGGCCTGCTGAACCCGGCCTTCGGCAACCAGTGCGCCAACGTCGGCTGAACCCGCGGTCGCCACGTCGGCGACAGCTGATTCACCGAGCCCGTGCCGCGCCCCGCAGCGCCGGGGCGCGGCACGCTCCACCCGTGTGTGATCGAGGAGATCAACCCCCCATGCAGAACATGAAGAAGGCCGCCGTCCTCTCCGCCGCCGCAGCCGGCCTGGTGCTGGGCGCGGCGGGCTCCGCCGCCGCCAGCGCCGGCGCCGAGGGCGTGGCCGCCAACTCCCCCGGTGTCGTCTCGGGCAACCAGATCCAGATCCCGGTGCACGTGCCGATCAACCTGTGCGGCAACAGCATCAACGTCGTCGGCCTGCTGAACCCGGCCTTCGGCAACGCCTGCGCCAACGTCGAGGCCGTCCCGCAGCCCGCGGACGACTGCTGATCCCGATCGGCACGCGTACCGGCCGTCCTGCCCCCCGACCAGTCGGCCGGGGGGCAGTTCGGCGTCTCCGGACAACCGTCCGGTACCTCCGATCCACCGAAGGGTGATCACGATGGTTTCGAAGAAGAGCGCGGCCGGCCTGGCCGCCGCCGTGGGTGCCGCGGTGCTGCTCGGCGCCGGTTCGGCGCAGGCCGCCACCGCCCCGGGCGAGGCCCCGGCCGGCCCGGCCAAGCTGACCAAGACCGACCTCGGCCAGGCGCTGGGCGGGACGACCACCGGCCTCGGCTACGGCGTCGCGCCGATCAAGAGCCTGCGGCTGGACCCGTGGGCGAACTCCTCGGCCGACTTCCTCAACAACGGCGCGGCCCTCCAGCCGGACCAGGGCCTGCCCGCGATCGGCACCGGGACGCTCACCGGCCCGCTGAGCGCCGGCGGCGGCGTCAAGGACCTCCCGCTGGTCGGCGGGCTGACCGGCGTCCTGCCGGGCTGAGCGCCCCACCGGGCGCGCGAGAGCCCGGCATCCCGCCGCGCGGCCGGGGTGCCGGGCTCTCGTACCGGATGGGATCCCGGGTCAGAGCCGGGTCAGAGCTGGGTCAGGTCGGTCAGGCCGGTCTGCCCCACCACGGTGGTGGCGGTCGTGGTGGTGGTGCCGGCCAGGGCGCCCGCCGTGTCGGTGAGCGAGAGCCGGCTGTCGTCGCCGCCGAGGCTGGCCTTGGCCCCGGGGATCACCTGCACCGCGCCGGAGACCAGCCGCGGGTCGATCTCGTCCACCTTCAGCCGGCCGTCGGCGAGCTGGCCGGCGCCGTCCCGGGCGAGCGAGAGCGGCTGCCCGAGGGTGAGCCCGGGGGTCTTGGCGTGCAGCGGCGCGGCCGGGGCGTCCAGCAGCACCTTGCCGAGGTCGGCGCCCTGGTCGACCAGCGGGAGCGGCAGCTCGGCCTTGGCACTCGGGCCCACCTTGCCGGTGGTCAGCTGGGGGACGATCTGCTCCGGGAGCAGCGCCCCGTCGGAGCTGGTGGTCCGGCCGGGCGCCGGCGGCATGAGCAGCGAGGTCGGGATGCCGGCCGTGAGGCGGCTGCCCAGTGGGGCGAGCGGGATGTCCGCGGGGACCTGCTGGGTGGCCAGCGAGTCCTCCAGGGCGCCCACCTGGTCGGGGCCGATCGGGGCGGCGGCAGAGGCCGCCCCCTGGGAGGCGAGCACACCGGCACCGACCGCCAGCAGCATCACGCCGGCCCGCTTGGAGAACTTCATGCTTTTCACCGTTCTGCTGTCCGTACTGGGGATCACTGGGAGCGGCTGCGGGGGCGCAGCCGGAAAGCGTTCTGCTCAACGAGTGACCGGGAGCTCGGATTGCGGCCGTTAACCGGTTCGGCTTAATAATCCGACCGGATTCCGTTGACCGTCGCGCCTCCGGGACTCTTTTCCAGAATCCCCGTAACCTTCCGTGCCGTCATTCTTTGATCTGAACGTCAGTGACTGCCGACCGGGTCTGAGCGTTCTCAGCGCCGTACGCAAGGAATCCAAAGAGCATTTCAGAGAGGGATCTCCCATGATCCAGAAGTCCTTCGCCGCCGCCGGCCTGGCCGTCGCCGCGCTGGCCGGTGCCGCCGGCCCGGCCTCGGCCATCGGTGACGCGGACGGCGCCGCCGCCTCGATCGAGGGCAACGGCGGCACCAACTTCACGGGCACGGTCGGGAACAACAGCCCGAACTTCCACTTCCTGGACAACCCGAACATCTGCCTGCCGGAGATCCACAACATCGCCGTCGGCGTGCTCGGTGTGGCAGTCCCGGTCGAGGTCCCGATCGCCAACAACGGCGGTCGGCAGTACTGCACCGTCGGCCAGGGCACCCAGAGCCAGGGCGACGGCGGCGTGTCCCACCTGATCGGCTGATCGGTCGCCGCCCTGATCTCCCTGCACCACCCGCTGTTCCACCTTCGAATCGCCCCCCGATTCACCCCGAGAGGAAAACCAGAAATGATCAAGAAGTCCCTCGCCGCTGCCGGCCTGGCCGCCGCCGCCCTCGCGATGTCCGCCGGCTCGGCCTCCGCCATCGTCGACTCGGACGGCGCCGCCACCTCCGTCCAGGGCAACGGCGGCACCAACCACACCGGCACCGCCGGCAACGGCAGCCCGAACAGCCACGTTCTGGACAACCCGAACATCTGCCTGCCGGAGGTCCACAACATCGCGGTCGCCGTCATCGGCATCGCGGTTCCGGTCGAGGTCCCGGTCCTGAACAACCAGCCGAAGCAGATCTGCAACGTCGGCCAGAACACCCAGTCCACGGGCGACGCGGGTGTCTCGCACCTGATCGGCTGATCACGGGGCACGGCACGGTCGGAGGGCCCGGGGAGGAACACCTCCCCGGGCCCTCCGGGCTGTGCGGACGAAGTGTCCGGCCGACCGCCGCAGCGCGGTCCGGCCGGGTGAGCGGCGGGCCGGTCCGGACCGCCGGATGTGAACACGTGTCAGAGCGCCCGCGGGGGCGCTCCCAGAGAGAGGGCAGTTCCATGAAGAGCAAGCTGGCCAAGGCCGCCCTGACCGCCGCCGCCGCACTGGCGCTCGCCGGTGCCGCCACCCCGGCCTTCGCCCACGTGGGCGTCGTCGGCGGCGGCGAGCTCGTCGCCTCCGCCGACCAGCCGTTCCTGGCCGGCGGGGGCTTCGGCCTCGCCCACGCCGGGGACACCGCCGCCGGCGGCTTCGGTGGCGGCGCCGCCACCTCGACCGACCTGGTCGGCGGCGGCGCGGGCTTCGGGCACGCCGGCGACGTGGGCTTCTGAGGCCTGCCGGACACGGCCTAGCGGGAACCGGGAAGGCCGGGCCGCTCCCCCACGGGAGCGGCCCGGCCTTCCGCCGTACGGGGTCCGCTACTTGAGCATCGCGGCGGCTTCGAGGGCCCAGTAGGTGAGGATCTGCTCGGCGCCCGCGCGGCGGATCGAGGTGAGCGTCTCCATGATCATCCGCTCCCGGTCGATCCAGCCGTTCGCGGCGGCCGCCTCGACCATCGCGTACTCGCCGGACACCTGGTACGCGGAGACCGGCACCGGGGAGGCGTCGGCGACCTGGCGCAGGATGTCCAGGTAGGCCATGGCCGGCTTGACCATCACCATGTCGGCGCCCTCGGCGAGGTCCTGCTCCAGCTCGCGCAGCGCCTCGCGGGCGTTGGCCGGGTCCTGCTGGTACGACTTGCGGTCGCCCTTGAGCGAGGAGCCGACGGCCTCGCGGAACGGGCCGTAGAAGGCCGAGGCGTACTTGGCGGTGTAGGCGAGGATGCCCACGTCCTGGTGCCCGGCCTCGTCCAGCGCCCGCCGGACCACGGCGATCTGGCCGTCCATCATGCCGGACGGGCCGACCAGGTGGACGCCGGCGTCGGCCTGCACCCGGGCCATCTCGGCGTAGCGCTCCAGGGTGGCGTCGTTGTCGACGCTGCCGTCGGCGGCCAGCACGCCGCAGTGGCCGTGGTCGGTGTACTCGTCCAGGCAGAGGTCCGACATGACCACCAGGGAGTCGCCGACCTCGGAGACCACGTCCCGGATCGCCTGCTGGAGGATGCCGTCCGGGTTGGTGCCCTCGCTGCCGACGGCGTCCTGCACCTCCGGGACGCCGAACAGCATGAGGCCGCCCAGGCCCGCCTCGGCCGCCTCCACCGCGGCCTTGCGCAGGGTGTCCCGGGTGTGCTGGACCACGCCCGGCATCGACGTCACCGGGACGGGCTCGCTGACGCCCTCGCGGACGAACAGCGGCAGGATCAGCTCCGCCGGGTGCAGCCGGGTCTCGGCCACCAGCCGGCGCATCGCCGGGCTCTGGCGCAGCCGGCGGGGGCGAACGTACGGGAATTCAGCGGACACGGCTTCTCTCTCCGAACGGTTGTGCAGTGCCGGGGGCGACGAACGGCCGCCCCCGGCAGCATAGTTAAGAATCCTCAGCGGGCCTTGCGACGCGAGCCGGGGCGGCGCTCGCTGGGCCGGTAGACCGGCTCACCGGCGGCCGTCGCGGTGTCCCGGCGCTTGGCACCGAAGTCCGCCAGCGCCTGGGCCAGCGCGGCCGCCGACGGCGCCGGGGCCATCACGTCGACCCGCAGGCCGTGCTCCTCGGCGGTCTTGGCGGTCGCCGGGCCGATGCAGGCGATGACCGTGACGTTGTGCGGCTTGCCCGCGATGCCGACCAGGTTCCGGACGGTCGAGGACGAGGTGAACAGCACCGCGTCGAAGCCGCCGCCCTTGATCGCCTCGCGGGTCTCGGCCGGCGGCGGCGAGGCGCGCACCGTCCGGTACGCCGTCACGTCGTCGACCTCCCAGCCCAGCTCGACCAGGCCGGCCACCAGGGTCTCGGTGGCGATGTCGGCGCGCGGCAGCAGCACCCGGTCGATCGGGTCGAAGACCGGGTCGTACGGCGGCCAGTCCTCCAGCAGCCCGGCCGCGGACTGCTCGCCGGAGGGCACCAGGTCCGGCTTCACGCCGAAGTCCACCAGGGCCTGCGCGGTGGTCTCGCCGACCGCCGCGACCTTGATCCCGGCGAACGCGCGGGCGTCCAGGCCGTACTCCTCGAACTTCTCCCGGACGGCGCGCACCGCGTTCACCGAGGTGAAGGCGATCCACTCGTAGCGGCCGGTGACCAGGCCCTTGATGGCCCGCTCCATCTGCTGCGGGGTGCGCGGCGGCTCGACCGCGATGGTCGGCACCTCCTGCGGCACCGCGCCGTACGAGCGCAGCTGCTCGGACAGGCCGGTGGCCTGCTCCTTGGTGCGCGGCACGAGGACGTTCCAGCCGAACAGCGGCTTGGTCTCGAACCACGAGTGCGAGGCCCGGTGGGCCACCTGCTCGCCCACCACGGCTATCACCGAGGTGGCCGGGTCGACCGGGGCGGAGACCGGCGAGGGCAGCACCCGGGCGGCCTTCAGGTCCGCCGCGATCCCGGACAGGGAAGAGGTGAAGGTCCGCTGGCGGGTGGTGGTGCCGGAGAGCGTGGCGCTCAGCGCCGACTCCGGCTTGCGGCCGCCCGCGACCAGCGCGGCGGCGGTGGCGGGCAGCTGGCCCAGGGTGGTGCGGACCACCAGGGTGGTCTCCGGCGCGCCCAGGTCGACCGGGCTGCCGGCCAGCAGCGCGGCGCCGTCCACGAAGCGCACGTCGGTGCCGGAACCGGCGCGCAGCGGGACACCCGCGTACGCCGGGACGCCGACCGACTGGGCGACGCCCGGGATCACCTCGAACGGGATCCCGTCGCCCGCGCAGCTGAGCATCTCCTCGGCGGCGCAGCCGTCCAGGCCGGGGTCGCCGTCGACGGTGCGCACCACGTGCTTGCCGGAGCGGACGGCCTCGGCGACCACCTTGGCCAGGTCGAAGTCGGCGCCCTCGGCGGCGGGGGCGTGCACCTGCACGCCGGCCGGGCAGTGGCTGCGCACGGCGGCGGCGGTCAGCGGGTCGGCGACCAGCACGTCGGCGGTGGACAGCACCTCGACCGCGCGCAGGGTCAGCAGCCCCGGGTCCCCGGGGCCCGCGCCCAGGAAGGTGCACCGTCCGGTGGCGGGCTGTCCCGCCGGGAACAGGGCGTCGGTGGCGGCGGTGGTGGGGCTCATCGGGCTCGCTCCCCCATCAGGGCGGCCGCGCCCGCGGCGAGCAGCCGGTCAGCCAGCGTGCGGCCGAGGGCCGCCGCCCGCTGCTCGGCGGTCTCGTCGAGGACGATCGGACCGTTGGCGGACATCTTCAGCAGGGCGGTTCCGTCGGGGTCGCCGACCACGCCGTCCAGCCGCAGCTCGTTCTCCCGGCCCCAGGTGGCCAGCGCGGCCACCGGCGCCGAGCAGCCGGCCTCCAGGGTGGCCAGCAGGGCGCGCTCGGCGGCCACGGCGACCCGGGTGGGGGCGTGGTCCAGCGCGGCGAGCGCGGCGGTCAGCTCCTCGTCGGCGGTGGTGCACTCGATCGCGAGCGCACCCTGGCCGGGGGCCGGGATCATCACCTCGGTGTCGAGGTGCTGGGATATCTCGGCGCTGCGGCCGAGCCGGTTCAGGCCGGCCGTCGCCAGCACCACCGCGTCCAGCTCGCCGCTGGTCACGAAGCCGATCCGGGTGTCCACGTTGCCGCGGATCGCGACGGTCTCCAGCTGGGCGCCGCGGGCCCTGGCCCAGGCGTTCAGCTGCGCCATCCGGCGCGGCGAACCGGTGCCGATCCGGGCCGGGCGGCCGGCGCCGGCGAGCTTCTCGACCAGCTCCTCCAGGGCCAGGCCCTCGGCGGCGACCAGGGCGTCCCGGACGTCCTCGCGCTCGGGGACGGCGGCCAGCGCCAGGCCCTCGGGGGCGGCGGTGGGCAGGTCCTTGAGCGAGTGCACGGCGAAGTCGATCCGGCCCTCCAGCAGCGCGTCGCGCAGCGCGGAGACGAACACGCCGGTGCCGCCGATCTGGGCCAGCGACTCCCGGGAGGTGTCGCCGTACGTGGTGATCTCGACCAGCTCGACGAGGCGCCCGGTGACCCTGGTCACCTCGCGGGCCACCATGCCCGACTGCGCCATGGCGAGGGCGCTGCGCCGGGTGCCGAGCCGCAGGGCCGCGGTGGCCGAGGGCTGCTCCGTGATCGGTTGACCATTCATGAGGTGATCGTCCCGGTGGTACTCGTGGGATGGCTGACGGTTCATCTGGTGCCCCCGGCCGAGGGCTGGGGCGCGCCGCCGACGGGCGTGCCCGACACGGCGTGCACGGCAGCCGGGTCGAGGTCGAACAGTTCCCGCAGCGCCTCCGCGTAGGAGGCGCCGCCGGGCTCGGCGGCCAGCTGCTTCACCCGGACGGTCGGGGCGTGCAGCAGCTTGTCGACGACGCGGCGGACGGTCTGGGTGATCTCGGCGCGCGAGCGCTCGTCCAGGTCGGGCAGCCGGGAGTCCAGCCGGCCGAGCTCGGCGGCGACCACGTCGGAGGCCATCGAGCGCAGCGCGACCACGGTCGGCGCGATCCGGGCGGCCCGCTGGGCGGCGCCGAAGGCCGTCACCTCGTCGGAGACGATCCGGGAGACCTCGTCGACGTCGCCGGCGCCGGGGCTGGCGGCGTGCGCGTGGGAGAGGCTCTCCAGGTCGACCAGCAGAGCGCCGGGCAGCTCGTGCACGGCGTGGTCGACGTCGCGCGGCATGGCCAGGTCCAGCAGGGCGAGCGGCTCGGGGGACCTGCGGGAGGCGACGGCGGCGGCCACGTCCTCGGCCCGGACCACCACACCGGCCGCGCCGGTGCAGGAGATCACCAGGTCCACGTCGGCGAGCGCCTCCGGCACCTTGGCGAGGTCCAGCACCCGGGCCACGTCCGGGCCGAGGATCTCGACCAGCCGCTCGGCCCGGGCCGGGGTCCGGTTGGCGATCAGCAGGTCGGTCACGCCGGAGCGGACCAGGGTGGCGGCGGCCAGCGAGCTCATCGAGCCGGCCCCGACCACCAGCGCGCGCTTGCCGGCGATCTCGCCCGCGCCCGCCGCGACCTGCTCCAGGCCGAAGGTGACCAGCGACTGGCCGGCCTTGTCGATGCCGGTCTCGCTGTGCGCCCGCTTGCCGACCCGCAGCGCCTGCTGGAACAGCTCGTTCAGGCCGCGCCCGGCGGTGTGCTCCTCCTGGGCCTTGGCCAGCGCGTCGCGCAGCTGGCCGAGGATCTGGCCCTCGCCGACGACCATCGAGTCCAGGCCGCAGGCCACCGAGAAGAGGTGGTGGACGGCGCGGTCCTCGTAGTGGACGTACAGGTGGGAGGTCAGCTCCTCCAGGTCCACCCCGCTGTGGTGGGCCAGCAGCAGCGACAGCTCGGCGACGCCGGCGTGGAACTTGTCCACGTCCGCGTACAGCTCGATCCGGTTGCAGGTGTTCAGCAGCGCGGCCTCGCCGACCGTCGCGGTGGCGGCCGCGTCGTGCAGCAGCCGGGTCGGCACCTCACCGGTCAGCGCGGCGCGCTCCAGTACCCCGACCGGGGCCGTGCGATGGCTCAGCCCTACGACGAGAAGGCTCATGCCCGCCCCCCACAGCTCTCGGTGTTCATGCGGGCATCACCGCGGAGAGATCCCCGTCGCCGCCCTTGGCGGACTTTCCCTTGGCCTGCTCGGCCTGGTCCTTGGCCGCCGGCTCGGCGGCGCCCCGGCCCTTGCCGCTGCCGCCGGCCGCGCGGCGCAGCTTGGCGGCGGCCGCCCGGACCGGACCGGGGGCGCGGTCCAGCACCGACTCGGCGCGGTCGTCCGGCTCCTCGCCGGCCTTGCGCTGCTCGTGGAAGGCCAGGATCTGGAGCTCGATGGAGAGGTCCACCTTGCGCACGTCCACGCCGTCCGGGACGGACAGCACGGTCGGGGCGAAGTTCAGGATGCTGGTGACGCCGGCCTCCACCAGC
The DNA here is from genome assembly GCF_042896795.1 of Kitasatospora sp. NPDC001261. Classification (NCBI taxonomy): domain Bacteria; kingdom Bacillati; phylum Actinomycetota; class Actinomycetes; order Kitasatosporales; family Streptomycetaceae; genus Kitasatospora; species Kitasatospora sp. NPDC001261. The sequence continues at coordinate 240,219 of NZ_JBIAXP010000006.1, forward strand.
CGGTCGCACACCTGCTGGGCGGCGCCGGGCGGGGTGGTGATCACGCCGATGGAGACGTGCTGGCTCTCGACGATCGACTCCAGCTCGTCCATGTGCCGCACCGGCAGTCCGGCCGCGGTGGAACCGACCACGTGGGGATCGGCGTCCAACAGGGCGGCCACCCGGAAGCCGCGGGAGGCGAACCCGCCGTAGTTGGCGAGCGCGTGGCCGAGGTTCCCGATGCCGACGATGACGACCGGCCAGTCCTGGGTCAGGCCGAGCTCGCGGGAGATCTGGTAGACGAGGTACTCGACGTCGTAGCCGACGCCGCGGGTGCCGTAGGAGCCGAGGTAGGAGAAGTCCTTGCGCAGCTTGGCCGAGTTCACGCCGGCGGCGGCGGCCAGCTCCTCGGAGGAGACGGTCGGCACCGAGCGCTCGGAGAGCGCGGTGAGGGCCCGCAGATAGAGGGGCAGGCGGGCGACCGTCGCCTCCGGGATGCCCCGGGCACGCGAGGGTCGGCGCGCGGCGCCCTGGTCGGGCGTCTGCGAACTGCTCTGTGGTGATCGGCCGATTGCCACGGTGCTCCTGTGGGTGAAGCTGGGCTTAGGCAGCCAGGCTATGTGTTTGTGAACGTGTGCACAAAGATGGTGTCCGTTTTGTCCCCGCACAGTGATGCGCATCACGCCATCGAACGCATAGCACCGGCCTGGGTCAGCACGACCTCCGGGGCCTGGGAATCGGGCAGCCACGGGCCGTACGACGCCTCCCGGCGCAGCAGCGGGACGGCGGCACCGGACGGGCGGGAACGGGCCCGGCCGAGCCGGGGCCAGGGCAGCCGGGCGGCCTCCCGCAGCGGGCCGGCCCAGTCGTCCGACGGACAGGACGGGGCGTCCAGGCAGTACCGCAGCAGCTCGGCGGTCACCCGGGCGTCGCCCAGCGCGGTGTGCGCCGGGTACCAGCCGAGGTCCGCCGCCTCCACACAGGCCGCCAGGCCGTGGCTCCGGGCCTCCGGCAGGTGGGCGCGGGCCAACCGCATCGTGCACAGCAGCGGGACGGGCGGCAGCGGCACCCCGATCCGGGCGAACTCACGATCCAGGAACGCGTGGTCGCAGCTGACGTGGTGACCGACCAGCACCCGGCCGGCCAGCAGCTCCAGCAGCCACGGGGCGATCTCGCGGAAGCGCGGGGCGCCCTCGACGTCGCACTGGCGTATCCGGTGCACATGGGTCGGGCCGACCGGGCCCAGCGGGTCCAGCAGGGTGGCGAACTCCCCCTCGGCGCGGAGCCGCTCGTCGAGCAGCACCACCGCGACCTCGACCACCCGGTGCCGCCACGGGCTGCGGCCGGTCGCCTCCACGTCCACCACGGCGAAGCCCCGGGGGGCCGTCCGGAACTCCGGGGCTCCGGGGGCCCCAGGGACAGGACCGGGAAGCATGGCGCACTCCTCGTGTGCTCAGCCCCCCACGGGCGCAAACGCGTTCGATCGTAAGCCGACCAACCCGCCCCGTCCCAAGCCGGAACGGAGTGTCTTTGGCAACGATTCGGCGAACCGCCCCCGCCGATCGGCGGGGGGCCGGTGCGCGGACGAACGCGCGGTCAGACCCCGCTCAGCCGCCGCCCGGCCGCGCCCGGCCGCACACTCAGCCGCCGAGGGCGGTGCGCAGCCGGCGCTCGTCGACCCGCCAGAAGTCGTGCTGGCGACCGTCGATCAGGGTGACCGGAATCTGCTCCCAGTAACGGCGGTACAGCTCCTCGTCCCGGGTGATGTCCCGCTCCTCGAAGGACGCGCCCAACTCGCCCGTCACCCGGAGGATCACCTCGCGGGCCTCGTCGCACAGGTGGCAGCCGGGCTTGCCGACCAGGGTCACGGTCCGGCCCGCGGGCTCGGGGCTCTTACGTCGCAGCAGTGGGCTCACCACCCCATTCTCCGCCATGGCGCCCACCCGCCCCCGGGGCCCGCGCCCGGTGGAGCTGTTCACCCCGCGGGCACGGCTGCGTCACGGCCGCCGGGCGCCCGGCTGGCTATCCTCGATGACATGGCCGTGCTCAGAAGGCTCACCCAGGCAAGGCGTTCCAGCAGCGAGCGGAGCGCCCTGGCCGGCGAAGCCGCGGCCGAGGCGGCCGAGGCCGCGCTGCGGGCCGAGCCGGCACCCGACGCCGGGCCCCGGGACACCGCCGGACCAGGGGGCACCACCGGCCCCGAGGACGCCGCCGGGCCGGACGCACCGGCCGCGGCCAAGCCCGGACGGACCCCCAAGGCCCCCGCCGAGAACCACACCCCGGACCCGGACGACCCCCGCGCCGCCGCCTTCTTCGACTGCGACAACACCATCCTGCGCGGCGCCGCGATCTTCTACCTCGGCGTCGGCCTCTACCGCCGCGGCTTCCTCACCCGCCGCGACATCGCCCGCTTCGCCTGGCAGCAGGCCTGGTTCCGGCTGCACGGCACCGAGGACCCGGACCACATCTCGGACGCCAAGCAGTCCGCCCTCGGCATCGTGGCCGGCAAGCCCACCGCCGACCTGGAGGCGATCTGCGAGGAGATCTTCGAGGAGGTCGTGGCGGACAAGATCTGGCCGGGCACCCGCGCCCTGGTCCAGATGCACCTGGACGCCGGCCAGCGGGTCTGGCTGGTCACCGCCGCCCCGCTGGAGGTGGCCCGGATCATCGCCCGACGGCTCGGCATGACCGGCGCGCTGGGCACCGTCGCCGAGGCCAGGGACGGCCGCTACACCGGCCGACTGGTCGGCGACCTGCTGCACGGCCCGGCCAAGGCCGCCGCCGTCCGGGCCCTGGCCCGGCGCGAGCGCCTCGACCTCGACCGCTGCGCCGCCTACAGCGACTCGGCCAACGACATCCCGATGCTCTCGCTGGTCGGCCACCCGTACGTGGTGAACCCGGACGGCGCGCTGCGGCGCCACGCCCGGGCCCAGGGCTGGCGGGTGCGGGACTTCCGGACCGGGCGCAAGGCGGCCCGGGTGGGGCTGCCGGCGGCGGCCGCGCTCGGGGTGCTGGCCGGCGCGGCGGCGGCCGGGGTGGCGCTGAACCGGCGCCGCCACCGGGCCTGAACCACCCGCCCGAACCCCGGCCCGGAACCCCGGCCCGGAACCCCGGCCCCGAGCCTCGCGCCGGACGGCCGTCCGGGCCGCCGGAGGCTTTCCGGAAGCTTTCCGGAGACTCTCCGAGGCGCTCCGGGGCTCTCCGGGGCCGTTCGGAGGCCGCCCGGTCGGGGCTCGCCCCGGCGGGTGAGCGGTCGTCAACAAGGCCTCTGACCTGGCCCCTCTTACGGGCGAACTCCCCGCCGTCACAGGGCAGTCCGCGTCACCTGCTCGAACCTGTCGCCCGGTGACCGGTTCTGATCGTTCGCCAGGCCGGGAAAGTCAGGGGTTGCCGAGCCCCAAGGCTGGGAAACCGCCCCCCAGGCCGCCAAATTGGTCACCCTGAGCGCCCGTTCGATCACGTTAAGCCGGATGAACGATGACAGCTCCGGTCAATGTCAGCCGAACATGCGCAACAAATGGATCCCAAACGACCACTTCGACCACACGGTGTAGCTGTCATTGCACAAAGCGTTATTCTCTCCTGGATGCACGTCACCACGCGCCCCGCTCGAACGGACGCTTCGGGGAGTGCTCTCCGCGCAGGCGGAGGTGATCCGTCCACAGTTCTGCCTCTGGGAGTCCCGTGTACCCACCCGTCCGGAACGACGCGCCTGCACCCTCCCGCCCGTCGTCCGCGCCCCTGCGTCCCCGCACCGGCCTCCGCGACCGGCCGACCGCCGAGCGGCAGATCTCCACGGGCCTGACCCTGTTGCGCACCCTGCTCCGCAGCCAGTTCGCCGCCACGCCCCAACTCGCGCTCGCCGGCGGACCGTTCGTCCAGCCGCAGCCGCAGCCGCCCGGCCTGGCACTGCGCACCACCGCCGCCGGCTCGACCGGCACCGGCTCGCGCGGCCGCACCGGCAGCGCCGGCCGGGGCCGCGCCCGGACCGCGCCCAGCCCCGGCTACGAGACCGAGCACAACCCGGTCATGGAGCTGGTCGAACGGGCCCAGGCCGGCGAGAGCGAGGCCTTCGGCCGGCTCTACGACCACTACGCGGACACCGTCTACCGCTACATCTACTACCGGGTCGGCAGCCGGGCCACCGCCGAGGACCTCACCAGCGAGACCTTCCTGCGCGCCCTGCGCCGGATCGGCACCTTCACCTGGCAGGGCCGGGACTTCGGCGCCTGGCTGGTCACCATCGCCCGCAACCTGGTCGCCGACCACTTCAAGTCCAGCCGCTTCCGGCTGGAGGTCACCACCGGCGAGATGCTCGACTCCAACGAGTGCGAGCGCAGCCCCGAGGAGTCGGTGCTGGAGTCGCTCTCCAACGCCGCCCTGCTGGACGCGGTGCGCCGGCTCAACCCGCAGCAGCAGGAGTGCGTCACCCTGCGCTTCCTGCAGGGGCTGTCGGTGGCCGAGACGGCCCGGATCATGGGCAAGAACGAGGGCGCCATCAAGACCCTCCAGTACCGCGCCGTCCGCACCCTGGCCCGGCTGCTCCCGCCCGACGCGCGATGAACCGCGCCGAGGACGGCACCGGCTCCGTGCGGTCCGGCACCGTACGGTCCGGCCGGCCGTCATCGTTCGCGCCCGGCCGACACGTCAGGGTGAACGGTAGGTCCGATGATCTGCCGTGCGTAACCGACCGCCCGCACCGCTCGTTGGCCAACGTGCAAGCCCCCACCAGGCGTACGGTCAAGTCGAATTGCGGCCTATCACCCGATGGAGTGGCTTTGGCCAGCCGGGGCAACCGTCCGGCGGGCCGGGCTGTCGACAACGACGAAGGGAGGTGTGGCCCGTGACGGCAAACGTGCTTGAGCACCGGCGGGCGAAGGCCTTCGCCGAGGCGCTGGAGGCCCACCAGGCGGAGCAACGCGCTGCGGCCAACGCCGAATCGGACAACACCGCTGCCACCGGCGCGGGTTCGGCCGCGATGGCCGGGCTGGTCGGACTGGCCGACGCACTGGGGGCACTGCCCGGGCCGGTGCTGGACCGGGAGGTCCATACGGTCCAACGCGCCCAGCTGATGGCCGCGTTCGAGCAGGCCTTCGCCGGCGGGACGGGCACCCCGGTGCCCCGCCAGCGCCGCCACCGGGCGATCCGGACGGCGCCGCGCGGCCGCTGGAGCCGCCGGTTCGCGATCGGCGGGCTGGTCGCCGGGCTCGCCGTCGGCAGCCTGGCCGGCGTCGCCGCGGCCAGCTCCAACGCCCTCCCCGGGGACAGCCTGTACGGCCTCAAACGCGGCTTGGAAGGTCTCCGGCTCGACTTCGCGGGCTCCGACTCCGAACGCGGCGAGATGCTGCTCGACAACGCGGCCACCCGGCTCGGCGAGGCCAAGACCCTGGTCGGCCGCACCGACCAGGCCGGCGCGCTCAGCCCGGCCACCGTCGAACAGGTCCGCCGCGCCCTGGACGACATGCACGCCGACGCCCTCAAGGGCCGCGAGCTGCTGCGCTCGGTCTACCGCAGCAACGGCTCGCTCGACCCGATGCGGGCCCTGGCCGGCTTCGCCCACGACGAGGACGGCCGGTGGAGCGAGCTGCAGGGCCGGCTGCCCGTCCAGCTCACCCAGCAGGCCGACCTGGTGAACCGGCTCTTCGACGACATAAGCGAGGACGTCGCGCCCCTGCGCCTGGTCCTGCCCCCCGCTCAGAGCGGTGGCGCGGCCGGCGACGGAGCGGGCGACGGTTCGTCCCACTCGACCGGTGGTTCCCCGGCCGGCTCCCCGGCGGCCGGCTCCGGCACCTCGGCCGGCACCGACCAGGCCCCGGGCTCCGGCGCCGCCGGCAACCGCCCCGGCGCCACCGAGCACGCCCCGGCCTACCCCGGCGCCGGTGCCTCCGGCAACGGCGGCAAGGGCGGCGTCCTGCCGGACACCCTGCCCAGCAGCGCCCCGGACGCCGTCAACGGCCTGGTCGGCGGTCTCACCAGCGGGCTCACCGGCACCAAGCCCTCGCCGAGCGCCGACGCGGCCCCGGCGCAGGGACCGCAGCAGGCCTCGCCCAGCGCCCCGAACGCGGCCCAGCCGCAGGGCGTCGAGGTTCCCCCGCTGCTTCCGGACCTGCTGCCCGGGCTGCGCATCCTGGGCGGCTGACAGCAGGGCGGTGGGGGCCCGGCGGAGTGCGATATCCGCCGGGCCCTCGCCGTCCCCAGGGAACCCCCGGGAACCCCCGGGAACCCCCGGGATCCCTCGGGTTCTCCTAGAAGAACACCGAACGCCGCTGCACCAGCAGCTCGTAGAGGGTGTGCTGGATGGTCTCGCGCACCTCGTCGGCCAGGTCGAAGACCAGCATCGGGTCGTCCGCCGCCTCCGCCGGGTAGGTGTCGGTGGCGATCGGCTCGCCGAAGCGGATCGTCCACTTGGTCGGCAGCGGCAGCGCCCCGAGCGGGCCCAGCCACGGGAAGGTCGGGGTGATCGGTACGTACGGCAGGCCCAGCAGCCGGGCCAGCGTCTTCACGTTGCCGATCATCGGGTAGGTCTCCTCCGCCCCGACGATCGAGCAGGGCACGATCGGCACCCGCGCCCGCAGCGCCGAGGAGACGAAGCCGCCGCGGCCGAACCGCTGGAGCTTGTAGCGCTCGGAGAACGGCTTGCCGATGCCCTTGAAGCCCTCCGGCCAGACCCCGACCAGTTCGCCGCGCTCCAGCAGGGCCTGGGCGTCCTCGTTGCAGGCCAGGGTGTGGCCGGCCTTGCGGGCCAGCTCGTTGACGCCGGGCAGCACGAAGACCAGGTCCGCGGCGAGCATCCGCAGGTGCCGCCGGGCGGGGTGGTGGTCGTGGACGGCCACCTGGGTCATCAGGGCGTCGAGCGGGATCGTCCCGGAGTGGTTGGCGACGATCAGCGCCCCGCCCTCGGCCGGGATGTGCTCCGCGCCCTGGACGTCGATCCGGAAGTACTTCTCGGCCAGCGGGCGCAGCAGCGAGAGCAGCACCTCCTCGGTGAGCTCCCGGTCGAAGCCGAACTCGTCCACCTCGTAGTCGCCGGTCACCCGGCGGCGCAGGAAGGCCAGCCGCTCGGCGGCGCGGCCCTCCCAGCCCTTGCCGAACAGCCGGGTGGCGACCGGGCCGAGCGGGCCGGCCAGCGCCCCGCCGACGGCCTCGGCGAGCCGGTCGGCCGGATTCGGCCCCTCGGGCGACGTCCAGCTGGGGGCCGTCTCGATCGGGATGACCTTGGCCTCGCCCGGCGCGTTCTCGGCTGCGGCACTCATCGCGGGTTCAGCTCCTCGGTCGGCGGGGGCGGTTCGGTACGGCGTCCGGACCGGCGCCCGGCCCGGCGGGCCCGGCGGCTTCCGGGCCGAGCAGGGCGGTCAGCCGGTCGGTGACGGCGGCCAGCCGCTCGGGCGGCAGCAGGCCCGGCCGCCCGGCGGCGGCGAAGTCGGCGAAGGCCTCCGGAGTACTGAACGCCGGACGGTAGCCGAAGGTGTCGCGCAGCCGCGCGGTGTCCACCACCCGGCCGTGGGTGAGCAGCCGCAGCTGCTCGGGCGAGACGTCCACCAGCCGGGTCTGCCGGGCCAGCACGGCCATCCAGCTGACCGCGGGCAGCAGCAGCGGCAGGGTGGGCCGGCCGAGCCGGCGGGCGCACTGGGAGAGCAGCAGGACGCCCTCCCCCGCCACGTTGAAGGTCCCGGTGTTGACGGTGCCCGGCTCGGGCTCGTCGGCGGCCCGGCAGAGCACCGCGACGGCGTCGTCCTCGTGCACGAACTGCAGCCGCGGGTCGTAGCCGAGCACGGTCGGCAGCACGGGCAGCGCGAAGTACTCGCTGAGCGGGGTGTCCGCGTTCGGGCCGACGATGTTGGCGAAGCGCAGCACCGTCACCGCGACGTCCGGGCGGCGCCGGGCGAAGCCGCGGACGTAGCCCTCGACCTCCGCCGCGTCCTTGGCGAAGCCGCCGCCGGGCGGGTCCTTGGGCTGCATCCGCTCGCTGAACACCGCCGGGTCGCGGGGCGCGGAGCCGTAGACGCCGGTGGTGGACTTCACCACCAGCCGGCGCACCCCGGGGGCCTTCTGGCAGGCGCCGAGCAGCTGCATGGTGCCGATCACGTTGGACTCCTTCACCGCGGAGCGGTTGGTGGAGCCCAGGCCGGTGGCGCTGACGCTGAGGTGCACCACGGTGTCCACCCGGTGCTCGGCGAGCACCCGGGAGAGCGCCGGACGGCGCAGGTCGAGCTGGTGGAAGCGGTACGGGGCGGCCGGGCCGGACGGCTCCTCGGGCGGCAGCCGGGGCGGCTGCACGTCCACGCCGACCACCAGGTCGACGCCCGGCCGGCGGCGGACCTCGGCGGCGAAGCGGGCACCGAGCCGGCGCGCCACGCCGGTGACGAGCACGACCACGCCCACGGTGCTGCACCCCCGTTCCCTCGGCCCGAGCGGCCTGCGTGCACCGTACCGCGCCGCCCCACGGGGCCGTGAAACGACACCGCCCGCCCAGGCCACGACGGGCCTGGACGGGCGGTGGAACGCCTGAACCCCGCAAGGGCGGGGCCAACGAGTTCTTCCTGCGCCGCTGTACGCGAGTGCGCGGGTGACCCCCGCGAAGGCGGGGCCGAAGCGCAGGCTCAGGCGTTACTTCTTGTTGCGACGCTGGACCCTGGTCCTCTTCAGAAGCTTGCGGTGCTTCTTCTTGGCCATACGCTTGCGACGCTTCTTGATGACAGAGCCCACGGAACAACCCTCGCTCACTGAGACTCTCGTCCGTGAGAGACGGAGTCCATACGACTGACGTGAGGGCCTAGCCTACCGTCGATGGTGCGAAGGCCGTAATCGTGTTCCCCGGGACCGGGAAACTCGCGGGAAATCCACGGCGAACGGGGGCGGGTCCAACGGTCGTGGACCCGCACCCGCGCGCCGCCGCTACGCGCTCTCGAGCCGCACGTAGGACTCCTTGAGGTACTCGTGCACCGCCTGCTGGGGCACCCGGAAGGACCGTCCGACCCGGATGGCCGGCAGCTCTCCGCTGTGCACCAGCCGGTACACCGTCATCTTGGACACCCGCATGACCGCGGCGACCTCCGCCACGGTCAGGAAGACGACTTCCTGAAGGGGGCGCTCGACGGAACTCATGACCATCACCCGACCCTTACCCGTGTGCAAGGCACCGGCTTCCCCTCCGGTGACTCCACCGGCACACGTGTATCCCCAGAGTAGTTATGGGTGGTACCAGTGGGAAGAGGGGAAGTGCAGTCCTCGTACGGTGGGAGATAGGACGGTTGCAGTACGTCGCCGCTCTGCGGATGGCACCGCCCGGCGTACGCACCTCCCGGGCTGGGCACTTCCGGGACGGCGGGTTCAGGCCAGCAGTCCGTGGTGGGGGAACACCGCGCGGCGGGTGGCGAGGATGGCCTGATCGAGTCGGTCGGCCGGATCGTAACCCGAGTCGAAGTCGCGCCAGGCCGGGCGGGCGCCGTCGGTCATCCGCAGCGGGGCCGGGCGGCGGGTGCGGCGGTAGACCTCGGCGCGCCAGGACTCGGGGGTCTCGGTGGCCGGGTCGACGGGCCGGGCGGCGGCGGTGGCGACCAGGTGGGTCCAGGTGCGCGGGACGACGTCCACCACCGCGTAGCCGCCCCCGCCGGTGGCCACCCAGCGGCCGCCGGCGTGCTGGTGGGCGAGGTCGTGCAGCGCCTCGGCGATCAGCCGCTGGGCGTCCACGGTGACGGCGAGGTGGGCGAGCGGGTCCTCCAGGTGGGTGTCGGCGCCGTGCTGGGTGACCAGGACCTGCGGCCGGAAGGCGTCGAGCAGTTCGGGCACCAGGGCGTGGAAGGCGCGCAGCCAGCCCGCGTCGCCGGTGCCCGCGGGCAGCGGCAGGTTGGCGGCGGAGCCGGGGGCGTCCTCGCCGCCGGTCTCGATCGACCAGCCGCTCTGCGGGAAGAGCGTGGCGGGGTGCTCGTGCAGCGAGACGGTGAGCACCCGGGGGTCGTTCCAGAAGGCCGCCTGGACGCCGTCGCCGTGGTGGACGTCCACGTCGACGTAGGCGACCCGCTCGGCGCCGAGTTCGAGCAGCCGGGCGATGGCCAGCGCCGGGTCGTTGTAGACGCAGAAGCCGGAGGCCTTGCCGGGCATCGCGTGGTGCAGTCCGCCGGCGAAGTTGACGGCGTGCGGGGTCTCGCCGCGCCAGACCGCCTCGGCGGCGGCCACCGACTGGCCGGCGATCAGCGCGGAGGCCGAGTGGATCGCCGGGAAGGACCAGTTGTCGTCGGTGCCGAGTCCGTGCAGCGGGTCGGAGCGGTCGGGGTGGGCGGCGGCGTTCCGGACCGCCTCGACGTACTCCCGGGTGTGCACCAGCCGGAGGGTGGAGTCGCCGGCGGGCGGCGCGGAGCGGACGGTCACCCCGGGACCGGTGTCCAGTCCGAGGGCCTCGACCAGGCGCATGGTGAGGGCCAGCCGGGTCGGGTCCATCGGGTGGCCGGGGCCGAAGTCGTAGGCGGTGACGGCCTCGTCCCAGAAGAGGTGCAGGCCGCAGGGGGTGTCACGCTCGGCTTCGGGCATGGCCTCCACCGTAGCGGGTGGCGGTGGCCGGGCCGCCGTCAGGGCGCGCCGGGGCGGCGCTCGTGGGGACGGCCGGGCGGCAGGTGCGCGATGAAACTACGGAAGTTGTGGGGCGACTGTGGAGGCGGGTGTTGAGGCGGTGCAGACAAAAGCTTTGCGACTCCATATCCTCTCCGCCATGAAGCCATTCAGCGTGCAACGCCTTGGGGTAATTCTCGCTGCAATACTGGGTTTTGGCGTGTTCTTTGCCGCCCAGCCGGCCTCCGCCGCGGTCAGCGGCACCACCTTCGCGGTCGACAAGTCGACGGCGAAGGCGGGAGACCAGCTGACCCTGACGCTGTCGCTCACCAACAGTGAGAACAGTCCCATCTACTTCGCCTACGAGGCCGTCCAGCCGACCTGGCCGGCCAACACGCAGGCCGGAGCGTTCACCATCACCGGCTGCACCGGTGACACCTCCGACTGCGCGTTCACCGGGAACAGCGCCAACTTCCACTTCAACGCGCCGATCGCACCCGGCGCGACGAAGAGCGTCACGCTCACCGTCAAGATCACCGACACCCCGGCGTGGGGCACCGCCCCGTACACGCTGAACTGGGCGCCGTACGTCTACTACGAGTTCGGCCAGGTGGGCACCACCGGTACCGCCAAGGACCAGACCTGGACCTTCGGGGTGCCCTCGCTCCAGACCGTGATCAGCTGACCCCCGTCCCGTCGAACGCCCCCGCCGTCACCCGACGGCGGGGGCAAGGGCTTTCCGGCAACGGTTGAAGATGGCGTGAAGGAGCCGCAGACGCGGCCTTCACAACTCCCTATTCTCATCCGCCATGAAGCCATTCAGCGTGCAACGCGTCGGGGTAATTCTCGCCACGGTACTGGGACTTGGCCTGATCTTCGCCGCCCAGCCGGCCTCCGCCACCACCCGCGACGACGGCGTGATCACCGGCGTCTCGGCCTCCGTCGACAAGAAGACGGCGGCACCGGGCGATGAACTGACCCTGACCCTCTCCCTCACCAACACCGAATCCGCCCCCATCACCTTCGCGTACGAGTGGATCGGGCCGAGCTTCCCCTCCAACCAGCTGACCGGCGCGTTCACCTTCACCGGCTGCGGCGGGGACCAGGTGGACTGCGTGTTCGGCGGCAACTCCGTCAACTTCCATCCCACGGTGCCGATCGCGCCGGGCGCCACCCGCACCGTCACGGCCACCGTCAAGATCACCTCCACACCGCCCTGGACCGGGTCGTACACACTGAACTGGGCCCCGTACGTCTACGCCGAGTACGGCTACCCGGTCGTCAAGACCAGGAGCGGCCCCTTCCTCGACGGCATGCCCGGCCTGCAGACCGTGATCAGCTGACCCCCGCCCCGCCGACCGCCCCCGCCGTCACCCGGCGGCGGGGGCCGGGACCGTCACCCGGCGGCGGGGGCCGGGACCGTCACCCGGCGGCGGGGGCCACCGCCTGCGCCTGCGCCGGCGCCGGGGCGAAGCGGTCGGCCAGCGGCAGGACGGCGAGCACCAGCAGCATCGGGGCGAGCAGCGCCCAGCGGTACGAGCTCGCGTCCGCGATCGCCCCGACCAGCGGCGAACCGACCAGGAAGCCCACGTAGTTGAAGAGGTTGAGCCGGGCCACCGCGGCGTCCGAGTCGGCCGGGAAGAGCCGGCCGCCGGCCGCGAACACCTGCGGGATGATCGCGCAGATGCCGAAGCCCAGCACGGTGAAGCCGGCGATGCCCGCCCAGGCGGCGGGCGCGACCGCGGCGAGGCCGAAGCCGAGCGCCGCCAGCGCGGCACCGACGCGGACCACCGGGACGGCGCCGAAGCGCTGCACCGCGCGGTCGCCCAGAGCCCGGCCGAGCAGCATCGCGACCATGTAGCCCAGGTAGGAGAGCTTGGCGAGGTCCTCCCGGCTGCCCAGCCCGTCGGTGAGGTACTTGACGCTGTAGTTGGAGACCGAGGAGTCCGCGATGTACGCGAAGGCCATCGCCAGGCAGAGCGGCAGCAGCGGACGCCAGGGGACGGACCGGGCGGCGGCCTCGGCCGCCTCCCGGACGGCGTCGCCGAGTTCGGCCGGACCGGCGAAGAAGGCGCCGGCCAGCAGGGCGAGCGGGGCGATCACCGCCGCGGCCGTGCCGAACAGCAGCGGCAGCCCGAGGTCGTAGTGCGAGCCGAGGCCCGCGAGGGCCGCGCCGAGGATGCCGCCGAGGCTGAACGCGGCGTGGAAACCGATCATGATCGAGCGGCCGTAGCGGTGCTGGAGCCCCACCCCGAGCATGTTCATACTGGCGTCCAGCGCACCCACCAGCAGCCCGAACGCGCCCAGCGCCAGGGCGAGTTGCCACAGTGCCCCGCCCAGTCCGGCGGCCGCCAGGCTCAGGCAGACGGCGGGCTGGACCACCCGCAGCACGACCCGCGCGCCGGTGCGCTTCACCAGCCGCTCGGAGGCGATCGACCCGACCCCGGCCAGCACCGGCACCGCGGCCAGGAAGACCGGCAGCAGCCCGTCGCTCAGCCCGTACCGGTGCTGGATCTCCGGGATGCAGGTGACCAGCAGGGCGAAGGTGACGCCCTGGAGCAGGAAGGCGGCGGCGAGCGCGGCCCGCCCGGTGCGCAGACCGGGCGCCACCGGGGACGGCGACGCGGCGGGCGGAACGGGCGGGACCACGGGCGGGGCGGCACTCAAGCGGACCTCCAGGCGGACTCCACACGAACCGCGCTACCGGCCGGTAGGACGATGTTGGCGAGAGCGTAGGGGGTGCGCCGCGATTACGGGAGGGGTCGCGCAGCGGTCATTTCCCGCCCGAGGCCAGCTCCCGGGAGCGGTCCCGGGCCGCCTCCAGGGCGCCGAGCAGGGCGGCCCGCACCCCGTGGTTCTCCAGCTCGCGGATCGCCGCGATGGTCGTGCCGGCCGGGGAGGTGACCGCCTCGCGCAGCTTCACCGGGTGCTCGCCGGAGTCCCGCAGCATCACCGAGGCGCCGATCGCGGACTGCACGATCAGGTCGTGCGCCACCTGCCGGGGCAGCCCGAGCAGGATGCCGGCGTCGGTCATCGCCTCCACCAGGAAGTAGAAGTAGGCCGGCCCGGAGCCGGACAGCGCGGTGGCCGCGTCCTGCTGGGACTCGGGCAGCCGCAGCGCCTTGCCGACCGAGCTGAAGATCTCCTCGGCCCGCGCCAGGTGCTCCTCGCCCGCGTGCGAGCCCGCCGAGATGACGCTCATCCCCTCGTCCACCAGGACCGGGGTGTTGGGCATCACCCGGACCACCGGGGTGCCCGCCGCGAGCCGCTCCTCGAACCAGGCGGTGGGAACGCCGGCCGCGGCCGAGATCACCAGCCGGTCCGCGCCGACGTGCGGGGCCAGCTCCTCCAGCAGGGCGCCCATGTCCTGTGGCTTGACCGCGAGGATCAGGGTGTCGGCGAGCTTGGCGGCCTCGGCGTTGGAGACGGCCACCACGCCGTAGCGGTCGGCGAGTTCGGCCGCCCGCTCGGGACGGCGGGCGGTCACCAGGACGTCGGCCGGGTCCTTGCCGGCCCGCAGCAGACCGGAGAGCAGGGCCTCGCCGATCTTGCCGGTGCCCAGGAAGGCGATCTTCTGTCCGTGTGCTCCGCTGCTGCCCATGGTCCGCTCCCGCTCCTTGCCTCGGTACTGCCGCCATCCTCGCACCGCCCGGCGGCCCGCGCGGGGACCGTCCGCTCCGTGGTCGCGGCCCGCGCGGGGACCGTCCGCTCCGTGGTCGCCGCCCGCGCGGGGACCATCGGCTCCGTGGTCGCCGCCCGCGCTGCCGCCTGGCGGAGGACAGGCCCCTAGGGAGAAATCTCGGGGGTTTCCCCTATGGCCTCCCGGCTCCCGCGGGCGCACCGTGGAGCCATGGCACACGACGAAATGTCCCGACGTGAGAACCGGCAACTCGCCGTCGCCTCGGCGACCGTGGGCCCGTGGCGGACCGCCGCGGGGGTCGGTGCGGTGGTGGGGGCGACGGCCCTGGGGATCGATGCGATCACCGGGGACTGGTCGCTGAGCATGCTGGCCTCACCGGCCGGCTGGGGCCTGTTCTTCTTCTTCCTGGTCGGCACCGTCGGCGGCCGGCTGCGGCGCGACACCACCGACCGGAGGCTGCGCCGCTGGGCGAACGACCACCCGTGGCAGTCGGCGCTGCCGGCCGCCGGCGGGCTGCTGGTCCTGAACACGCTGGCCCAGCTGTTCCTCGGCGACGAAGGCCTGTTCGGCGCCTTCTTCATCTCGCTGCTGCCGGCCGGCCTGCTGCTGGCGATCGCCGGGGTGGTCGGCTCGGTCAAGCAGGCCCGCGGCAAGGACTGAGCGGGCGCCCGCACCGGCGCGCTTCCGGACGAACGGCACCGGTCCCGCGGACGACGCACAGGTGTTCACCACACGGTGTGCCCCCGATCGAGGGATCGTCAGACCCCGTCGGCATACTGGCGCGATGCCGATCGCCGAAGAACCGGAACCGCGCCCCGCCGGGGGCGACGAGCCGAACGGGTCCGACCCGTCCGGGGCGGGCCGGAAGGACCCGTTCGCCGACCTCGTCCTGGACGAGGAGTTCGTCCGCAGCGCCACCGTCAAGGAGCAGAGCGGGCGCACCCGCATGCTGTCCGCCCGCTGGAAGCACACCCCGCCGGTCGATCCGGGCGGCCGCCGCTCGGTCAACGACGGCCCCGCGGCGCGCGGGCGCCGCTTCCGCCGCAAGCCCGTCCGCAAGCCCGTCCGCCCGGCGCGGGCGGTCGACGCGTGGGGCGACCCGCGTCCGCGCCGCCGCCTGGAGTGGCGCACGCCGCTCTACGTCCTGCTGACCGTCGCCGTGCTGCTCGTGGCACTGAACATCGACGGGCTGAAGCTCTGGTACTCCACCCACTTCGGCTACGCCTCCGACCACCCGGTCTCCGCGAGCCCGGCGGCGGAGCGCGACGGACGGCAGCCGACCCCCGACCACCCGTGGGCCGGCTCCCCCGCCGAGGACTGGGCCGCCGGCACGGACGGGATCGAACTGCCGAAGACCCCCCGGGCCACCGGCGCGTTCGGTGCCGACGAGGTGGCCGCCCGGCTGCAGTCGGTGCGGGCCTACCTGGCGGCGGCCCACCTGGACCCGAAGGTGGTGTCCGGCGGCCGCCCGGACGTCGCGCTGGCGATGCTCGACGGCCGCACCCGGGAGGCCGCGGCCGCGTCGCTGGACCACCCCTCGGCGACCAGTGACCCCACCGCCTGGTTCACCCGCTTCGACCCGCGGGAGGCCGTCCCGGTCACCGACGTGGTCAAGGTGCGGGGCCGGATCGACGTCACGGCCGACGGGGAGAACGGCGTCCTGATGCGGGCCGACGTCAGCTACGTGTACGCGCTGCGCCCCGGCCCGAAGACGGCCGACCAGGCGGCCTCGGCGAACGGCTCCGCGGACCTCGCGGAGACGGTCCGGACCATCGTCCGGCAGGTGGACACCTTCCACTTCTACGACCCGGCCAAGTACCAGGTCGATCCGGGGAAGCTCGCGATCGACGAGACCGTGGAGAGCTTCGGCAACAGCACCTGCGGCCGCTACGACGGCTTCCTGCACCCGGAGTTCGACCGGTCCACCCGGCCCGGCCCGGTACCGACCGGGCCGACCGCGGACCCGTACGACCGGGACCGGGTGCCGCCGGGCACCGGGAACTGCGGCTCCGCCAGCCGGACCTGACCGCCGTCAGCGCTTGCGCTTGGCCCGGCCCGGCGCCTTGGTGTCGGGCCGGCGGCCGCGGCCCGCCTGGCGCTTCTCGTACTGGGCGACGGCCCGCTCGTGGGCGGCCCGCCGGACCGCCTCGCCGGGAGCCTCGACCAGGCTGCGGACGAAGTAGGCGGCCAGGCTGCCGGCCCCGCCGATCAGCCAGACCGCGCCGAGCGACTTGTCCTCGGCCATCCAGCCGGTCAGCTGGTCCCGGCCCTCGGTGAGCACCTTCCAGGTGCGCCGTACGGCCATCATCGAGCAGACCGCGATGGCGGCGGTCAGCAGCCCGTTGAGGAAGGTGCCGTCCTCGGAGAGCGCGATGCCCTCGATGCCGAAGCGCAGCACCAGCACGGCGGCGGCGGTCGCGGCCAGGGCACCGACCGAGACACCGACCCGGCGCGGCCAGTAGCCGTTGTCCCGGTTGAGCCAGGACGTGCCGAAGAAGCGGATCGGCTCCGGCTCGGGGGCGCCGGCGGGAGTGGGGGCGGGGGTGGGGGGCTGCTCGCTCACGCCGTCGATTATCACCCGAGCGCCGCACACGGCGGAGGAGCCGTCCCGGCCGGTGGGACGGCTCCTCCTCGTTCGGTGCGGGCCAGGCGTTCCGGTTCCGTACGGCCCGGCGTTCCGGTTCCGTACGGGCCGGTGTTCCGCTTCCGTGCGGGCCCGGCGTTCGCCTCGGGCTCAGCCGAGCTTGGACACGTCGCGGACGGCGCCCTTGTCGGCGGAGGTGGCCATCGCGGCGTAGGCCCGCAGGGCCTGGCTGACCTGGCGCTCGCGGTTCTTCGGCCGGTAGCCGCCCGTGGCCTCCAGGACGCGGCGGCGCTCGGCCAGCACCTCGTCCGGGACCTCCAGGGAGATCCGGCGGCCGGGGATGTCGATGGCGATGGTGTCGCCGTCCTCGACCAGCGCGATGGTGCCGCCGGAGGCCGCCTCCGGGGAGGCGTGGCCGATGGACAGGCCCGAGGTGCCGCCGGAGAAGCGGCCGTCGGTGACCAGCGCGCAGGCCTTGCCCAGGCCCCGGCCCTTCAGGAAGGAGGTCGGGTAGAGCATCTCCTGCATGCCCGGGCCGCCCCTGGGGCCCTCGTAGCGGATGACGACGACGTCGCCCTCCTTGACCCGCTTGGCGAGGATCGCCTCGACCGCGTCCTCCTGGGACTCGACCACGACGGCCGGGCCGCTGAAGGTCCAGATCGACTCGTCCACGCCGGCGGTCTTCACGATGCAGCCGTCCTCGGCGAGGTTGCCGTACAGCACGGCCAGGCCGCCCTCGACCGAGTAGGCGTGCTCGGCGCCGCGGATGCAGCCCTTGGCCGAGTCGGTGTCCAGCGACTCCCAGCGCTCGGACTGCGAGAAGGCCTCGGCGGAGCGGACGCAGCCGGGGGCGGCGTGCCACAGCTCGACGGCCTCGGCGGACGGCGAACCGCCGCGCACGTCCCAGGTCTTGAGCCACTCGGCGAGCGAGTCGGCGTGCACGGTATGGACGTCCTCGTTGAGCAGCCCGGCCCGGTACAGCTCGCCGAGGATGGCCGGGATGCCGCCGGCCCGGTGCACGTCCTCCATGTAGTACGAGCCGTTCGGCGCGACCTTGGACAGGCAGGGCACCTTGCGGGAGATCGCGTCGATGGCCCGCATGTCGAAGTCCAGCTCGGCCTCCTGGGCGGCGGCGAGCAGGTGCAGGATGGTGTTGGTCGAGCCGCCCATGGCAATGTCCAGGGCCATGGCGTTCTCGAAGGCGGCGCGGGTGGCGATCGCCCGGGGCAGCACCGAGGCGTCGTCACCGCCGTAGTAGCGGTTCGCGATCTCGACGACGTTCTGCCCGGCCCGCTCGTACAGGGCCCGGCGGGCGGTGTGGGTGGCGAGCACCGAGCCGTTGCCCGGCAGCGAGAGGCCGATCGCCTCGGTCAGGCAGTTCATCGAGTTGGCGGTGAACATGCCGGAGCACGAGCCGCAGGTGGGACAGGCGTTCTCCTCGATGATCGCGATGTCCTCGTCGGAGACGTTCTCGTTGACCGCCTGGGAGATCGCGTCGACCAGGTCGAGCTTGCGCACGGTGCCGTCGACCAGGGTCGCCTTGCCGGCCTCCATCGGGCCGCCGGAGACGAAGACGGTCGGGATGTTCAGGCGCAGCGCGGCCATCAGCATGCCCGGGGTGATCTTGTCGCAGTTGGAGATGCAGATCAGGGCGTCGGCGCAGTGCGCGTTGACCATGTACTCGACCGAGTCGGCGATCAGGTCGCGCGAGGGCAGCGAGTAGAGCATGCCGCCGTGGCCCATCGCGATGCCGTCGTCCACGGCGATGGTGTTGAACTCGCGCGGGATGCCGCCCGCCTGCTTGATCGCCTCGGAGACGATCCGGCCGACCGGCTGGAGGTGGGTGTGCCCGGGGACGAACTCGGTGAAGGAGTTGGCCACCGCGATGATCGGCTTGCCGAAGTCCTCGCGGGCTACGCCGGCCGCCCGGAGAAGCGCCCGGGCGCCTGCCATGTTGCGACCGTGGGTGACCGTACGGGACCTCAGCTCGGGCACTGTGCTCCACTCCTTCGGGGCTCTCGCGGGCACCCCGCTGCTGGGAGGGTTCGGGGGCCGCTGTGGGTACCGAGCCTACGCCCGCCGTCCGGCCGGCGGACGGTCCGTCCGCGATGCGGGCAGGCGGAGGCACTGGCGGACGGCGGTGCGGGCAGGCGGCGGGGTCCGGGCGTCAGCCGGGCTTGACGGCCACGGTGAGGTCCAGACTGAACGGCTCGACCACGACGCCGTCCGGGAACGCGGCGACCATGGCCTCCCGTTCGGCGGCCAGCACCGGCGCGCGCTCCTCGGGGCTGAGCGAGGCCAGGTAGGAACGGGAGGTGAGGTCGGTGAGCACGTGCTCGACGGTGACCCGCCGCTCCCAGCGCAGTGCCGTCCGTTCGACCACGAGGCCGGCCGGGGCGAAGTGCCCGACGTGGCCGCTGATCCCGCCGTAGCCGTGGAAGCGGCCGGGGAGGGCGGCGGCCATCCGCTCGCTCCTGGCCCGGATCCACGGCACGGTCTCGTCGTACACGTTCCACCAGGCGGCGACGGCGCCCCCGGGCCGCAGCACCCGGACCGCCTCGGGGACGGACTTCTCGGGGTACGTCCAGTGGAAGGCCTGGGCGTAGGCGACCAGGTCGACGGACCCGTCGTGGAAGGGCAGGTCGTCGCCGGTGCCCCGGACCAGCGGCAGGCCCGGCGAGGAGGCCAGGAACCGGGCGGCCATCCCGGGGCTGGGCTCGACGGCGACGACCTCCGCGCCGCGCGCGGCCAGCAGCCGGGTGGCGATGCCCGTCCCGGCGCCGACGTCCAGGACCCGGGCACCGGCGAGGCCGCGGCCCCAGAGCCGCTCCAGCGCGTCGAACAGCTCGTCGGGATAGCCGGGGCGGCCCTGCTCGTACTCGGCGGCGACCCCGCCGAAGCTCGCGGCGGCCTCGCGGTAGTTCCGACTCTCCGT
This sequence comes from Kitasatospora sp. NPDC001261, assembly GCF_042896795.1. Lineage (NCBI taxonomy): Bacteria > Bacillati > Actinomycetota > Actinomycetes > Kitasatosporales > Streptomycetaceae > Kitasatospora > Kitasatospora sp. NPDC001261. Next base: position 259,902 of record NZ_JBIAXP010000006.1, read on the forward strand.
CATGCGTCCCCCTTCGTACGGCAGTTGACGCCCGGGCGGACCGGACGGCTCAGCGTACGCGCGAGGGGGTGGCCAGGTGCAAGCGGGTAAAAGCGAGGGCCTCGGCCAGGTCGGCCTCGCGTTCGGCGGGGGAGGCCGAGCGGCGGGTGTTGACCTCCAGCACCACGTGGCCGTCGAAGCCGGTCCGGGCGAGGTGCTCCAGCAGCTCGGCGCAGGGCTGCTTGCCGCGGCCGGGGATCAGGTGCTCGTCCTTGCCGGAGCCGCTGCCGTCGGCCAGGTGGACGTGGGCGAGCCGGTCGCCCATCCGCTCGACCATGGCGAAGGTGTCGATCCGGGAGGTGGCCGCGTGCGAGAGGTCGATGGTGAAGTGCCGGTACTCCTCGTCGGTGACGTCCCAGCCGGGGGCGTACGCGAGCATCTCGCGGTCGCGGTAGCGCCACGGGTACATGTTCTCGACGGCGAAGCGGACGTCGGTCTCGCCCGCCATCCGGTGGATCCCCTCGACGAACTCCCGGGCGTACTGGCGCTGCCAGCGGAACGGCGGGTGGACGACCACGGCGCTCGCGCCGAGCTTCTCGGCCGCCGCCCGGGCCCGGACCAGCTTGGTCCACGGGTCGGTGCTCCACACCCGCTGGGTGATCAGCAGGCAGGGCGCGTGCACGGCCAGGATGGGCAGCCGGTGGGCGTCGGAGAGCCGGCGCAGGGCGTCGATGTCCTGGCTGACCGGGTCGTTCCAGACCATCACCTCGACCCCGTCGTAGCCGAGCTTGGCGGCCAGCTCGAAGGCGACGGCGGTGCTCGCCGGGTACACCGAGGCGGTGGACAGCGCCACCTTGGTGTCCGGGATGTGCAGGGCCGGGTGCCGGGGCAGCACCAGCCGGTCGGTGGTGCGCAGCAGCGGCGGGCGGGCGGCGTCCCGCTTGGCGGCCTTGACCGAGCGGACGGACTGGACGGCGGCCTTGGCGGCGCCGGCGGCCCGGGCGGTGCGGGTCTCCTTCGGGGCGGCCTTGGCGGCGGGCTGCTTCGTCTTCGGGGCGGGCTGCTTCGCGGTGGGCGTCTTCGCCGTCTTCGCCGTTCGCGCCGTCTTCGCCGCGCTGGTCTTCGCCGCGGCGGTCTTCGCGGTGCGCTGGGCGGCCTTGACCGCCTTCGAGGCCTGCTTGGCGGCCTGGGCGGCGGTGGCGCCCGTGACCGCCTTGCCGAGCCTGCGGCGCGGGCCGTCCGGCCGCGACTGCCCGCTCCCGGGAGTGCGGTCCTCCTGCGTTCCGTCCTCGCCCGCTGGTTGCACCACGGGAGACAGCGTATGCGGAGCACGCGGCGAACGGGGCGGGATGACCGGCGCAGTGACCATCGGCACGTTGCCCCGGGGCGGTCGGTCGGCGGTCGGTCGGGACGGGTCCGGACGACTGTCCGGGCGGCCGCCCGGGTGCGCGCCCCGGGGTCCGCGCCCGGCTTACGGGGTGAGCGCCGGGCGGCGGCGGTCGGCCGGGCTGTCCATGGTGTCCAGGCGGCGCAGGATGATGCCCTCGCGCAGCGCCCACGGACAGACGTCCAGCTCCTCCAGCCCGAACAGGTCCATCGCGGCATCGGCGACCAGCGCGCCGGCCAGCAGCTGCTTGGCCCGGCCCTCGGAGACGCCCGGGATCCGGGCGCGCTCGGCAACGGTCATCGCCGACAGCCGGGGCAGCCAGGCGGCCAGCCCGCTGCGGGTGAGCCGGCGGTCGGTGTACGGACCGGCGTCGGCGGGGGCGGCGCCGGTCATCCGGGCCAGCTGCTTGAAGGTCTTGGAGGTGGCGACCGCGTGCCGGGCCGGGCCGAGCCGGGTGATCTCGCCGACCACGGTGGCGAGCTCGGCCCGGATGTGGCGTCTCAGCTCGCGCAGCCCCTCCGGGTCGGCGATGTCCCCCGGCAGCCAGCGGGCGGTCAGCCGGCCGGCGCCCAGCGGCAGCGAGCAGGCGACGTCCGGCTGCTCGTCCAGGCCGCAGGCGATCTCCAGCGAACCGCCGCCGATGTCCAGGTTGAGCAGCCGGCCCGAGGACCAGCCGAACCAGCGGCGGACGGCCAGGAAGGTGAGCCGGGCCTCGTCCTGCCCGGAGAGCACGCGCAGCTCGACGCCGGTCTCGGCGGCCACCCGGCGCAGCACCTCCTCGCCGTTGGCGGCCTCGCGCACGGCGGAGGTCGCGAACGGGAGGATGTCGACGACGCCCTTGTCCTCGGCGACCCGCAGCGAGGACGCGACGTGGCCGACCAGCCGCTCGACCCCGGCCTCGCTTATCGCGCCGCCCTCGTCCAGCAGCTCCGCCAGACGCAGCTCGGCCTTGTGCGAGTACGCGGGCAGCGGAGCAGCGCCCGGATGGGCGTCCACCACGAGGAAGTGGACCGTGTTGGAACCTACGTCGAGCACACCGAGTCGCATAACTCTCCACGCTACGCGATCCGGGCCCTGGTGAGAGGGGGTGCGACGGTATTCGCGCCGGTCCGGAACCGGTCCGCGGGCCGGTGGGTGGGCCGGTGGGCGGGCCGGTGGGCGGGCCGGTCTTCCGGCGGCCCGCCGTCCGTCAGAGGAGGCCGTCCCACAGCTGCTCGACGATGACGGCCCACCAGTTCTCCGGGTCGGTGAAGACCGTGCCGTCCACGGCCGCCAGCGCGTGCTGCAGGGCGTCCACCGCCCCGCCCGCGGCCACCGGGTCGAGCCCGCGCAGAGCCGGCCACCAGCCGGCGAACACCTCCAGGCAGCGGACGAAGGCGCGCAGGTCCGCGTTGCAGTGGCGGGCGGTCGCGTAGTCCGGGTCCACCGCCCGGACGGCGCCGTCCACCGGGTCGAGGGCCAGCAGCGCCCAGCCGTCCGTCCCCAGCACCAGCTGCCCGGCGAGCGCCAGGCGCTCCCGCTCGGCCACCCGGGTGCCGCGGCCGAGTCCGGCCAGGTGCGCGGCGAGCGGGGGCAGGACGGTGCCCTGGCGGGTGCCGTCGGCGATCGCCTCCGCGCCCGGGTGGTGCAGCGCGAAGAACCCCGGCACGGCCACCGGGACGCCCACCGCCAGCAGCAGCGCGGCCGCGTCCCCGGGCAGTTCGGCGCGGGCGACGTCGGCCGGCTCGAAGCGCTGGACACCCGCCGGGCCGAACCGCTCCGCGAGCCGGGCGGCGAGCACGGCGTCGGGCTCGCCGGATGTGCCGGGACCGCCGGACGCGTCGCGCACCGCGCGGGGAAAGGGCACCCGGTTGCGGGCCGGACCGTCCGGCGGCGCGGGCAGCGCCCGTACGGCGGCCGCCCGGTGGTCGAAGCGCGGGCCGTACGGAAGCTCGAAGTCGACCCGGACGTCCGGCAGTTCGGCGGCCAGCGCGTACGACCAGTAGCCGCCGGGCAGGGCGCTCGGCCGCAGGTCGGTCCGGACGGCCAGCACGTCCTCGGCGGCGACGCCCTGCTCGCGCAGCCACCACCAGCCGCGCAGTGCCGGGTGCGGCAGGCCCGCCGCGGACCGCAGGGCCAGCGACCGCTCCTCGCCGGTGCCGTCCCGGTAGGTCAGCTCGGCCCTGGCGCCCCGGCCGGTCGCCGGCTGGAGGGTCGGGTCGTAGCCGCCCGCGCCGACGAAGTCCCGGTACAGCCCCACCACTTCGTCCACCGGCACCGAGGGCCACACCGTGAACCGCCCGCTCTCCCGGTCCACCACGGCGCAGGCCGCCCCCACCTCCTCGGGCGCCCGCCGCTCCCCCGTCCGCGGGTCGACCACCGCCCGGGCGGGCTCCGCCCACACCACCCAGCCGAGCTCGAACTCATGGGTGCACACCCGCCGCACCACCCCGGCCCCCTGCGGCAGATCCCCGTTGATCCACCGCTGCCCCGCCTCCACCGCCTGCGCCCGCGAAATCATCCGGCCCTCCCCGACCCCGACCCTGCCCGACCCGCGACCCTACGCCCCCACCGACTCCCCGCCCCGCGCAGGAAGTCGGCCCGGCCGACTTCCTGCGCCTCCCCCACGAGGTATGCGACGACCGGCCTGCACGCCCTTACTGGCCCACACCCCCTGCACGAAAAGTCGGCCCCGCCGACTTCTGGCGTAGCTCCCTCTGCCGCCGACCCCACCCCTCCGCGCACGAGAAGTCGATCAGCCCGACCTTCCATGCACCCCCGGGAGACGCCCCACACCTCCCCCGCGCACGAAAAGTCGACCCCGCCGACTTCCTATGCAGAACCCGGATAAATGCGACGGCCGGCCTACCTGGCCCCAGGTACACCCAGGGCCGGCCAGCCCGAAAGCGCACAGGAAGTCGGCCCAGCCGACTTCTCACGCGAGCTCCTCCAACGCGGGCGAAGACCAGGCCACATAGCCTGCCGCCGCCCCCGCCCCTCCGCGCACGAGAAGTCGATCAGCCCGACCTTCCGTGCACCCTCCGAGAGGAATATGCAGACCGGTCTACAGATCCTGCCGACCCGCACCCCACCCTGCGCACGAAAAGTCGGCCCAGCCGACTTCCTGTGTAGGACCTGGGAAAATATGACGGCCGGTCTACATAGTTCTGGGCACAGCCAGGCCCAACCGGCTCGTAAGCGCGCAAGAAGTCGGCCCAGCCGACTTCTCATGCGAGCCCGTCCAATGCACGCGCGAGGGATATGACGGTCGGACTACATAGATCGCCGCCGGCCTCGCCCCTCTGCGCACGAGAAGTCGACTCCGCCGACTTCCTATGCCGCGCCTGGTGGACCTCGACCTGGCCGGCTCGATAGCGCACAGGAAGTCGGCCGGGCCGACTTCTCGCGCGGGCTACCCCCGGTTCCCGTGTGGCGAATATGGCGACCGGTCTACAGATTTCTCCGCAGAAGGGGTGTCGTGTGCGGCTGCGCAGGAAGTCGGGCGGGCCGACTTCCTGCGCGGGGTGTGGGGTACGGGTCAGGAAACGAGGTGGCAGGGGGCGGGTCAGGCGGCGGGGGTGCGGCTCAGGAGGCGAGGTGGCAGGGGGCACGACGTCCGGCTGCGCAGGAAGTCGGGCGGGCCGACTTCCTGCGCGGGGTGTGGGGTGCGGGTCAGTGGCGCAGGTCAGGCGGCGGGGGTGAGGGGGAGGGGGCGGCCTTCGGGGGTGAGGGCGATGGCCCAGAGGCCGTGGGTGGCGGGGTGGAGGGGGGTGGGGGCCTGGCGGGCGAGCTGGTGGTCGAGGTAGGTGACGGCGTCCTGGTGGTTGACGGCGTTCCAGGCGTGCGGGCGGCCGTAGGCGTCGAGGGTGAGGAGCACCGCCTGGGAGCCGTGGCCGGCGCGGCGGAGGTCGTCGGCGAGGCGGTCGAAGGCCGGGGCGCCGTCGCCCAGGTCCCGGAAGGGGGCGCCGAGTTCGCGTTCGGCGCGGTCGCGGCCCCCGCGTTCGCCGGCGTCGCCCTCGGTGGGGATGCGCGGGGCCGCGCAGGTGGGGCGGCCGGTGTAGCACTCGACCGCCGAGAGGGCGATCTCCAGGCTGTTGTTGGCCCGGCCCGGTTCGCGGTGGCCGCCGTCGTTGACGGCCTCCGCCCAGCCGCCGGCGGCCGGGTCGGGGTGGCGGACGGGCAGGCCGTCCGCGTCCCGGGGGGCGCGGCGTTCGAGTTCGGCCTGGTGCTCCGGGTCGACCGGTGCGAGCCCGCCCGGCAGGCCGTACGGACGGCTGTCGGCGATGCTGCGCGGCCGGAACGCCGGATCCTCCGGCTGGGCTCCGCGCCGGGCGCGCAGGGCGAGTTGGAGGGCCATCGCGTGGGCGGTCGCGACCGGGACCGCGCCCCAGGCGAGGGTCGGGTCGGCAGGGACCGCCGCGTTCTCCCGCCGTCGGGCCTCCACCGGGTGCGCCTCGGGGCGGCCGATCACCGGGGTGGTCCCGACGACTGGGGGTGCGGCCGGGGAAGGCGGCGCGGTGTGGACCGGCGGCGGTCCGACGACCGGGTGCTGCGGCGCCGCGCCGACCGGGGTCCGGGCCACCGGCGCGCCGGTAGGCGGCCCTCCAGCGGCCGGACCGCCGACGGCCGGCCCACCGCCCACCACGCCGCCGGGGCCGCCTGGACTGCCGGCCGCCCCCGCCCCGACGCCGCTGCCGAACGGGGCCGCCACGTTCGCGGGTCCGCCGCCGGTGCCCGCCAACGGCCCCGGCCCGACGGTGGCGACCGGACCGGCCGCCTGGTAGCCGCCGTACCCGCCGCCGTACGCCGGGGTCCCGAACTGCCCGGGCACCCCGACCGGCCGGACCGCCGAGGGGGTCTCCGGCGCCGGGCCGTACGCGGGTCCTCCGGCGGACGGTGCGGTGACGGGCGCGGTGGCGGGCGCGGCCGGAGCGCTCACCGAGTCCGTCCGTACGGCCACCGGCCCGCCCGTACTCCCGCCGCTGTGCGAGGCGGCCGCGGGCGCCTGGAGCGGGTAGTCCCCGTCCGACCAGCCCGCCGACCCGCCGCTCTGCCGGGCCGGCGCGGCAATGGCCGGTGCCAGCGGTGCCCAGTCACCGCCGCCCCCACCGCCCGTCGCCCGGTGCTGCCCCGGCGAGCCCCCGGCCGCCACGGCACCGCCCGCCGACGCGCCCACGGGAGCGCTCGCCGCGCTCGCCACGTCCGGCACGCCGACGACCGCCCCCGGGTCCGCCACCGCGACCGAGGCCACCGACACCGCGCCCGGCACCGTCGGCACCGTCGACCCGTCGGGCGCCGCACCCGCGAGCGGCTTGTCGCCACCCGGCCCGACCGCCGACGGCCCGACCACCCCCGGTCCGGTCGCCCCCGGTGTCAGCCCGGCGAGCGGCACCCCGCGGAGCGCCTTGCCGTCCTCGTCGGTGAGCACCGGCTGCCCGCGCTCGTCCAGCCGGACCGCCAGGTCCGCCACCCCGACCACCGGCGTGCCGTCCGGCCCCGGGACGACCAGCAGCCCGGTGGCGTCGGCCACCGGCGTGCCGTCGGCACGGAGGATGACCGGCTGCCCGTCCGGGCCGAGGACGGGCTTGCCCTGCTCGTCCACCTTGACCGTCAGCCCGGGCACGCCGACCAGCGGCTTGCCGTCCTTTCCCGCGAGCAGCACCAGCCCGGAGCCGTCGGCGCCGAGCACGCCCGGTTCGCCGAGGGCGGCGGGCAGCCCGGCGGCGAGCGGGTCGAACGCGCCGTTGCGGTACGAGGCGGCGGTGACCTCCGTCCCCGACGCGCTGCCGAGCTTCAGCAGGGCGACCGCGGCCGGCTCCTCGAGCACGCCGGACAGGGCGTCCTTCATGGCGCGGCCGAGTTCGGCGAGCAGTCCGCCGATCTTCAGCGCGGCGGTCTCGACGGCGACGGCCGCCACCCCCGCCGCGACCTGCTCGGTGGCGGCGTTCTCCACCGTGGCCGCGAGGCCGCCGACGGCCTTCCGCAATCCGCCGACCACCCCGTTCCCGGCCACCTCACTCCCGGCCACCCCGCTCCCGGCCGGGTCGCCGCCGGCCGCCGCCGCGGCGATCTTGCCGGCCGCCTCCTTGGCCTTGGCCGCCTGCTCCTCGGCCTGCCGGAGTTCGGCGGCGAGCTGCCGCAGGGTCGCGATGATCTCGGCCTTGCAGGTGTCCACGGCCCGCGCGGACGTGTCGAAGGCCCCGGCGACCAGCCCGACCGCGCTGTGCGCGTCGTCCAGGTGGCCCTTGCCGCCGCCGCTGAAGGCCTGCCAGTACGCGCCGAAGGCCTCGACCGCGTGGCCGGAGTTGTCGGCGGTGACCCGCCGGACGGACTCGCCGCAGCGGCGGGTGAGCCGGTCGGCCTCCTTGCCGAACTCGCGCCAGACTCCGGCGGCCTTGCGCAGGCCCTCCTCGTCGGCCTGCGGCCACAGCCGGCCGGTCCGGGCCAGCACCGGGACCAGTTCCTCGGGCAGTTTCCGGGACACGCGCTTCCCCCTTCGAGCCGGGCTTCGGGCCGGGTCCGTCAGACCGACATGTCCTTGGGGACGGCGGGCACCACCCCGGGGGTTGCCCCCGGCACCCCGGGAACTCCCGCGACCCCCGGCACCGCCGTCGCCCCCGAAACGCCCGACACCGCCGTCGCCCCCGAAACCCCCGGCACCGCCGTCGCCCCGAACCCGCCCGCCGCCGCGCTGTCCGCGTCCGCCGTCCGCGCGGCCATCGTGTGCAGCCCGGCCCCGACCCCGGCCACCCGCCCGGCCAACCCCCGCAGCCCGCCGACGAGTTCACCGCGCGCCTGCCCGTACACGGTGGCGAACCCGCTGCCCGGCTGGTCCGCGCCCCAGGGGGCGCCGAGCGCGGCGAGGCCCTGCTCCAGGGCGGCGACGGCCTTCGTCAGTTCGCCGCCGAGCTTCTCGAACTCCCGGCCCTCGCCGTGCAGTTCCCACGGCTTGAGGACGAACTCCCCGCCCGCGCCGCCGGACGCCCCGGTGCTGCCGCCTGCCATCCCCGTACCTCCCCGTAGCGGTCCCGTCGCGGACCCCGCCGCGGACCGGCCGCCATCCTAGGCGCGCCCCCGGGCCCGCCCGCAGCGCCCGACGGACCTCTTCACCCCGCCTTCACCCCGGCCGGCCCCGCCACCACCGACCCCGCCGCAAACCGGCCCCGACCCCGCCACCGGTCCCGCCACCGCGCTCCCGCCCCCGAAAGCTCTACCCTTGCCGGGTGGCACCAGCAGAAACGTCCAAGAAGAAGTCCAAGGCGAAGCCCAAGGCCTCCCCCGCCCCCGTCGACCTCGCGATGCCGAGCCTGCGCCGCGAGATCCCGCGCGACGAGGTCCCGCTGGACTTCGCCCGCGCCTGGGTCGAGTTCGCCGACCCCGCCGACGAGGAGCAGGTCTTCCGCTGCGACCTCACCTGGCTGACCTCCCGCTGGTCCTGCGTCTTCGGCCAGGGCTGCCACGGCATCCGCGAGGGCCGCGGCGAGTCGGACGGCTGCTGCACGCTGGGCGCGCACTACTCGGACGAGGACGACGAGAAGCGCGTCCTGGGGCACGCGACCCGGCTGACCCCCGAGCTGTGGGAGAACTTCGCCGAGGGCACCGACGCCAAGGGCCGGATCGTCTCCGACGGCGGCATCACCATGCTGGACGAGGACGGCGACCGCCAGACCCGCCGGGTCGGCGGCGCGTGCATCTTCGTGAACAGCCCGGACTTCGCGGGCGGCGCCGGCTGCGCCCTGCACGCGCTCGCCCTCAAGGAGGGCCGCGAGCCGCTGGAGACCAAGCCGGACGTCTGTTGGCAGCTGCCGATCCGCCGCACCTACGACTGGATCGACCGCCCCGACGACACCCGCTACCTCCAGGTCACGATCGGCGAGTACGACCGCCGCGGCTGGGGCCCGGGCGGCCACGACCTGCACTGGTGGTGCACCGGCGCCCCGGCGGCCCACCAGGGCGCGGACGCGGTGTACGTCAGCTACCGCCCCGAGCTCACCGAGCTGATGGGCCGGAAGGGGTACGAGGTGCTGGCCCGGCTGTGCGAGGAGCGGATCGCCACCAAGGGCGACCGCAAGGTGGCCCCGCACCCGGCGGACCCGGTCAGGAAGGCCAAGAAGGACTGACCCGCCTCCCTGGTGCCCGCCCCCGGTGCCCGCCCCACGCGGCGGCGCCGGCCTACTTGTCGATGTCCCCGACCACGAAGAACATCGACCCCAGGATCGCCACCATGTCCGCGACCAGCGTCCCCGGCAGCAGCTCGGTGAGCGCCTGGATGTTGTTGAAGGACGCCGACCGCAGCTTGAGCCGCCACGGCGTCTTGTCGCCGCGCGAGACCAGGTAGTAGCCGTTGATCCCGAGCGGGTTCTCGGTCCACGCGTAGGTGCTGCCCTCGGGTGCCTTGAGCACCTTGGGCAGCCGCTGGTTGACCGGGCCGGGCGGCAGCGTGGCGAGCTTGTCGAGGCAGGCGTCGGCGAGGTCGAGCGCGTTGAGGGTCTGTTCCAGCAGGCACTCGAAGCGGGCCAGGCAGTCGCCCTCCTCGCGGGTGACCACGGTGAGCACCTGCCGCAGCTCCTCGGAGCCGTACGCCAGGTACGGCTCGTCGCGGCGCAGGTCGAGGTCGAGGCCGCTGGCCCGGGCGATGGGGCCGCTGACGCCGTACGCCTCGGCCTGCGCCCGGGTGAGGACGCCGACCCCGGCGGTGCGGGCGCGGAAGATCTCGTTGCCGAGGACGAGGTCCTCGAAGACGGGCAGCTGCGAGCGCACGGTGGCGACGGCGGTGCGGACCCGGCCGAGCCAGCCGGCCGGCAGGTCCTCCTTGAGGCCGCCGACCCGGTTGAACATGTAGTGCATCCGGCCGCCGGAGGCCTCCTCCAGCACGTGCTGGAGGTCCTCGCGGCCGTTGAAGGCGTGGAAGACCGGGGTGATCCCGCCGAGCTCCAGGGGGTACGAGCCGAGGAACATCAGGTGGTTGAGCACCCGGTTGAGTTCGGCGAGCAGGGTGCGGATCCAGACCGCCCGCTCCGGGACCTCCATGCCGAGCATCCGCTCGACGGCCATGACGACGCCGAGTTCGTTGGAGAAGGCGGAGAGCCAGTCGTGCCGGTTGGCCAGCATGATGATCTGCCGGTAGTCACGGGCCTCGAACAGCTTCTCCGCGCCCCGGTGCATGTAGCCGATCACCGGCTCGGCGCTGACGATGCGCTCGCCGTCCAGCACCAGCTTCAGGCGCAGCACGCCGTGGGTGGCCGGGTGCTGCGGGCCGATGTTGAGCACCATGTCGGTGGTGCCCGCCGCGCCGGTGAAGTTCTCGGCTCCCGCCCCGATGCCGACCGTGGTCTCCCTCATGCCCCCAGAGTCTGCCATCCCGGCAGGCCCGCCAAGCTCACTGGTTCCGTCATGCGGACAGCCTGCACCAGCCACCCGAAGGCGCCCAGCCCGCCCGGGTCGGTCAGCTCGGCCCCCTCCCCCGCCCCGCTGAGCGCCCGCAGGTAGCCGACGGGGTCGCTGGTGGCCAGCGCGAGCGCCGGGCGCCCGCCGCTCACGCCGAGCGCCCGCAGCGCCTCCCGCTGCGTTGTCCACAGGCTGTGGAGACCGGGCACGGCGACGGAGTCCAGCGCGACGTGCGCGGTGACGTCGCAGGAGCCGTCCGGCACCGGCGCCACCTCCCGGCCGTCCCGGAATCCGGCGTACGTGCCGAACGGCGGCCGCCGCCCGGCGGTGTGCCCGTAGTCGACGGCGACGGCCAGGCCGCGCTCCAGCCCGGCCACCGCCCGCGCCCAGGCGGCGTCCCGGGGGCCGCCGAACTCCACGGCGTCGCCGGGCTCCGCGACCGGCCACCAGCGGCCGGCCCAGGCCGCGTCGGCCGCCGAGACCGGCTCGCCGAGGCGGGTCCCGCCGGTCGCGGTGTCCACCTCGACGTAGCGCAGCACCCCGTCCTCGTCGACCTCCCCGGCGTCCAGCGGGACGTTGTCCAGCCACTCGTTGGCGAACAGCAGCCCGGTCACCCCGCGCGGCGGCCGGTCCGTCCACAGGGCTGTGGACGGCAGGCCGGCCGGGCGGTCGGCGACCTCCACGCCGTACGGGCGCAGCCGCGCCAGCACCTCCGCGGGCAGTTCGGCCAGGACGCCGGTGAGCAGTTCGCCCCGCCCGGCCCCCATGTCGACCAGGGCCAGCTCCTCCGGACGACCGAGGGCCTCGTCAACCTCCAGCAGCAGCCGGGCCACCGCACGGGCGAACCTCGGCGAGGCGTGCACGGAGGTGCGGAAGTGGCCGGCGGGGCCCTCCGGCCTGCGGTAGAAGCCCTGCCCGGGGTCGTACAGGGCCCGTTCCATGGCGGGAGCCCACCGCATCCAAGTCATGGGGCTGGACGCTACCCGGCGCCCGGTCGACCCTCCCCATCGGATCGGGTGCTTCTCCGACCTACGGAGTAGGGCGGATCGCCCTACCGGCGGACCTGGGCACACGGAGCGACTGCCTACGCTGGACACGTGCATCGACTCAACGCCTGGCTCCGCCGTCACCCCATGGTGGTCGACGCCGCCTGGGCGGCGATGGTGCTCTTCGCCGGCCTGGTGCCGAACGACGCCTCGATCGACGAGGGCTGGCGCTTCGACGTCTCGCTCGCGATCGCGGTGGTGCTGCCGCTGCTGATGGTCGTCCGGCGGCGCTTCCCCGACCTCACGGTGTCCGCCGCCGCCGCCATCGGCGTCGGCCAGGTACTCGTGGACATCTCGCCGGCCGGCTCCTCGATCGCCTACCTGGTCTTCGCCTACACCGGCGCCGCCTTCGGCCAGAAGTGGATCTCCCGGCTGGCCCTGACGGCCGGCCTGGCCTCCGGGCCGCTGGTGTTCTGGCAGATGATGCCGGTGAAGACGGTCTTCGACCGGGCCGGCGACGCCCACACCCGCCCGTACACCTTCGGCGAGGCGGCGCTGATCACGCTGCTGATGAGCACGCCGTTCATCCTCTGCTGGGCCTGGGGCCGGCTGACCAGGGTGCGCCGCGCCTACCTGACCGAGCTGGAGGACCGCGCCGCCCGGCTGGAGCGCGAGCGGGACGCCCAGTCCAAGGTGGCGGTCGCCGCCGAGCGCGCCCGGATCGCCCGCGAGCTGCACGACGTGGTCGCGCACAACGTCTCGGTGATGATCGTCCAGGCCGACGGCGCCGCGTACGTGCTGGACAACTCCCCGCAGCAGGCCAAGGAGGCGCTCGGCACGATCGCCTCCACCGGCCGCCAGGCGCTGGTCGAGATGCGCCGCCTGCTGGGCGTGCTGCGCACCGCCGACACCAAGGCCGAGGAGTACGTGCCGCAGCCGGGCGTCGAGGAGCTGCCGGAGCTGCTGGAGCAGGTCCGCACCGCCGGGCTCGACGTGGACTACGCCACCTCCGGGCACCCGCGCGAGCTGCCGCGCGGCGTCGAGCTGACCGTCTACCGGATCGTCCAGGAGGCGCTCACCAACGTCCGCAAGCACGGCGGCCCCGACGCGCACGCCCGGGTCGCGGTCGACTTCGGTGAGCGCGAGCTGGCCGTCCTGGTGGAGGACGACGGGCGCGGCAGCACCGACGAGCACCTGGCCGCCGGCGGCGCGGACGGCCTCGGCCACGGCCTGATCGGCATGCGCGAGCGGGTCGGCATGGTCAGCGGCAGCCTCGACGTGGGCCCCCGCCCCGGCGGCGGCTTCCGGATCCGCGCCGTCCTGCCGCTCAAGGCGGCCCACTAGCCCCGTCCGCCGTCCACCCCCTCCAAGGAGTCCCACCTTGACCATCCGCGTGATGCTCGTCGACGACCAGGAACTGCTGCGCACCGGGTTCCGGATGATCCTCCAGTCGCAGGGCGACATCGAGATCGCCGCCGAGGCGGGCGACGGCGCGCAGGCCCTGGAGCAGCTGCGGCGCACCGAGGTGGACGTGATCCTGATGGACGTCCGGATGCCGCGGCTGGACGGCGTGCAGGCGACCCGCCGGATCTGCCTCGCCGAGGACGGCAGCCCGCTGCCGAACGCCCCCCACGTGCTCATCCTCACCACCTTCGACCTGGACGAGTACGCCTTCGCCGCGCTCAAGGCCGGCGCCAGCGGCTTCCTGCTCAAGGACGTCCCGCCGACCGAGCTGGTGGCCGCGATCCGCGCGGTGCACGGCGGGGACGCGGTGGTCGCCCCGACCACCACCCGACGGATGATCGACCGCTTCGCCGAGGTGCTGCCCACCCCGCAGAGCGCTCCCGGCTCGGACGTCCTCGGCCCGCTGACCGAGCGCGAGCGGGAGGTGTTCCTGCTGGTCGCCCAGGGCCTGTCGAACGGCGAGATCGCGGCCCGGCTGGTGCTCTCCGAGGCCACCGTGAAGACCCACGTCGGCCGGATCCTGGCCAAGCTGGGGCTGCGCGACCGGGTCCAGGCCGTGGTGCTGGCGTACGAGGCCGGGCTGATCCGGGCCGGGGCCGGCGACTGAGCCGCTTCGGCGTCCGGGCGCCCCCGTAGACTGGGGCGGTACGTCCGGTACCCGTGGAGCGGACTGGAACGGTCATTCAGGACAAGGCAGGACAAGGGTGGACGTGAATCCGTCCGACTTCGCCGACCAGGCTTTCGGCGACCCAGGCGACCCCGGCAACCGCCCCGCCCGGCTGGCCGTCGGCGTGGTCGGCACCGGCCGGGTCGGCCCCGCGCTGGGCGCGGCGCTCCAGCTCGCCGGGCACACCGTGGTCGCCGCCTCCGGGGTCTCCGCCGTCTCCCGCCGCCGCGCCGAGGCGCTGCTGCCCGGCGTGCGGATCGTCACCCCGCCGCAGGTGCTGGCCGCCGCCGACCTGGTGCTGCTGACCGTCCCGGACGACGCGCTGGCCGACCTGGTGGCCGGGCTGGCCGCCACCGGCGCGGTCCGCCCCGGCCAGCTGGTCGTGCACACCTCCGGCGCCCACGGCGTCGCCGTCCTGGAGCCCGCCACCCGGGCCGGGGCGCTGCCGCTGGCCCTGCACCCGGCGATGACCTTCACCGGCACCTCGGTGGACCTGGCCCGGCTGGCCGGCTGCCCGTTCGGCGTGACCGCCCCCGAGGAGCTGCGGCCGGTCGCCGAGGCGCTGGTGGTGGAGATGGGCGGCGAGCCGGAGTGGGTGCCCGAGGAGGTCCGCCCGCTCTACCACACCGCCCTCGCGCACGGCTCGAACCACCTGGTCACCCTGGTCGCGCAGGCGATGGAGCTGCTGCGCTCGGCCGGCGTCGCCGAGCCCGGCCGGCTGCTCGGCCCGCTGCTGGGCGCCGCCCTGGACAACAGCCTGCGCTCCGGTGACGCGGCCCTCACCGGCCCGGTCGCCCGGGGCGACGCGGGCACCGTGCGGCGCCACCTGGCGCAGCTCAGTACGGTGTCCCCGGACATCCCGGCGGCCTACCGGGCGATGGCCCGCGCCACCGCGCAGCGGGCGCTCGCCAACGGAACCATCGACGAAACGTCGGCGGCGGCACTGCTGGACGTACTGAACGAGGAGAGCACTGATGGCACGCGGTAAGCAGCCGAACAAGCCCCAGCGGACGCCGAAGGTCCACCGGGCCGTCGTCACCCGCACCGTGGACGACTTCGAGGCCGCGTTCTGGCCGGACGAGCAGCCGGTCGACAACGCCGTCGTGATGACCATGGGCGCGCTGCACGAGGGCCACGCCGCGCTGATCCGGGCCGCCCGCAAGCAGGTCGGCCGCGAGGGCCGGGTCGCGGTGACGGTCTTCGTCAACCCGCTCCAGTTCGGCCCGGGCGAGGACCTGGAGCGCTACCCGCGCACCCTCGACGACGACGTGCGGCTGGCCGAGGAGCACGGCGCCGACGTGGTCTTCGCGCCGTCCGCCGAGGAGGTCTACCCGAACGGCGAGCCGCAGGTGCGGATGGCGGCCGGCCCGATGGGCGAGCGCTTCGAGGGCGCCACCCGGCCCGGCCACTTCGACGGCGTGCTGACCGTGGTCGCCAAGCTGCTGCACATCACCGACCCGGACTTCGCCTTCTTCGGCGAGAAGGACGCCCAGCAGCTGGCGATCATCCAGCGGATGGTCGCCGACCTGGACTTCGACGTCGAGATCGTCGGCGTGCCGACCGTCCGCGAGGAGGACGGCCTGGCGCTGTCCTCGCGCAACCGCTACCTCTCGGCGGAGGACCGCGAGCACGCGCTCGCCCTGTCCAAGGCCCTGTTCGCCGGCCGGGACGCCGCCGCGCAGGGCCCGAAGGCCGTCCGCGAGGCCGCCTCGGCCGCCCTGGACGGCGCCGAGGGCGTCACCCTGGACTACCTCGCCCTGATCGACCCGCACGACTTCTCCGAGGCGGCGGACGACTTCCAGGGCGAGGCGGTGCTGGCCGTCGCCGCGAAGGTGGGCCCGACCCGCCTGATCGACAACGTCCGCATCATCGTTCGGTAGTACCGCAGTAAGAACCCCCTTCAGGCATGCACTCACAGGAGGCGTGACCCGCAATGCTCCGCACCATGCTCAAGTCCAAGATCCACCGGGCCACCGTGACCCAGGCCGACCTGCACTACGTGGGATCCGTCACGGTGGACGAGGACCTGCTCGACGCCGCCGACCTGCTCCCCGGCGAGCTGGTCCACATCGTCGACATCGACAACGGCGCCCGGCTGGAGACGTACACCATCGCCGGCCCGCGCGGCTCCGGCGTGATCGGCATCAACGGCGCCGCCGCCCGCCTCGTCCACCCGGGCGACCTCGTCATACTCATCGCCTACGGGCAGATGGACACGGCCGAGGCCAAGGGCTACGAGCCGAAGATCGTCTTCGTGGACAAGCAGAACCGGATCACCGGCCTGGGCGGGGACCCGGCGGAGGCCCCGGAGGGCAGCGGACTGCTCCGGGGTGACAGGGCGTACGGTGACGGCAACGGCGCGGCCGACGCCGTCTCGCGCTGAAGGAGCCAGCCACCCATGTCCACGCACCGCCTCACCGCACCGGCCCCCGGCTGGACCGCCGCCACCGACGTGGTCGTGGTCGGCTCCGGGGTCGCCGGCCTCACCGTCGCGCTCAACGTCCGCAAGGCCGGCCTGCGGGCCATGGTGGTCACCAAGGCCGTGCTGGACGAAGGCTCCACCCGCTGGGCCCAGGGCGGCGTCGCCGCCGCCCTGGGCGAGGGGGACACCCCCGAACAGCACCTGGACGACACCCTGGTGGCCGGCGCCGGCGTCTGTGACGAGGAGGCCGTCCGCACCCTGGTCACCGAGGGCCCGGACGCCGTCCGCCGGCTGATCGCCACCGGCGCCCTGTTCGACCGGGGCGAGGACGGCGAGGTCCTGCTGACCCGCGAGGGCGGCCACCACCGCCGCCGGATCGTCCACGCGGGCGGGGACGCGACCGGCGCCGAGATATCGCGCGCCCTGGTCGCCGCCGTCCGCACCGACCCGGGCATCGAGCTGATCGAGCACGCGCTCGTCCTCGACCTGCTGACCGACGCGGCGGGCCACGCCGCCGGGCTCACCCTGCACGTGATGGGCGAGGGCCAGCGCGACGGCGTCGGCGCCGTCCGGGCCCGCGCGGTGGTGCTCGCCACCGGCGGCATGGGCCAGGTCTTCTCCGCCACCACCAACCCGGCGGTCTCCACCGGCGACGGCGTGGCCCTGGCCCTGCGGGCCGGCGCCGCCGTCACCGACCTGGAGTTCGTCCAGTTCCACCCCACCGTGCTCTGGCTCGGTCCGGAGGCCGAGGGCCAGCAGCCGCTGGTCTCCGAGGCGGTCCGCGGCGAGGGCGCCCACCTGGTGGACGCGGACGGCGTCCGCTTCATGGTCGGCCAGCACGAGCTGGCCGAACTCGCCCCGCGCGACATCGTCGCCAAGGCGATCACCCGGCGCATGCAGGAGCAGGGCGCCGAGCACATGTTCCTGGACGGGCGGCACTTCGGCGCCGAGATGTGGGAGCACCGCTTCCCGACCATCCTCGCCTTCTGCCGCGCCAACGGCATCGACCCGGTCACCGAGCCGATCCCGATCGCCCCGGCCGCGCACTTCGCCTCCGGCGGCGTCCGCACCGACCGGCACGGCCGCACCAGCGTCCCCGGCCTGTACGCCTGCGGCGAGGTCGCCTGCACCGGGGTGCACGGCGCCAACCGGCTGGCGTCCAACTCGCTGCTGGAGGGCCTGGTCTTCGCCGAGCGGATCGCCGCCGACCTGGCGGGGCTGGACGCGGCCGGCGACCTGCCCGAGCGCGCGGTGGACGTCGCCGCCGCCCGCGCCGCGCAGCCCGTCCCGCTGCCCCCGTCGGAGGCGCGCGCCGAGATCCAGCGGCTGATGTCGCGCGGCGCGGGCATCCTGCGCTCCGCCGCGTCGATGGCCGACACCGCGGCCGGACTGGCCCTGCTCGCCGAGCAGGCCCGCTCCCACGTGGCCGAGGAGAAGCCGGCCGACCCCCGGGTGGAGACCTGGGAGGCCGCCAACCTGCTGCTGGTCGCGACCGCCCTGGTCGCGGCCGCCGCGCAGCGCGAGGAGACCCGCGGCTGCCACTGGCGCGAGGACTTCCCCGAGCGCGACGACGCCCACTGGCGGCGCCACCTGATCACCACCCTCGCCGCCACCGGCGGTCCCGTCAGCACCCCTGAGGAGCAGTAGAACCATGACCCACTCCCACGAGGAACTCCCCCTGGCCGACCAGGGCGGCTGCGGCGACGGCTGCGCCTGCGGGGACGGCGAGGGCTACGAGACCGGTCTGGACCCGCAGCTGGCCGAGCTGCTGGAGCAGGCCGGGCTGGACCCGGTCGAGGTCGAGGACATCGCCACCCTGGCGCTCGCCGAGGACCTGGCCGGCGGCGAGGACGTCACCTCGGTGGCGACCGTGCCCGCCGAGGCCGTCGCGACCGCCGACTTCACCGCCCGCCAGGCCGGCGTGGTGGCCGGCCTGCGGGTCGCCGAGGCCGTCGTCTCGCTGGTCTGCGAGGAGGAGTTCGAGGTCGAGCGGCACGTCGAGGACGGCGACCGGGTCGAGGCCGGCCAGGTGCTGCTCTCGGTCCGCTCCCGCACCCGCGACCTGCTGACCGCCGAGCGCAGCGCGCTCAACCTGCTCTGCCACCTGTCCGGCATCGCCACCGCCACCCGCGCCTGGGCGGACGCCCTGGAGGGCACCGGCGCCGTCGTCCGGGACACCCGCAAGACCACCCCGGGCCTGCGCGCGCTGGAGAAGTTCGCGGTGCGCTGCGGCGGCGGCGCCAACCACCGGATGGCGCTCTCGGACGCCGCGCTGGTGAAGGACAACCACGTGGTCGCGGCCGGCGGCGTGGCCGAGGCCTTCCGCGCCGTCCGGGCCGCGTACCCGGAGCTGCCGGTCGAGGTCGAGGTGGACACCCTGGAGCAGATCACGCCGGTGCTGGAGGCCGGGGCGGACCTGATCCTGCTGGACAACTTCACCGTCGGTCAGCTGAAGGAGGCCGTCGCGCTGGTGGCCGGCCGGGCGAAGCTGGAGGCCTCCGGCGGTCTGACCCTGGCCAGCGCGCGCGAGGTCGCCCAGACTGGTGTCGACTACCTGGCCGTGGGCGCGCTCACCCACTCCTCGCCGATCCTGGACATCGGCCTGGACCTGCGCGCCTGACCGTCAGGTCGGCCGCAGTCCCGTCCCGACTCGCAGAAAGCGTCCCCGTGCTCCTCACCATCGACGTCGGCAACACCCAGACCACGCTCGGCCTGTTCGACGGCGAGGACGTGGTGGAACACTGGCGGATCTCCACCGATCCGCGCCGCACGGCCGATGAACTGGCGGTGCTGCTGCAAGGGCTGATGGGCAGCCACACCGCGGTGAAGGAGGCCGCGGTGGAGGGCCTGGCGATCTGCTCGTCCGTCCCCGCCGTGCTCCACGAGCTCCGCGAGGTGACCCGCCGCTACTACGGCGACGTCCCCGCGGTGATCGTGGAGCCCGGCGTGAAGACCGGGGTGCACGTCCTGATGGACAACCCCAAGGAGGTCGGCGCCGACCGGATCGTCAACGCGCTGGCCGCGAACCACCTGTACGGCGGCCCGTGCATCGTGGTCGACTTCGGCACCGCGACCACCTTCGACGCCGTCAACGCGCGCGGCGACTACGTCGGCGGCGCGATCGCCCCCGGCATCGAGATCTCGGTCGAGGCGCTCGGCGTCCGCGGTGCCCAGCTGCGCAAGATCGAGCTGGCCCGCCCCCGCAACGTGATCGGCAAGAACACCGTCGAGGGCATGCAGTCCGGCATCCTCTACGGCTTCGCCGGCCAGGTCGACGGCCTGGTCGAGCGGATGGCCCGGGAGCTCGCCAAGGACCCGGACGACGTCCAGGTGATCGCCACCGGCGGCCTGGCCCCGCTCGTCCTCGGCGAGGCCGGCACCATCGACGTGCACGAGCCCTGGCTGACCCTGATCGGCCTGCGCCTGGTGTACGAGCGCAACCGCCCCGCCAGCTGAGCGGCGCTCAGCTGGCGGGCGTCGGGGTGGCCGGCAGGGTGATCGGGCCGCCCCCCGGCGGCGGGGTCAGGCCGGACCACGGGGGCACGTCGACGGTGAACTGCGTCGGCCCCGTCAGCGGGGTCGGCAGCGGCACCGAGACCCCGAACCGGGGGCTCGGGAGCGAACCCACCGCCGAGGCCTGCGGAATGGCCGCCATGACCTGCTTCCAGCGCGGGGCCGTGACCACCCCGGCGAGCTCGTCCATGGTCAGCGGCGGGTCGGTCCTGGTGATCGGCGTGCCCTGCTCCAGCGGCTTGCGGTTCCATTCCTGGAGCATCAGCTGGTACCCGTCCACGGTCAGCTTGGCCGACCAGGTCTTCGATCCGGCCGGCTCTCCGTCCCGGGTGCCGGCCTGGTAGAGGCGCAGGTGGCCGCCGCCCGGGAGGGTGGTCTCGGTGCAGGTGTCGTCGCCGGTCGGCACGGCCGGGCAGTCGGTGTCCTCGCCACCCGGGAAGCGGGTGATCCAGAACAGGTACTGCGCCGGGCCGTGGCCGTCGTCCACCACCAGCCGCAGCTGCGGGGTGTCGCTCTCGGTGCCCCGGGCCTCGCCGACCTGCACCGTCGGCGACGGCAGGAGTTCGGTGAGCATCCGCTGGAACTCCGCGCCGGAGACCGGACCGGCGGACGGGGCCGCCGCCGGACCGGCCACCGCCGTACCCCGCCCGGGCAGCAGGCCGCCGAGCGCGACCCCGCCCACCCCGACCAGGGCCAGCGCGGCGGCGCCCGCCGCGGTGCCGATCCGCCGCCTGCGGCGCAGCCGGCGGCCGTGCGACCAGCCGGTGTCGACCAGCGGGCCGGGTTCGGTGTCGTAGGCCGCGCCGGCCCGGCCGAGGGCCTCGGTGAAGGCCCGCTCGAACCGCCCCTCGGGCCCGTCGTGCTCTGCGGACATGCTGAACCAACCTCTCTACCAAGTGGGTTGACGTGACGTGACGCGCCGGCTCAGTGCTCGGCGAGGTCGTCGAGGCTGCTGCCGAGCACCGTGCGGATCCGGCCGAGCGCGCGGAAGGCCTGGGTCCGGACGGCGCCCGGGGTGCTGTGCAGGACCGCTGCGGTCTCCTCGACGCTGCGGTCCTCCCAGTAGCGCAGGACCAGCACCGCCCGGTCGCGCGGGGCGAGCCGGCCGAGCGCGTCCACCAGGGCGAGCCGCAGTTCCGGGTCGCCCTGCGGGGCCGCGCCGTCCGGCACCGCCTCGACCGGCCGCTCGCCGCTGGAGCGGCGGACGCGGTGCGAGAGGAAGGCCCGCACCAGCACGGTGTGCGCGTACCCGGCCGGGTTGTCGATCCGGCGCTTGGCCCCGAACCAGGAGGTGCGGTGCCACTGGGCGTAGATCCGCCCGAGGGCCTCCTGCACCAGGTCCTCGGCGAGGTGGGTGTCCCCGCCGGTGAGCAGGCAGGCCGACCGGTAGAGCGGTCTGGCGCGGGCGGCCGCGAAGGCCTGGAAGTCCTCGTCCCGCCGCCCGCCCCGGGCCGCCTTCCCGTAACCGTCCGGTCGCATCCTGCCCGGCCCCCTCGCTCGTTCTCCCCTGACACCTGGATGACCAGGTGCGCCCCGGGTGGCGTTACAGGTGGCGGCGAAAGGCTTCTTCGCCGGGCCGACCGTGGGTGGTTCGGCGCGACGTTACCGACAAATCGGATATTCGTCACGTAGTGTCAGCCCATGCCTACGCCACACGGATCGCGCGGCGGCATGGCCTTCAGCGCCGACGAAGTCCGCGTGCTGCGCCGCGCCCTCGCCCAAGCCCTCCACCCCGCCGTGCCCGTCCACCTCCAGGGGCCCGTCCGGCCCGCCCTCGCCGGGCCGGGCGCCGAACTCTGGGCGGAGGACGTCCAGGACGCCCTGCGCCTCACCGAGGCGATCGACGAGGCCGTCCAGGAGGGCGGCCGGCTGCGCGCCTTCCTGCTCGCCGACCTCGGACGCTACCGCTCCGCCCTGCCCGGCAGCGCCCCCGGCTACCTGGAACGGCTGGAGGAGGCGGTGTCCGACGGGTACCTGCCCGGGCCGGAGGACCTCACCGCACTGCGCGGACTGAGCCGCCAGCCCTGCGGCCAGGGCGAGCGGGCCCGCCGCTCCCGGCTGGCCGGGCGCTGCCACGCGCTGGCCGAGGCCGCCGTCCGCGAGCGGCTCGCCCTCCACAGCGGACCGCCCCGCCACCTGGTGGCCGTACCGAGTCCCGCCGCACCGCCGCACAGTCACCCCACCCCTGTAGGAGGACGGACCCCCATGAGCAGCACCGACTCCCGCCCGGAGCAGCCCGCCGCCGCGAAGACCCCGCCCCGTCCGCACCGGATGCCCACCCCCGCCGAGCTGTTCGGCCGCCGCCCCAAGCCCCCCGCCCACCCCGCCCCGCCCGCCGACGACGCCCCCGAGGACGTCGAACTCGCCACCGGCACCGGCTGAGCCGTCCGCGTCCGATCCGGGGGAGGCCGCCGTCGCGGCCTCCCCCGCGGCAATCCCGGCGCGGAGCACCGTGTGTGGCTGGCTACCCTTGTGGGGTGAGCGATCAGAGCCTTGTTCCCGCGACCGACGACCTTCCCGAGCAGATGCGCGTCCGGCGCGAGAAGCTCGACCGGCTCCGGGCGGCCGGTGTCGACCCGTACCCGGTCGGTTTCCCCCGCACCACCACCATCGCGGACCTGCGTGCCAAGCACCCCGACCTGGAGCCGGACACCGCGACCGGCGAGCGGGCCGGCGTCACCGGCCGCGTGATCCTCTCCCGCACCGGCGGCAAGCTCTGCTTCGCCACCCTGCGCGACGGCACCGGCGACCTCCAGGTGATGTTCTCCCTCGACAAGCTGGGCCCGGAGCGGCTGGCGGCCTGGAAGGCCGACATCGACCTCGGCGACCAGGTCGGCGTCGAGGGCGAGGTGATCACCTCCAAGCGCGGCGAGCTGTCCGTGATGGTGGACCGCTGGGAGCTCACCGCCAAGTGCCTGCGTCCGCTGCCGGACAAGCACAAGGGCCTGACCGACCCGGAGGCCCGGGTCCGCCAGCGCTACGTGGACCTCATCGTCAACCCCGAGGCCCGCGAGATCCTGCACCTGCGCAGCAAGGTCGTCCGCTCGATCCGCCGCACCTACGAGGACCGCGGCTACATCGAGGTCGAGACCCCGATGCTCCAGCCGGTGCACGGCGGCGCCAACGCGCGTCCGTTCAAGACGCACATCAACGCGTACGACATCGACCTCTACATGCGCATCGCCCCCGAGCTGTACCTCAAGCGGCTGGTGGTCGGCGGCGCCGAGAAGGTCTTCGAGATCAACCGCAACTTCCGCAACGAGGGCGCGGACTCCACCCACAACCCGGAGTTCACCTCGCTGGAGTCGTACGAGGCGTACGGC
This sequence comes from Kitasatospora sp. NPDC001261, assembly GCF_042896795.1. NCBI lineage: Bacteria > Bacillati > Actinomycetota > Actinomycetes > Kitasatosporales > Streptomycetaceae > Kitasatospora > Kitasatospora sp. NPDC001261. The sequence goes on from NZ_JBIAXP010000006.1 coordinate 283,009, forward strand.
GACTACGACACCCAGGCCGAGCTGATCCGCGAGACGATCGTCAACGCGGCCCGGGACGCGCTGGGCACCACGGTGATCAGGGGCGTGGACGCGCACGGCGTCGAGCACGAGATCGACCTGGCCGAGCCGTGGGAGGAGATCGGCGTCTACCCGGGCATCTCGGCCCGCCTGGGCGTCGAGGTCACCCCGGAGACCGGCGTCGAGGAGCTGCGCAAGCTGGCCGCCGAGCACGGCATCCCGTTCGAGAAGGACTGGGGCCACGGTCAGATCGTGCTGGAGATGGTCGAGCGCCTGCTGGAGGAGAACGCCGTCCGGCCGACCTTCATCAAGGACTACCCGACCGAGGTCTCCCCGCTGACCCGCCAGCACCGCTCGCGGCCCGGCGTGGCCGAGAAGTGGGACCTGGTGATCTTCGGGACCGAGATCGGCACCGCCTACTCCGAGCTGGTCGACCCGGTCGAGCAGCGCGCCCGCCTCACCGCCCAGTCGCTGCTGGCGGCCGGCGGCGACGTCGAGGCGATGCAGGTGGACGAGGACTTCCTGCGCGCCCTGGAGTACGCGATGCCCCCGACCGGTGGCCTCGGCCTCGGCGTGGACCGCCTGATCATGCTGCTGACCGGCAAGAACATCCGGGAGACGGTGCTCTTCCCGCTGGTGAAGCCGGAGCCGAAGGCTTCCGCCGCGACGGCGGAGAAGACCGAGGAGGAGTGACCTGATGGACTACGTCAGCGCGATCGTGCCGCCGCTGGTCATGGCGATCGGCTTCGGATTCCTGGTGCGGGCCATCGTCCGCAGCCAGGGCGGGGCCCAGCGGGCCAAGGAAGACCTCGACTGACCCCGTCAGCCGCCCCGAACGACCGGCGCGCCGCCATTCCCGATTCCCGGGGGTGGCGGCGCGCCGGTTTGGCGCACTTCACAAGATTTGCCCCATTCACTCCCTATCCTGGCCGCACTATGGTCCGGCAACTCGGCGAACTTGAGAACGCCATCATGACCCGGGTGTGGCAGTGGAACCGACCGGTCACGGTTCGCGAGGTTCTCCTGGATCTGCGGTCGGAACGCGAAATCGCGTACACCACGGTGATGACCGTCCTGGACAAGCTCCACAGAAAGGGCTGGCTGCGCCGCGAGCGGGTCGGCCGGGCCTATCGTTATGAACCGGTCTCCTCGCGTGAGGCGTACACGGCGGCCCTGATGAACGACGCCTGGGCCACCGGTGACAATCCGGCGGCGGCCCTGGTGCACTTCTTCGGCCTGATGTCGCCCGAGCAACGCGAAGCGCTCCGGGACGCCTTGCGGGTGGCCGCTCTGTTCCCGCCCGATCCGGCCGGCGCGGATTCCGCGGACGGCGGACCGGATACCGGTGGGACGGAACCGGGAGCGGCGCGATAACGTCCCGACCATGGAGGTCACCATCCGCCGGGCGCGGACCACGGACGTGCGGGCAGTGCGCAGGCTCATCGACACCTACTCACGCGACGGCATTCTGCTGGACAAGCCCACAGTCACACTGTTCGAATCCGTCCAGGAGTTCTGGGTCGCGGAACGGGACGACAACGGCGTGGTGGTGGCCTGCGGCGCACTGCACGTGATGTGGGAGGACCTCGCCGAGGTCCGCACGCTCGCGGTGGATCCGGTCGCCCGGGGCACCGGGATCGGGCACCTGCTGCTGGAGAAGCTGGTGCAGACCGCGCGCTGGCTGGGCGTCCGTCGGATTTTCTGCTTGACGTTCGAGGTCGCGTTCTTCGCGAAACACGGTTTCGTCGAGATCGGCGAGGTCCAGGAAACCGATGATGGTACGACAGACCCGGCGGCGATCGCTACGGATGTCTATGAAGAACTCCTCCGCTCGTACGATGAAGGCGTCGCCGAGTTCCTCGACCTGGAGCGGGTGAAGCCCAACACACTGGGCAACTCGCGCATGCTGCTGCACCTCTGAGCCGCTCCAACCGGGTCAAGGGTTTGTGTTTTCCGGAGAAAGGCGCTTTCCTTTCCTTAGGCAATGGGTCGTTTAGCGGAAAGGGAAGCCCGTGGCACAGAGGGTGCAGGTCATTCTTGAAGACGATCTCGACGGCGGTTCGGCGGACGAGACGGTGACGTTCGCCCTCGACGGCGTTGCCTACGAGATCGACCTGAAGAGCGCCAACGCGGACAAGCTCCGCGGCCTGCTGGCGCCGTACGTGGAGAAGGGCCGCAAGCAGAGCGGCCGGCTCGCCGGTGCCCGTCGTCCGGGCCGCGGCACCGCGGCGCGTCCGGCCGGCGGCGGCGCCCCGGACACCGCCAAGATCCGCGCGTGGGCCAAGGAGCAGGGCCTGGAGGTCAACGACCGCGGCCGCGTTCCGAGCAACGTCCGCGAGGCCTACGAGAAGGCCAACGCGTCCTGATCCCGGCGCCGCGGGCCCGCCGGAGCGGGTGCGGGGCCCGGCGGCCGGGGACGGCCGCCACCATCACACGCACGGGGCGCGGAGGAGTCTCCTCCGCGCCCCGCGGCGCGTACCCGGAGGAGCCCGCCGCGGCCGGCCCCGGGGGCCGTCCCGGGCAGCGGCTCGGGCACCGGCTCGGGTAGCGGCTCGGGCGGCGGAACAATCACGGGCCGTGCGACGCTGTAGGGGCGAAGCGGCAACGCGGACGGCACCGGGGCGACGTGCCCGGCACCCCGTCCGCCGTCGAACCGCCGTCACCGCGGCCCGACTTCTCGCCAGGCGAACACCGCCACCGCGGAAACTGCGCGAGAACCGCCCCGATACCGGGTATGAATGCAGGTGGACGGGTTCTTCGGCCCGTCCAGGGGCAGTATGTGCGACCGGCCGGAGGGGTTCCGGCGGCGGCGTCGGCGGCACGTGTTCGCCGATGGCGTAGCGGAATCCGGTGCATCCGGCCCACCTGTGGGAACACCGTTTCCCAACACCAGGTTGGGATTGGTGTCGGCTGGTCGCGCAGCATCTCGCTCCTCTACCGGGGAGTGAATCCGTGGGCCGCGCCGCTGAGCGGGACTAGCATGCGGAAGGACAGGGCGGGGACGGACCCCGAACTGCCCGACCGCTCTGAGGAGCGATAAACGATGTTCGAGAGGTTCACCGACCGCGCGCGGCGGGTTGTCGTCCTGGCTCAGGAAGAAGCCCGGATGCTCAACCACAACTACATCGGCACCGAGCACATCCTCCTGGGTCTGATCCACGAGGGCGAGGGCGTCGCCGCCAAGGCCCTGGAGAGCCTCGGGATTTCTCTTGAGGCCGTTCGCCAGCAGGTCGAGGAGATCATCGGCCAGGGCCAGCAGGCCCCGTCCGGTCACATTCCCTTCACCCCCCGGGCGAAGAAGGTCCTGGAGCTCTCGCTCCGCGAGGCCCTTCAGCTCGGCCACAACTACATCGGCACCGAGCACATCCTGCTCGGCCTGATCCGCGAGGGCGAGGGCGTCGCCGCCCAGGTCCTGGTGAAGCTGGGCGCCGACCTCAACCGGGTGCGCCAGCAGGTCATCCAGCTGCTCTCCGGCTACCAGACCGGCGGCGGCAAGGAGTCGGCCACGGCCGGCGGGCCCGCCGAGGGCACCCCGTCGACCTCGCTGGTCCTGGACCAGTTCGGCCGCAACCTCACCCAGGCCGCCCGCGAGGCCAAGCTCGACCCGGTCATCGGGCGCGAGAAGGAGATCGAGCGGGTCATGCAGGTGCTGTCCCGCCGCACCAAGAACAACCCGGTGCTGATCGGTGAGCCCGGCGTCGGCAAGACCGCCGTGGTCGAGGGCCTGGCCCAGGCGATCGTCAAGGGCGAGGTCCCGGAGACGCTCAAGGACAAGCAGCTCTACACGCTGGACCTGGGCGCCCTGGTGGCCGGCTCGCGCTACCGCGGTGACTTCGAGGAGCGCCTGAAGAAGGTGCTCAAGGAGATCCGCACCCGCGGCGACATCATCCTGTTCATCGACGAGCTGCACACCCTGGTCGGCGCGGGCGCCGCCGAGGGCGCCATCGACGCCGCCAGCATCCTCAAGCCGATGCTGGCCCGTGGCGAGCTGCAGACCATCGGTGCCACCACCCTGGACGAGTACCGCAAGCACCTGGAGAAGGACGCCGCGCTGGAGCGCCGCTTCCAGCCGATCCAGGTCGCCGAGCCCTCGCTGCCCCACACCATCGAGATCCTCAAGGGTCTGCGCGACCGCTACGAGGCCCACCACCGGGTCTCCATCACGGACTCCGCCCTGGTCGCCGCCGCCACCCTGGCCGACCGGTACATCTCGGACCGCTTCCTGCCGGACAAGGCGATCGACCTGATCGACGAGGCCGGCTCCCGAATGCGCATCCGCCGGATGACCGCGCCGCCGGACCTGCGCGAGTTCGACGAGAAGATCGCCGACGTGCGCCGCGAGAAGGAGAGCGCGATCGACGCGCAGGACTTCGAGAAGGCCGCGTCCCTGCGCGACGACGAGAAGCAGCTCCTGCAGGCCAAGGCCAAGCGCGAGAAGGAGTGGAAGGCCGGCGACATGGACGTCGTCGCGGAGGTCAACGAGGAGCTCATCGCCGAGGTCCTGGCCACCGCCACCGGCATCCCGGTCTTCAAGCTGACCGAGGAGGAGACGTCCCGCCTGCTGCGCATGGAGGACGAGCTGCACAAGCGCGTCATCGGCCAGAAGGACGCCATCAAGGCGCTCTCCCAGGCCATCCGGCGCACCCGTGCGGGCCTCAAGGACCCGAAGCGCCCCGGCGGTTCGTTCATCTTCGCCGGCCCGTCCGGTGTCGGTAAGACCGAGCTGTCCAAGACGCTGGCGGAGTTCCTGTTCGGCGACGAGGACGCGCTGATCGCGCTCGACATGTCCGAGTTCTCCGAGAAGCACACCGTCTCCCGGCTGTTCGGCTCCCCGCCCGGCTACGTGGGCTACGAGGAGGGCGGCCAGCTGACCGAGAAGGTCCGCCGCAAGCCGTTCTCGGTCGTCCTCTTCGACGAGGTCGAGAAGGCCCACCCGGACATCTTCAACTCGCTGCTGCAGATCCTGGAGGACGGTCGCCTGACCGACTCCCAGGGCCGCGTGGTCGACTTCAAGAACACCGTCATCATCATGACGACCAACCTCGGCACCCGGGACATCTCGAAGGGCTTCAACCTCGGCTTCGCGGCCGCGGGTGACACCCAGACCGGGTACGAGCGGATGAAGGCGAAGGTCGGCGAGGAGCTCAAGCAGCACTTCCGCCCCGAGTTCCTGAACCGTGTCGACGACATCGTGGTGTTCCACCAGCTGTCCGAGGAAGACATCATCCAGATCGTCGACCTCATGATCGACAAGGTGGACGAGCGGCTCAAGGACAAGGACATGGGCCTGGAGCTCAGCGTCGAGGCCAAGAAGCTGCTGGCCAAGCGCGGCTACGACCCGATCCTGGGTGCCCGTCCGCTGCGCCGCACCATCCAGCGCGAGATCGAGGACCACCTCTCCGAGAAGATCCTCTTCGGCGAGCTGCGGGCCGGCCATATCGTCGTCGTCGACGTCGAGGGCGAGGGCAAGGAAGCCAAGTTCACCTTCCGCGGCGAGGAGAAGTCGGCCGTCGCGGACACCCCGGCCGCGGTCGCCTCGTCCGGTCCGGACCTGACGAAGTAACCCAACTTTTAACAGACAACTTCACAGCCACCGAGCCCCCGGCGTTGACGCCGGGGGCTCGGTGCGTTCGCTCCCGCCGCCAACCGAACCGGTGCGGGCCGGGTCGGCTGGCCCCCGCGCTGGCTGGTGCGGGTGCGCTCGGTTTCTCACCGACCTTTCACGAACATACGGTTGACAGGCGGTCAGATGATGGGAAGTCGCGGAGGATAGCGCCGTGACCATGTCATGGTCAAGGTCTATCTTTTCCGTGCACGCTTGGATCAAATGACGTCCACCTGTCTTTCATTTTGGTTTGCCGGGCTTTGGCCAAGAGCTGGGCCCTGGTCGGGGAGGACGTCACAACGTTGAAGAACACCAGGAGAACCGCTGCGGCTGCCACGGCCGCAGCGGTCATAGTCGCGCTCGGCACGGGCCTGTTCCCGGCCTCCGCCGTCGCCGCCGGCTCGGCCCCGGTCCCGCGGGACCCGGCCGACGCCGTCCAGAACACCGAGCACAACCTTCCGGGTCCGCTGACCGCGAAGGTGGAGGCGGAGCAGAAGGCCGCCACCGAGAAGCTCCTCAACGGCACCGCCGAGGTCGAGCAGCACAACGGCAGCACCAGCGTGAAGCTCGGCAAGGACAAGTACGTCGAGCTCGCTCGCGAGCGCACGGACAAGATCTTCACCATCCTGGTCGACTTCGGTGACCAGGTGGACAACACCACCAAGACGCCGGACGGCAAGGTCAAGTACGGCGGCGAGGCCGGCCCCAAGCACAACGAGATCGAGAAGCCGGACCCCGCCACCAACAACTCGACCGAGTGGCAGGCCGACTACAACCAGCAGCACTACCAGGACCTGTACTTCGCCAAGGACAAGCCCTCGCTGAAGACCTACTACGAGAAGCAGTCCTCGGGCCGCTACTCGGTCGACGGCGTGGTCTCGGACTGGGTCCGGGTGCCGTGGAACGAGGCCCGGTACGGCTCCGACTACTGCGGCTCCAACGTCTGCGCCAGCGCCCAGGACCTGATCCGCGACGCCGTGGACATCTGGTACAAGGACCAGCAGGCCAAGGGCCAGACCGAGGCCCAGATCAAGGCCACGCTGGCCCAGTACGACCAGTGGGACCGCTACGGTTCGCACCACGACGGGAACTTCAACCAGCCCGACGGGTACATCGACCACTTCCAGATCGTGCACGCCGGCGAGGACAAGTCGGCCGGTGGCGGCAAGCAGGGCAGCAAGGCCCTGTGGGCGCACCGCTCGTACGTCTACGGCAACCTGCAGGGCACGGCCGGTCCCGAGGGCAACAAGCTCGGCGGCGTCCAGGTCGGCAACAGCGGCCTGTGGATCGGCGACTACACGATGCAGCCGGAGAACGGCGGCCTCGGCGTCTTCGCCCACGAGTACGGCCACGACCTCGGTCTGCCGGACCTCTACGACACCGCCGGCAAGGGCATCGACAACTCGGTCGGCTTCTGGTCGCTGATGTCCTCCGGTTCCTGGCTCGGCGAGGGCAAGGACAGCATCGGCGACATGCCGAACGACCTCGACGCCTGGAGCAAGTACAAGCTGGGCTGGCTGAAGGCCGACCACGCCAAGGCGGGCACCGAGTCGACCCACCACATCGGCCCGGCGGAGTACAACAGCAACCTGCCGCAGGGTCTGATCGTCGACCTGCCGAAGAAGAGCATCACCACCGAGATCAACAAGCCGTTCGGCGGCACCGGTGAGTGGTGGAGCGGCAGCGCCGACAACCTGAACGTCACGCTCACCCGTGACATCGACCTGACCGGCAAGACCAAGGCCAGCATCAACGCCAAGGCCTGGTACGAGCTGGAGCAGGACTTCGACTACGCGTTCGGCGAGGTCTCCACCGACGGCGGCAAGACCTGGACCGTCGTCGACGGCACCTGGAACGGGACCGCGCTGCCGCGCGAGAACGGCCGTCCGGCCATCAGCGGCCAGGTGGCCGCCTGGGGCGACCTGTCCTTCAACCTGGACGCCTACGCGGGCCAGAAGGTCAAGTTCCGCTACCACAACACCACCGACGGCGGCCTGCACTTCCGCGGCCTGACGCTGGACAACATCGCGGTCGTCGCCGACGGCGCCACCGTGTTCAGCGACGACGTCGAGAACGGTGACAACGGCTGGGTGGCCGACGGGTTCTCCCGCTTCGGCGGCTCGTACACCAAGGACTACGCGCAGTACTACATCGCGGAGAACCGGCAGTACGTGTCCTTCGACCAGACCCTGAAGACCGGCCCGTACAACTTCGGCTTCGCCGACAAGCCGAACTGGGTCGAGCACTACTCGTACCAGCCCGGCCTGCTGATCTGGTACTGGGACGAGTCGCAGACCGACAACAACGTCAGCGCCCACCCGGGCCAGGGCCTGATCCTGCCGGTCGACTCGCACCCGGCTCCGCTGAAGTGGACCGACGGCACCCTGATGCGTCCGCGCATGCAGGGCTACGACTCCACCTTCGGCTCGCGCCGCACCTCCGGTCTGACCCTGCACAAGGCCGGCGTCGAGACCGTCATCCCGAAGGCCAAGGGCGTCGACGAGTTCAACGACCTGAAGTCGTGGTGGAACAAGGACAACCCGTACAGCGGTGTCAACGTCCCGAAGACCGGGACCAGCATCGAGGTCGAGAACGAGTCCTCGAACTACCTGGAGACCTGGATCCGGGTCCGCCCGGTCGACAACTTCTGATCGTCGCCCCCCGGGTAGCGATCGGCCTGTGACCAGGCAGCTCTGACAACTCCACGTCCGGCCCGTCCCCGCAGCGCGCGGGGGCGGGCCGGACGCTTTGTCAGGACCGGACGGCCGGCAGCCGGTCCAGGAAGGCGGCGGAAGCCACCGCGACGTCGGCGGCGGTCCAGTCGAGGGCGGACGCGGCGACCGTGACCTCGGTCACCGACAGCCCCGGCGGCCCGCCCGCGCGCCAGGCCCCGAACAGCCCGATCCCGGTGTCCTCGGCCAGCCCCAGCCCGGCCTCCTCCAACTCCCCGACCGGGTACGGCAGCCACAGCTGGAACTGGTGGGTGTGCGGCGGGGCCGGATGCACCCGGGCGCCGGGGACGGCGGCGAACGCCCGGGCCAGCGCCCCGGCGACCGTCCGGGCGTGCGCCACGTACCCGGCCAGCCGCGGCAGTTCGCGCTCCAGCCCGGCCAGCGCGGCGAGCGCGAACGGCCACTGCTGGTAGAGCTGGCCGCCGTAGCGGTGCCGCCAGGCCCGGGCGGTGCGGACGAAGCCGCCCGGGCCGGCCAGCGCGGCGCCGCTGATCCCGCCGAGCGTCTTGTAGAAGGAGACGTAGACCGAGTCGGCGAGGCCGGCGAGCTCCGGCAGCGGCCGGCCGAGGGCGACCGCGGACTCCCAGATCCGGGCGCCGTCCAGGTGCAGCGCCGCGCCGTGCTCCTCCCGCACCACCGCGGCCAGCTCCACCAGCTCCGGCCAGCCGGGCAGCACGAACCCGGCGTCGCGCAGCGGCAGCTCCAGGCTCAGCGCAGCGTAGGGCTCGTCCAGGGCCCGCAGCTCCTCGGCGGTGGGCTGGCGCGGCTCGGCGGTCGGCCAGAGGCTGCGCAGCCCGGACAGCACGCCGAGCGCGTGCCGCTCGTGCCGGTCGGTGTGGGCCAGCGGGTGGGTGACCACGGTGCGGCACCCGGCGGCCTCGGCGTGGATCCGCAGGGCGATCTGCTGGGCCATCGTGCCGGTCGGGAAGAAGGCCGCGTCCTCGGTGCCGAGCAGCTCGGCGACCCGGTGCTCCAGGGTGCGGACCACGCCGTCGCCGTACTGGTCCGGGCGGCCGTCCAGGTCGGGGGCGCCGTGCGGACCGGCGGCGGCGTCCGGGTCGGGGGCGGCGCCCGGCGGCGGGCCGGCCAGGTCGGCGAGGCGTTCGCGGATGCTCTGCGGCCGGGCCCCGGACAGCAGCCGTTCGCAGCCGCGCAGGGCGGCGAAGCGGCGGTCCGGCAGGCTCGGGCGGTCACCGGCGTCGGTGTCTTCGCTCCTGTTGCCATACATGGCTCGATGGTCCCGCAGCGGGCCGGACCGGTCAGCGGTGCGGACGGAAAGCGGTTCGAGCCCGCGAAACCCCGGCCGCGCGTGGTGCTGGTCACAGGCCTCCGGCACGGTACGACCGGCGGTAGTAGCGGGGCCGGGGAAGCGGTGGACGGCCCGGAGCGGTCATGGGCGATCCGATCTCATGATCATTGCTCCGTCGGTTTGAATCTCCGGCGCCACGATGACTACACGCCGTAGTACATCACCGCGTTTGGGACTCCGCCCGGTGACCGTTACACCTGAGTGGTCCCCCGCTCAGCACGCGCCCGAACGGGCGCTTCGTGCTGCCCTCGTACGATCCGTGAGGTACGGCAGATGTCCACCGTCCCACCCGTGGGGCCGGCCCTGCGCCGGCTCGCCGCCCAGGCGGCGGCCCGGGCCGCCGTCTGGCAGCCCCGGATCGGCCACGCCGTCCGCACCCAGGCCGCGCCGCTGCGCGCCCTCGGGGCGCCCCGGCACACCACCCTGCCCGGCAGCCGTCAGCGGGCCGAGCACGACCACGCGCTGGCCTCGGCCGGAGCGGTCGCCACGCTGCTCGCCGGCGTGCTGCTGGTGGCCACCCCGGGCACCGCCTCGGCGCAGACCGTACGGCCCACCACGCCGGGCAGCTCGGCCTTCACCGTGCCGCGGGCGGAGGTGCCGAGCGCGGGGCTGGTCCAGGTGGCCGGCCCCAGCCCGTACAAGCTGCCCGACGACGGCGACTCGGCACAGGAGTTCGTGACGGTGGCGCCCAACCTGCTGCCGTTCGAACCGCCGGCACCGGAGCCGGAGCCGGATCCCGCCGACGAGCCGGCCCCGGAGGCCGGACCCGCGCCGGAGCCCGGGCCCGCGCCGACTCCCGGGTGGTCGGCGCCGGTGCCGAACGCGCCGACCAGCAACCCGTACGGGAAGGCCAACCGCAGCTACGCCGCCGGGTACCACACCGGGGTGGACTTCGCGGTCTCCCCGGGCACGCCGCTGCTGGCGGTCGGCGACGCGAGCGTGGTGTCGGCCGGCTGGGACGGCGCGTACGGCAAGGAGGTCGTGCTGCGGCTGGCGGACGGGCACTTCGCGCAGTACGCCCACATGTCCTCGGTCACCGTCTCGGCGGGCCAGCGGGTATCCGCGGGCGAGCGGATCGGGCTGTCCGGGAGCACCGGCAACTCGACGGGCCCGCACCTGCACTTCGAGATCCGCACCAGCAACCGCTACGGCGCGGTGGTCAACCCGATCGCGTACCTGGCGGGGCACGGCGTCACGGACTTCTGAGCCGCCCCGGGCGCCGGGCCCTGCGGGACCGGCGCCCTCAGCCGGTGGTGCGGGCGGGGTGGCTGATCCCGGCGCCGATCTCCAGCGCGATGTCCCGGGCCGCCCCGATCGCCTCGTCCAGGCCGGCGGGGGGCGGCTGCTCGCCCCACACGTTCGGGGTGTGGCCGCAGTCCGCCTTGTCCTGCTTGAGCAGGAACAGCGACGAGTGGACGGTGAACAGCGCCATCGCGGCCCGCAGCCGGTCGTGGAAGTCCGCCCCCGGCCCGTGCACCAGCTGCATCATGGTGATCATGCGGTCCCGGAAGGCCAGCCCGGCCGGGGACTCGCGCAGCGCGGGCTGGTTCTCGTGGAAGAAGCGCAGCAGCGGGGCCCGCTCGGCCATCCCGTCCGCGAAGCGGCGGATCAGCTCGTCGCGCATCTCCGGGCTCCAGGCCTGCTTGCGGCCCCACGCGATGGACTCGTCGATCGGCGCGGCCATCCGCTCGACGATGCCCAGGACGATGTCGTCCTTGGTCTTGAAGTGGTAGTAGAGCGCGGCCTTGGTGACGCCCAGGCGGTCGGCGATCTCGCGCAGTGAGGTCTGCTCGTAGCCCTGCTCGGCGAAGAGCTCCAGTGACACCTCGATGATGCGAGCCCGGGTGTCGCTGCGGGGGCTGTGCGGAGTGCCCATGGCCTGCCTCATGACTGCGTCGGTGACTACTGCGGACCCCGGAGCGGTGTCCGCCCCGGGCCCATTCTCCCTGCCCAGAAGTCCGGTCGGGAAACTGGCTTGACGACCGGCTAGGAAACAACCTACCGTGCCGACGGTCGATAAACTAGCCGGGCGACAAGTAAGTGAGCCGCCGCACGGCACGACGCTCCGTCCGAACCACCCTCCGGGAGACCCCACCTCATGTCACAGTCCAAGACCGCCGGCCCGGTGCCGGAGGACAAGACGACCGAGGAGGAGCAGCCGCGGTCGCCCCGCGAGATCCGCCTCGTGATGGTCGGCCTGGTCGTCACCATGTTGCTGGCCATGCTCGACAACCTGATCGTCGGCACCGCGATGCCGACCATCGTCGGCGACCTCGGCGGTGCCGAGCACCTGTCCTGGGTGGTCACCGCGTACACCCTGGCGACCGCCGCCTCCACCCCGATCTGGGGCAAGCTCGGCGACATGTACGGCCGCAAGGGCACCTTCCTCACCTCGATCGTGATCTTCCTGGTGGGCTCGGCGCTGTCCGGCCTGTCGCAGAACATGAACGAGCTGATCGGCTTCCGCGCCGTGCAGGGCCTGGGCGCCGGCGGACTGATGGTCGGCGTCATGTCGATCATGGGCGCGCTCGTCCCGCCGCGCGACCGCGGCAAGTACCAGGGCATGTTCGCCGCGGTGATGGCCCTCGCCACCATCGGCGGCCCGCTGGTCGGCGGCTTCATCACCGACCACCTGAGCTGGCACTGGACCTTCTACATCAACCTGCCGCTCGGCGTCGTCGCACTCGCCGTGGTCGTCGTGACGCTGAAGCTGCCGAAGGTCCGCAGCACCGCCAAGATCGACTACCTGGGCGCCATCCTGCTCACCGTCGGCATCACCTCGCTGGTGCTGATCACCACCTGGGGCGGCCAGCAGTACGCCTGGGGCTCCAAGGAGATCCTCGGCCTGGCCGCGCTCTCCGCCGCCTCGCTGATCGCCTTCTGCTACGTGGAGCAGCGGGTCGAGGAGCCGATGCTCCCGCTGAGCCTGTTCCGCAACCTGAACTTCACCCTGGTCTCGATCATCGGCTTCATCGTCGGCTTCGTGATGTTCGGCTCGACCGTCTTCCTGCCGCTCTACCAGCAGATCGTCCAGGGCGCCTCGGCCACCAACTCCGGCCTGCTGCTGATGCCGATGATGTTCGGCATGCTGGTGATCTCGCTGGTGGTCGGCCAGGCCGTCACCAAGACCGGGAAGTACCGGATCTACCCGATCATCGGCACCATCGTGATGACCGGTGGCATGATCCTGCTCTCCACCATGGGCGTCGGGACCAGCAGCTTCACCTCGGCCTGCTGGATGGTCGTGCTCGGCGCCGGCATGGGCTTCCTGATGCAGATCACCATGCTGGTCGCGCAGAACAGCGTCGAGCTCAAGGACATGGGCGTGGCCAGCTCCACCGCCACCCTGTTCCGCACCATCGGCGGCTCCTTCGGCGTCGCGCTGTTCGGCGCGCTGTTCAACAACCGGGTGGCCGACACCATGAAGGAGCGGCTCGGCGAGCAGGCCTCGGCGGGCGGCGCGAAGGACCCGGGCCAGATGAGCCCGGCCGCGATGCGCGCACTGCCCGCGCCCGTCCAGGACGCCTACCACCACGCGGTGTCCAACGGCATGCACACCGTCTTCCTGTGGGGCGCCGGGGTGGCCGTGATCGCGATCGCCGCGGCGGTGTTCCTCCGCGAGGTGCCGCTGCGCGGCACCGGCAAGGGCGAGGCTCCGGCCGAGGCCTCGCTGGAGGCGGCGGCCGTCTGACGGTCCCCGCGCACGAAGGCGCCCCCGGGAGGTCCTCTCCCGGGGGCGCCTTCGTGTTCCGCCGCCTACTGGGGCAGCCGGTAGACGCCCTGCTCGACCGGCTCGACCAGGCCGTCCGCCACCAGGCCGTCCAGCGCCCGGGCCCGCTGCACCGAGTCCGGCCAGACCGCGTCCAGCCGGGCCTGCGGCACCGTCCCGTGCGCCTCGCGCAGCACCGCGAGCAGCTTGCCGCGCACCTGGCGGTCCGTCCCCTCGTAGGACTGGCCGCGCCGGGCCGGGCCCTCGTACGGCGGGCGGCCCGCCCGCTGCCAGGCGCAGGTGGTGAACAGCGGGCAGTCCCCGCACTCCGGGCCGCGGGCGGTGCAGACCAGCGCGCCCAGCTCCATCACGCCGACCGCCCAGGTGGCGGCCGTCTCGGCGTCGTCCGGCAGCAGCGCGGTGGCGGTGCGGCGCTCGGCGGCGGTGGTGGCCTGGGCCGGGTACTCGACGCCGGTCACCGCGCGGGCGAAGACCCGGCGGACGTTGGTGTCCAGCACCACGTGCCGCTGGCGGAAGGCGAAGGAGGCGACGGCGGCGGCGGTGTACTCCCCCACGCCGGGCAGCGAGAGCAGGGTGGCGTGGTCGTCCGGGACCTCGCCGTCGTGCTGCTCGGTGATCGCCACCGCGGCCGCGTGCAAGCGCAGCGCCCGGCGCGGGTAGCCCAGCCGGCCCCACATCCGGACTGCCTCGCCGGGCGCGTCGGCGGCGAGGTCGGCCGGGGTCGGCCAGCGGGTGAGCCAGGCCTCCCAGGCGGGCAGCACGCGCTTGACCGGGGTCTGCTGGAGCATGAACTCGCTCACCATGACCGCCCAGGGCGTCGCGTCGGGGGTCCGCCAGGGCAGGTCCCGCTTGCTCGCCTCGTACCAGTCCAGGACGGTCGAGTGGAACAGCGGCAGGGGCATCGGCGGCCGGGCGGCGTCGGCGGCGGTGGCAGGGGCGGTGATGGCAGTCATGGCCCTTCGATCCTCCCATGCCCGCCGACCGGGCCGAAGTGGATCAGTCTGCTCCGGACCGACCGGGGGACCGACCGGAAATCGTCCGATTGGGGCTCGCTCGAACGGATCAAATGGCGGATCATGTGAAGGAAGGGGCGACTGTGCGGTGTTGGTGAGTCAATCGCCACACACAGTCTCGTAGAGTTTGGTCGTGCCTTCTCTGCGTCAACCCGTCGGACCACTGCCGGCCTCGATCTACTGGCGTCGGCGCGTCATCGTGCTCGTCGCCGTCGCGGCGGTCGTCGCCCTGATCGCCTGGCTGATGATCGATCAGGGCGGGGGCGGTGACGGCGGCTCACCGGGCAACGCCGCACAGGCCGTTCCCTCCCAGTCCCAGAACCAGACACCGGCTCAGGCGATCACGCCCGGCGCCTCACCGAGCGGCCCCGCGGCGCGCCCGGGCGGCGGCTCCGGGGGCGGACCGGTGGCGGGCGGTGGCGGCACCGAGGTCAACCTCAGCGGCGGCACCGGCGCCGGCGGGGCCAACCCGGCCCCCGGGGGCGGCGCCGCGCCGGCGACCGGCGGCGGCACCGGAGGCGGCACGGGCGGCTCCGGCGGTACGGGCGGCGGCGCTCCGCCGGTCAACACCCCCGAGGTCATGGCGCTGCCGGTCTGCGCCTCCTCGCAGGTGGCGCTGGAGCTGGCCGGCACCCAGAACTCGTACCAGCCCAAGGACAAGCCCCGGCTGGCCCTGACGGTCAAGAACTCCTCCGGCACCAACTGCCGGGTGGACCTGGGCCGCACCGCCTCCGTGATCACGGTGAGCGGCAGCAACAACGACCGGGTCTGGTCCTCCGGCGACTGCCCGACCGACAAGGGCAGCATCTGGGTGCAGCTCGGCGCGAACGGCAACCAGACCGAGACCTTCACCTGGGACCGCAGCCGCAGCAAGCCGCAGTGCGCGACCGCCGACCAGACGCCGCCGCCGAGCGGCACCTACGTGGTGCTCGCGGAGCTCACCGGGCTCTCCGGGGACAAGGTCTCGGCGCGGGCCTCGATCCGGCTGGACGGCTGAGAACCGGTCACCTTCCCTCAGAGCCCCCGGCCGTCGCTCGGCCGGGGGCTCCGCCGTGTCCGGGGTGCCGGGCGGGGGCGGACGGCGGACGCGGGCGGGGGCGGACGCGGGCGGGGTGCGCGGGGCGGCCGGGGTGCGGTGCGGACGCGCGACGGCCCCCGGGGAGGTTCCCCCGGGGGCCGTCGCGGTGTTCGGGTGTCCGTACGGTGGCGCCGTCCGGTCAGACGTAGCGCTCCAGGATGGACGATTCGGCAAGGCGGGACAGGCCCTCGCGGACCGAGCGGGCACGGGTCTCGCCGACGCCCTCGACGGTCTGCAGGTCGTCGATGCTCGCGGCGAGCAGCTTCTGGAGGCCGCCGAAGTGCTCGACCAGGCGCTCTATGACCGTGTTGGGCAGGCGCGGGATCTTCGCCAGCAGGCGGTAGCCGCGCGGCGAGACGGCCGAGTCCAGCGACTCCGGCGAGCCCGAGTAGCCGAGCGCCTTGGCGACGGTCTGGAGGTCCAGCAGCTCGGCGTGGGTGAGCGCCTCCAGGTCGGCCAGCACCTCGGTGACCGTCCGGCCCTTCTTGGCGGCCCGCTCCGGGAAGTAGTCCCGGGCGACCAGCTCGCGCTCCGGCTCCACGCCCGCGATCAGCTCGTCCAGCTGGAGCGAGAGCAGCCGGCCGTCGATGCCGAGTTCCAGCACGTAGCCGGCGATCTCGGTGGCGATCAGCCGGACCATCTCCAGGCGCTGGGCCACGGCGGTGACGTCCCGGACCGTCACCAGGTCCTCGATCTCCAGCGCGGAGAGCGTTCCGGCCACCTCGTCCAGGCGCAGCTTGTAGCGCTCCAGGGTGGCCAGCGCCTGGTTGGCGCGGGACAGGACGGTGGTGGAGTCCTCCAGCACCCGGCGGGTGCCGTTGACGTACATCGCGATCAGCCGCATCGAGTGCGAGACCGCGACCACCGGGTAGCCCGTCTGCCGGTTGACCCGCTCGGCGGTGCGGTGGCGGGTGCCGGTCTCGTCGGTCGGGATGGTCGAGTCCGGCATCAGGTGCACGCCGGCCCGGACGATCTTGGTGATGTCCTTGTCGAGCACCACCGCGCCGTCCAGCTTGCACAGCTCGCGCAGCCGGGTGGCGCTGAACTCGACGTCCAGGACGAAGCCGCCGGTGCACAGGGACTCGACGGTCCGGTCGAAGCCCAGCACGATCAGACCGCCGGTGTTGGCCCGCAGGACCCGCTCCAGACCGTCACGAAGCGCGGTACCGGGCGCGATGGCGGTGAGGGAGGCCCGCAGCAGGGCCTCCTCGCGGGAGGCCTTGTCCGCCCCCCGGTCGCTGGCTGCCACGTGACTCCTCCGGTCGACCCGTGCCGCGCGCCTCACGCCGTGCGCCGGTCCGCGGTCTGTTGCTCTGTCGCTCAGTACCGCTCGGTACTGCCTTCTGGCCAATGAGACTGGGGAAAGTCTAACTGTGTGTGGCCTCGGCAGGGCTTGGGTCAGCGCAGTTCGTCGGAGTCGAGCGGCTCCCAGCCGTCCATCAGCTCCTCGGGGTACGCCGCCGGGCGGTCCGCGGACCGGGCGGAACGCGGGGACGGCGGCGCCGACGGTGCCTCACCGCGCGGCTCGGTGCGCGGCTTGGCGGCGGAACGGCGGCGGCCCGGGATGGCCCGCAGCGCCTCGCCGATGTCGGCCACCTCGACCACCTTCATGCCCGGCGGCACCTTGCCCGGGTCCGGCGGGACCAGGGCGTGGGTGAAGCCCAGCCGGTGCGCCTCGGCGAGCCGCCGCTGCACACCCGTCACCCGCCGTACCTCGCCCGCCAGGCCGACCTCGCCGATCGCCACCAGGTTGCTGGGCAGCGGGGTGTCGGTGGAGGAGCTGGCCACCGCGAGCGCCACCGCGAGGTCCGCGGAGGGCTCGGTCAGCTTCACCCCGCCGACCGTCGCGGTGTAGATGTCCTGCTTGCCGAGCTTCACCCCGCCGTGCCGCTCGACCACGGCCAGGATCATCGCGATCCGGGGGGACTCCAGGCCCGAGGTGGTGCGCCGCGGGGAGGGGATCTGCGAATCCACCATCAGCGCCTGCACCTCGGCCACCAGCGGGCGCTTGCCCTCCAGGGTGACGGTGAGGCAGGTGCCCGGGACGGGCTTGTCACGCCTGGTCAGGAAGAGGCCGGACGGGTCGGCCAGGCCGACGATGCCCTCGTCGTGCAGCTCGAAGCAGCCGACCTCGTCGGTGGCGCCGTAGCGGTTCTTGACCCCGCGGATCAGCCGCAGCCGGGCGTGCCGGTCGCCCTCGAAGCTCAGCACCACGTCCACCAGGTGCTCCAGCAGGCGCGGACCGGCGATCTGGCCGTCCTTGGTGACGTGGCCGACCAGCAGGGTGGCCATGCCGCGCTCCTTCGACGCCCGGATCAGCGCGCCCGCCACCTCGCGGACCTGGGCCGGGCCGCCGGGGGCGCCGTCCAGCTCGGCGGAGGCGATGGTCTGCACCGAGTCCAGGATCAGCAGGCCGGGGTTGACCGCCTCGATGTGCCCGAGCACCGCGCCGAGATCCTGCTCGGCGGCGAGGTAGAGGTGCTCGGAGAGGGCGTTGATCCGGTCCGCGCGCAGCCGGACCTGGCCGGCCGACTCCTCGCCGGTGACGTAGAGCGTGCGGTGCTGCGCGGTGGCCGCCTTGGCGGCGACGTCCAGCAGCAGGGTGGACTTGCCGACGCCGGGCTCGCCGGCCAGCAGCACCACCGCGCCGGGCACCAGGCCGCCGCCGAGCACCCGGTCCAGCTCCGGCACGCCCGTCGAACGGGCCGTCGCGACCTGGCCGTCCACCTGGGCGATCGGGCGGGCGGGCGCGCTGACCGGGCCGGCGGCCGTGGTGCGGATCGGCACCGCGCCGTACTCCTCGACCGTGCCCCAGGCGTTGCACTCCGGGCAGCGGCCGACCCACTTGGGCAGCTGGTTGCCGCACTCGGTGCAGCGGTACGCCGGGCGGGGCTTGGCGATGGTCTTGGAACGCGGAGGCATGCCGCCCACCGTAGCGTCCGGGTCCGACAACGGCGGTCCGCAGGCGGGGCCGGGTCGGGGCCGGCGACCAGGGTCCGCGGGCGGGCCGACCGCGCGTCCACACAGATGGGCGATGTTGTTACCCGAAAGAAGTACATACGCGGCGAATGGCCGGGGTCAGCCGTCCGCGTTCTCTACCGTCGGACGGGTGACGACGAGAACTGTGGGGCCGGACGGGCCTGCCCGGTCGACCCGATCGGTCAGGCCGGGCAGGTCGGGTAGACCTGCCGGGTCGGGCGGGTCCGGCGGGTCCGGCGGGTCCGGCGGGTCCGGCGGGTCGGCCGGGGTGCGGGCCGCCGCCGTGCTCGCGGCGTACGACCGGCAGGTGGACGGCCTGTTCACCTACTGCCTCTCGGTGCTCTGCGAGCACGACGCGGCCGCCGACGCCCTGCGCGAGGTCCGCGAGCTGGCACGACGGCACGGCGCCCGGCTGGCCGAGCCCGGGCTGCTGCGCGCCTGGCTGTTCTCCCTCGCCCGGTACTGCTGTCTGCGCCGGCTCGCCGGCGACGCCCCGGGTCCGACCGGTGCCGAGGCCGGGCGGACCGCCCCGGCCGAGCCCGGCGAGGCCGAGGCGGCCCGGCGGCGGCGCGAGCTCTCCTCGCTCGCCTGGCCCGAGGCGGCCGGCACCGACCCGGAACAGCGCGAGGCGCTGGAACTCTCCGTCCGGCACCGGCTGACCCCGCTCGAAGTGGCGGCCGTACTGGGCCAGCCGTTCGAACGGACCCGCGCGCTGCTGGCCGGGGCCGAGGCCGAGGTCGCCCGGACCAGGGCGGCACTGCTGGTGCTCGGCGTGGGCAGCTGCCCGGAACTGGACCGGCTCGGCGGGGCCGGGGCGGAGTCCTGGCGGGACTGGGTGCTCGGCCCGGCGCTGCGCCGGGAGCTGGTGCAGCACGTGGTGGACTGCCCGACCTGCCGGGGGACGGCGGAACGGGTGGCCGCGGGCGAGGCGGCGGAGGGTACGGCGGGGGCGGCGGGGCTGTCCGGGTTGGCGCTGCTGCGGGCTCCGGCGGACCTCCTCGGGGCCGCCGCGGCCTCCGACGGGGCGGCCGCTCCGGCGGCGGCCGCTCGGGCTGTGGGTCCTCGGGTAGCGGGTGCTCGGGGCGCGGAGCCGGGGCTGCGGTTCGACCAGAGCGGCTTCCCCCGGCACCGGGCGCCGGACGCGGGGCGCGGGTTGGCGGTACGTCGGCGGGTGGTGACCACCGGTGTGCTGGCGGCCGTACTGGCGGCGCCGGTGATCGCGCTCTGGGCCGGGCACCGGGGCGGTGTCGGGTCGGGGTCGGCGGCCTCGGTGTCGGCGGTACGGGTGGACGCGGCCGGGCAGCCGACCGGGCAGCGGCCCCGGCCCGCGGTGGACGGCCCGGCTGGGGCGGGTGCGCCCGGCATGCCCGGGATGGAGCTGGCGGGGGCCGGGCCCGGGATGGCCGCGGGCGGCGCCCGCGGAAGCGATGCAGAAACGTTGCCTCCCGGCTTTCCGCGGCTCACCTTCCAGGGCGCGGCCATCCCGGTCCCGGCCCACGGCGCCACCCCGCTCAGCAGCCCGACCCTGGTCGCCGCACCGGCCCCGGCTGCCGACCAGGCCTCCACGACGGGCACCGGCGAGCCGGCCCCGGCCGGGCTGCTCACCGTCGAGGCCGGCGAGTACGGCAGCCGGACCATCCTCACCCTCACCAACTCCGGCGCCACGGAGATCCGTTGGCACGCGGTGACGGACGCCGGCTGGCTCCGGCTCAGCCGCGACGCCGGCACCCTGGCGCCCGGCCAGCGGATCACCGTGATCGTCACCGTGGACGAGGACCAGGCGCCGACGACCCACTGGACCGCCCGGATCGCTCTGCCGCCCTCCCAGGCGGTGGTCACCCTGGAGGGCGGGCCGCACAACCGAGGCGGCTCCGCCTCCTCCCCGGCCGATCCGTCACCGTCATCGACACCGTCCTCGACTCCGGCGACACCGGCGCCCAGCGGTTCCACCACCACCTCGCCCACGGCGGCACCCACCGCGTCCCCGTCGCCCTCCGACCCACCGACGAACACCCCGTCCCCCTCGGGCACGGCCACGAACTCGTCGCCACATCCGACGGGCACGGCAACGGCCTCCCCGTCGCAGCACTAACGGCCCGCGCAAACGCGGCAGCCCTCCCTCCCGGCCGGCACCCGGAGGGCACGGGCGCGCGAGAAGTCGACCCGGCCGACTTCTCGTGCACGGCGGGGCGGGCCAGGGGCCGAATACGTAGACCGACCGCCGTAATCCCGCCCGCAGTAGCCGGCAAGGCCGCACAGGAAGTCGGCCCACCCGACTTCCCACGCAACACCAGCGGGCAAATACACCGACCTGCGTGCTTCTCCAGAGCCCCAGGCCGAGGATGCACGAAAAGTCGACCCGGCCGACTTCTCATGCGCAACAGGGCCCAGCCTGGCTGGATTTGTAGACCGACCTGCATATTTCACCGGCCAGCCCGAAGCCGGGAGCGCGCCAGAAGTCGATCAGGCCGACTTCTCGCGCGCGCCGAGGGCGGGCCAGGAGCCGAATATGTAGACCGACCGCCATAATCCCGCCCGCAAAACCGGGAACGCACGAGAAGTCGGCCCACCCGACTTCTCGTGCGCGGCGGGATCCGAGGTGCTGGCGGGGCGTGCGGGGTGGGGCCCGAGGTGGGTGGCGGCGGGGCGGGCACGGCAGGGGCCGGGGTGGCAGCGCGGCACGCGGGGTGTGCGCGGTAGGTCCGAGATGGCGGCGGGGCGGGCGCGGCAGGGGCCGGGGTGCCGGCGGGTTGGGGTCTGGGGGCGGCGGGGGTGGGAATCGAGGGGCGGCGGGGCGTGCGGGGGTGGGAGCTGGGGTGCTGGCGGGGCGAGCGCGGCGGGGTCCCGGGGGCAGCGCGGCTTGCGGGGTGTGCGCGGTAGGGGCCGGGGTGCCGGGCGGGCTGGGGTCCGGGGCGGCGGGGCGTTGGTGGGCCCGGGGGGGTCAAAGGCGGTGGATCGGGGGGACTTGGTAGGTGCCGTCCAGGACGGCGGGTTCGGGTTGGTAGATGCGGAGGATGGGGCGGAACTCGCCGGGTGGGGTGGGGAGCCAGTTGGCGGCGGCGGTCGGGTCCTCGGGCTGGTCGTGCCGGAGGGTCAGGGTGAGGGAGCCGTCCTCGCCGTGGACCAGTCCTGGGGTGCGGTCGCCGATCGAGTAGCGGTCGATCGGGTTCTCCACCAGGTAGTAGTCCGGGACGGAGTACATCGTGACGGACCAGAACGCCCCGGCCGGGGGCGGCTGGTCAAAGCGCAGGGTGTAGTCGTGGAGGCCGGTGAGGGGGCGGCCGTCGGAGTCGTCGTAGGTCATCGCGTACGAGGCCTCGTAGGCGTGGTTGCCCCAGAGGCCGGCCCGGGCGGCGGCGGCCCGGCTGAGGTAGGCGGCGCGGCGGTCGGGGATGCGCCACTCGGGGTCGTCGAGGGTGCCGGGGCCCAGGTGGTCGGTGTTGTAGTCGAAGAGGTGGAGGGCGCTGCGCCACTCGCCGGGCGGGTGGTCCTCGGGCGGGCGGGTGGCGTCCTCGACCCGTTCGCGGCCGGCGGCCAGGCCCTTGGCCAGCGCCAGTGTCCATTCGGCGGCGGCCGCGCGGTACGGCGAGGCGCCGTCGTCGAGCAGGCCGAGCGGGGCGAAGCGGCGCTGGTACTCGATGTCGGCGGTGGCGGGCGGGAAGGCCTGCATCCAGACCCGCAGCCGCTCGAAGAAGGCCAGCCGCTCGGGGACGTCCGCGTCCGGTTCGGGGAGTCCGGCGACCAGGCCTCCGGGTTCCAGCGGTTCCAGTTCGAGGGCGGCCTGGAGGGCCCGGACCCGGGGGAAGTCGTCCGGGCCGGCGCAGGCGAAGCGGCCGACGAGGGTGCCGACGGTGGTCGGCAGTTCGATCACCCGGTCGGGGTCCGAGGGGGTGCCGTGCCAGCCGGGCGGGACGATCAGCCAGGTCTGCGCGCCGGTGCCGGTGGCCCGGCGGCCGAGGTAGGCGACGTTGTCCGTCCAGGCGTCGATGATCTGCAGCACGTAGTAGGCGCCGGCGGTGTCCGGGACGCGCAGCACCTGCGGGCCCTCGGAGAGGTCGAGCTGGGCGATCGAGTAGACCGTGTCGTTGTTGACCGAGACGAAGCGGTCGGCCGGACCGGCCAGCCGGGTGGCGTGGCTGAGGTGGTTGAACGGCGCCGCCGGCAGGGTGCCCAGGCCGCCCCGGTCGAAGCGCTCGACCATGGTGAGGCCGGCGACCAGCGGGTAGCCGTAGACGTACGCGTCGGCGGCCAGGGCCTCCAGCTCGGGCTGGTTCATCACGGGTCCTTCGTCCGGGGCGGGCAGCCGGTCGGCGGGGGCGGCGCCGCCGGCACGGCACCGGTGGGACGCTCGACGCCGGCGGGCCGTCGGTGCCGGCGCGGCGGGCGGGTCCGCCGTACGGGTCGCGCACCGGGCCGGGGTGCGGTCGCCGACCGCGGTACACCTCGGATGCTAAGCGGGGCCGGGTGGGGCGGCATGTCGGACCGGAAGCCGCGCGGCTTCCGCCCGCCGGGATCTGCTGAGCGCTGATCCGGGCGTACCGGCGGGGCGGCCGGGAGAGGGTCGTCGGTATGAAGATCCTCCTGCTTGGGGGCTCGTCCTTCCTCGGACGGGCCTACGCTGCCGAGGCCCTCGCCAGGGGCCACCGGGTGACCACCTTCAACCGCGGCCGAAGCGCCGCCGACCTGCCCGGTGTCGAGGCCGTCCGGGGCGACCGCGACAGCGCCGGGGACCTCGCCCGGCTGGTCGACGGCTGCGGCTGGGACGCCGTCGTCGACACCTCAGCCCAGCAGCCCGCCCAGGCCGCGCTCAGCGCCCGGCTGCTGCGCGGGCGGGCCGGGCACTACACCTTCGTCTCCTCCGTGCACGCCTTCGCCGACTGGCCCGCCCGCGTGGTCGACGAGGGTTCCGCGCCACACCCCTGCCCCGCCGACACCCCGCCCGACCAGCCGCCCGGCAACGCCCTGAAGGCCGGCTGCGAGCGCGCCGTGCTGGCGGGGTTCGGCGCCGGGCGCACGCTGGTGCTGAACAGCGGGCTGCTCGTCGGGCCGTACGAGTTCGGCGGCCGGCTGCCCTGGTGGCTGGAGCGGATGGCGCGCGGCGGGCGGGTGCTCGCCCCGGGGGATCCGCGGCGGACCATGCAGGTGATCGACGTCCGGGACTTCGCCGCCTTCGGGCTGGACCTGCTGACGGCCGGGACGGCGGGGCGGTTCGTCACGACGGCGCCGCCGGGGCGGCTCCGCTTCGGCGAGTGGCTGGAGACCTGCCGGGAGGTGGCGGGCGCCGCGGACACCGAGCTGGTCCGGGTCCCGGACGGGCCGCTGCTCGCCGAGGGGCCGGACCGGGTCGACTGGTGGACCGAACTCCCGCTCTGGGCACCGGACCTGCCCGAGCTGGCGGGCGTCTGGCTGGCCGACACCGGCCGGGCGGAGGCGGCCGGGCTGCGCTGCCGGCCGTTCGCCGAGACGGCGCGGGACACCTGGGAGTGGCTGCGGACGCGCGGGCCGGTCGAGGACACCGACGCCGAGGGGCGCAAGGGGCGGCCGGGGGCGGCGGTGCGGCACGGCATCGAACCCGCCAAGGAGCGGCGGCTGTTGGCCGCCTTCGGCTGACGGCGCGGTCGGCCGGGCCGTGGAGGCGGCCGGGAGTGGGGAGCCGGCCGGGCCGACTTCCCACCCCCGGGGAGACACCGGGGAAAGGCCCGGGGACGCATCCGGCCCGGGCAGCCCGCTCAGTGCGTGCGGCGGGTGACCAGCTCGGCGAGCGCCAGCAGCTCGTCGGCCGCGGCCGGCTCCGGGACCGCGGCGGCCAGCTGCGCCATCGCCGTGGCCATCCGCTCGCAGGACTCGCCCTGCGCCCAGCCACGCCCGCCGGCCGCCTCGACGGCCGCCGCGCACTGCGCCAACTCCTCGGGGCTCAGCGGGCGTTCGATCGCGTACAGCTCGGCCAGCCGCTTGCCGTCCACGGTGCCGGACCCCAGCGCCGCGACCACCGGCAGCGACTTCTTCCGGGCGACCAGGTCCGCGCCGACCGGCTTGCCGGTGACCGCCGGATCCCCCCAGATGCCGATCAGGTCGTCGATCAGCTGGAAGGCCAGGCCGATCTCCCGGCCGAAACCGTCCAGCGCCTGCGCCGCCTCCTCGGAGGCGCCCCCGTACAGGGCGCCCATCGAGCAGGCCGCGCCGAGCAGCGCGCCGGTCTTGGCCTCCGCCATCGCCAGGCACTCGGGCAGCGAGACGTCGTCGCGCCGCTCGAAGGCGCAGTCGATCTGCTGGCCCTCGCAGAGCTCGACCACGCAGTCGGCGAGCCGGCGGATCGAGCCCTGGGCGGCCGGGTGGGTGTCCTCGGCGAGCAGGCGCAGCGCGAGGGAGTGCATGGCGTCGCCGGCCAGGATGGCCTCTGTGGTGCCGAACACCCGCCAGGCGGTGGGCCGGTGGCGCCGGGTGTCGTCCCGGTCGATGACGTCGTCGTGGAGCAGGGTGAAGTTGTGCACCAGCTCCACCGCGGCGGCCGCGGCGACGGCCTCGTTGGGCCTGCCGCCCAGGGCCTGGGTGGCGGCGAGGACCATGGCCGGCCGGATCGCCTTGCCGGCGGGGGCCTCGGCGGGGGTGCCGTCCGCCTCCCACCAGCCGAAGTGGTAGCCGGACACCTTGCGCATGGTGCCGGGCAGCGAGTCGACGGCGGCCCGCAGGACCGGGTCGACCAGGGCGCGGGTCCGGGCGAGGATGTCCGCCGCCTCGTGCCCCTCTTTGTGGTCCCGCTCCAGCGTGGGACTCGTCATGGGTCTCTCCCCCTGTCGGGCGCCTGTCGTGGGACGGCCCGCCGACGGCGGACCGGAGTTGCGCTGCGGTGCCGGGCGCGGTCGCGCCTCGCCCCGGCCGGGCCCGTGCCGACGGGGTCGGTACGCACCGGGGTCGTACCGGCAGGGTCGGTACGCGCCGGGGTCGTACCGGCAGGGTCGGTACGCGCCGGGGTCGTACCGGCCGGGTCCGTACGCGCCGGGGCCGCCGTCCGCCGGGGCCGGATGGGCGGCCCCGACGGACGGCACGACGGCGCGGCGCCGCGACCGGCCGTGCGAACCGTCAGTACTGCGCGATGTCCACGTTCTCCAGGACGCCGACCGCGTCCGGCACCAGGATCGCGGCGGAGTAGTAGGCGCTCACCAGGTAGGAAATGATGGCCTTGTCGTCGATTCCCATGAACCGCACCGAAAGGCTCGGCTGGTATTCGTCCGGAATTCCGGTCTGGTGGAGGCCGATGACGCCCTGGTTGTCCTCGCCGATTCGCATCGCGAGGATCGAGCTGGTGCTCCCGACGATCGGGATCTTGTTGCACGGGAAGACCGGGACGCCGCGCCAGGACTGGATCTGCTTGCCGTCGACCTCGACCGTGTCCGGGTAGAGGCCGCGCTTGTTGAGCTCCCGGCCGAAGGCGGCGATGGCCCTGGGGTGGGCCAGGAACAGCTTGGTGCCGCGGCGGCGGCTGAGCAGCTCGTCCATGTCGTCCGGGGTGGGCGGGCCGGAGTGGGTCTGGAAGCGCTGGTCGTACGCGGCGTTGCCGAGCAGGCCGAAGTCGGGGTTGTTGACGAGCTCGTGCTCCTGGCGCTCGCGCAGGGCCTCGATGGTCAGCCGCAGCTGGTGCTCGGTCTGGTTCATCGGCTGGTTGTAGAGGTCGGCGACCCGGCTGTGCACCTTGAGGAT
This sequence comes from Kitasatospora sp. NPDC001261, assembly GCF_042896795.1. Taxonomy (NCBI): domain Bacteria; kingdom Bacillati; phylum Actinomycetota; class Actinomycetes; order Kitasatosporales; family Streptomycetaceae; genus Kitasatospora; species Kitasatospora sp. NPDC001261. The sequence continues at coordinate 309,171 of NZ_JBIAXP010000006.1, forward strand.
GGTCTGCGCGACGCTGAGCTCGTACTCGCGCGGCTTGAGCTCGTAGTCCACGAAGGCGCCGGGCAGCTCGTACTCGCCCTGGTGGCCGGCGGAGAGGTCGATCGCGGCCTCGCCGTGCTTGTTCTGCGCCTGCTGGAAGCCGTTCAGGTATTCGATGATCTGGAGCTGGAGCGCCTCGGAGCGGTCGTGCAGCTCCTGGAAGGCGGGCCAGGACAGCGTCATCACGGTGCCGGCCGTCGCGGCGCGGACGGTGTACGGCCAGGCGCCGCCGTCCTGCCGGACCGCCTCGTCGCCGAGGTGGTCGCCGTCGGCGAGGGTGCCGACGACCGTCTCCTCGCCGTACTTGCCGGTTCCCAGCCGGTCGAGCTTGCCGTGCGCGATCAGGAACACCTCGGTGATCGGGGCGCCGGCCTGGACCAGCACGTCGCCCGGGGCGAACTCCCGCTGCACGAAGCGCGAGGCCAGCTCCTCCAGCACGGCCTCGTCCTGGAACCCGCGCAGCACCGGCACCTCGGCCAGCGTGGGCGCGACGATCCGCACCTCGGCACCGGTCTTGACGAAACCCACCCGGCCGCGGCCGACCGAGTGGCGCAGGCGGCGGTTCACCCGGTAGGTGCCGCCGGACACCTGCACCCAGGGCAGCTTCCTGAGCAGCCAGCGCGGGCTGATGCCCTGCATCTGGGGCGCGGACTTGGTGGTCGTCGCGAGGTTCCGCGCGCCGGCCGTGCTCAGACTCTGCTGCTGCCGGATCTCCGACTGCGCACTGGGCGCGGGAATTCCGGCATTGGTTTCGGTCGACATGGGGGAGCCCTTCGCATATCCCGATGAAGTGTCGCCTTGCACATGCGTGTTGCAGCTTCATGGTGGGCCCTGTCGAGGGTGCCCCGCAATCACTCGTTCGAGTGGTTCGGAATGCCTAAACAAATAGTACGAATAGATCACCCGATCGATATCTGTTCGACCGTCCATTCGAACAACTCGGAGCGCGGCGCCCCATCCTCCCCCATCCGCGCCCCGAACCGCGCCACCCCGCGCCACGATCCACGGGCGGCGCCCCCGCCGTCCGGACCGTTCGAACAGGCCGCTAGGGTGCCCTGACCCTTCGTCAACTCTCTTCCCGAGAGGGTCACATGAGTGCACCCGTACGTGTCTGGCTGAACCGCACCTACGCCGAGAACGTCTTCTTCATCGAACAACTGCGCGCCGCCCCGCGCCCGGTGGTGGTCCACGCGACCCACGGCGACCCGGACTCCCCCGTGCTCGCCGCCGCCGACCACGGCAGCGCCGAGCCGGCCGACCTGCCGGCGGACGGCTACGTCGGCTACGCGCTGGACTACTGCGCCCGGCACGCCGTCGACGTCTTCGTCCCGCAGCTGCACCAGCTCGCCATCGCCCTCGCCCGGCCGGAGTTCGAGGCGATCGGCACCGCGCTGCTCTGCCCGCCGGCCACCGCGATAGCGGCCTTCACCAGCAAGGCCGACGGCTACGCGGTGATCGCCGGGGCCGGCCTGCCCACCCCGCCCTGGTGGCGGGTGCGCACCCCCGGCGAGCTGTGGGACGCCGTCGAGCGGATCGAGGGCGCCGGGCACACCGCCTGCCTCAAACCCACCGCCGGTGCGGGCGGCGCCGGCTTCCGGGTGCTCACCCGGGAACCGTACGGAGCGCGGCGGCTGACCGGCTGGGACCACCGGGTGCAGGTCGATCAGGTGGCCGCGGCACTGGCCGAGGGCGGCCCGGACGGCGAGCCGGTGGACCTGCTGGTGATGCCCTACCTGGACGGACCGGAGGTCTCGGTGGACTGCCTCGCCGACCGGGACGGCGGCCCGCTCACCGCGGTCGGGCGCACCAAGGAGGGCCGCCGCCGCGGCTTCACCACCGAGGAGTGCTACCTGGACCCGGTCCGGCGGCTGGTCCGGGCGACCGGCATGGCGTACCTGTCCAACGTGCAGTTCCGCCGCTTCGACGGCCGGCCGGTGGTCATCGACGTCAACACCCGCCCCGCCGCCGGGCTCCACCAGCTGCGGCTGTGCGGCCTCAACCTGCCGTGGGACGCGGTGCGGCTGGCACTCGGGGAGCGGCCGGAGTACCCGGGGGCGGAACCGGACGTGCGCGGCATCGAGTACACGCTGGTGTCCGGCATCCGGCCGGTGCTTCAACGCCGGGCGCCGGGGCGGGTGTCACTGGTCCGGGCGCTGCACCGGTGAGCGGCCGAGCCCCTAGAGCGGGCCGTTCCAGTCGAGGGTCGGCTCCAGCACGCCCTCCAGCGTGAGCAGCCAGCGCTTCACCTCGATCCCGACCCGGCCGCCGCCGAAGCCGCCGATCCCGTCCGCCGCCACCACCCGGTGGCAGGGCACCAGCAGCGGGACGGGGTTGGCGGCCATCATCTGCCCGACCGTGCGGGCGGCCAGGCCGGGCTCCGTCACATCCTCGAACACCCCGCTGCGGGCGGCCAGTTCGCCGTAGGTGATGGTCCGGCCGTACGGCACCTCGCGCCAGAGCGCCTGCAGCACCGCGCGGTGCGGGCCCGAGCTCAGGCTCCAGTCGATCGGCAGGCCCAGGTCGCGGGTGCGGCCCGCCAGGTAGGCGCCGATCCGCCCGGTGACGGCGGCGATCTTCGACTCGTCGGTGCACGGCGGCGCCTCGCCCTCGCGCGGCCCCCGGTAGCCGGCCGACACCACACCGAGCGGGGTCACCGCGATGTGCATCGGCCCGCTGGGCAGCGGCGTGGGCACGGTCAGCCAGGACATCGACCAGGACTGCGGCACGTTCGGGCCCCCACCCTCCGCCGGACCGGCCGCCGGCCACCCCGGCGTCCGGGGGGCGTCCCCGCCCCGCGCGCCATCGTACGGCGGGCGGCCGACAGGCCACGGCGCGCGATCCACGGGCTCGGGCGGGCCGGCAGCGGGCTCCGGCGGGCGGACAACGGGCTCCGGCGAACGGGCCGAGGGCTCCGGCGGGCGGCCCGGGTGCGGACGGTCCGCGGCCCGGGCCCGGGCCGCTCCGGTCAGAACTGCCCCTTCAGTCCGCGCGCGTTCGACGCGCACCAGTGCACCAGCTCGGCGCGGTCCGGGGCGCGGCCCTCGCACAGCACGGCGAGCTGTTCGTCGTTGATCCGGTTCGGCCCCGGGATCTCCAGCAGGTACGCCAGGTCCGCCAGTACGGTGGCGAGCCGCTCCGCGTCCGCGTGGTCCAGGGTGACCGCGGACCCGTGATGGCTGATGGTGAGCGAGCCGGGCATGATCGACCTCCTCCGTCACCCCCGTCCTCCACCGTACGACCGGGTCGGCCGCCCCGCCCGCCGCGGAGGCGTACGTGCGCGGGTGGGGCAGCCGGTTGCGCTCCGGGGCCGGCCGGGCGCGGTGCGCGGTGGGCCGGGGGTGCGCCCCGGAGCCGTCCGAGGGGTTGGTCAGCTGTCCGGGCCCTCCTCCCAGCGACGGTCACGTACCGCCGGTACGGCCAACACTACGGCCCCGGCCGCCAGTTGCCAGACCGCTCCGATCAGCAGCACGGTGTCCGCGCCGAACCGGCCCGCCAGCGGACCGGCCGCCGCCAGCCCGAGCGGGCCGAGGGCGAAGGAGCCCAGCACGCCGAAGGCCGTCACCCGGCCGAGCAGTTCCACCGGCACCCACTTCTGGGTGGTGGTGCCGTAGAGCGTCCCGCAGACCGCCGAGCCGACCCCGGCCACCAGCGCGCCGGCGGCCACCCAGGGCAGCCCCGCCCCGGCCGCGAGCGCCGCGGAGGGCAGCGCCCAGGCCAGCGCCGCCAGGGACGCCACCGCGAGCGGGCGGGCCGGCGACCGGCCGAGCACCAGCAGGCCGCCCAGCACCGCGCCGGCGCCGTAGACGCCCATCACCAGGCCCCAGGCGCGGGCACCGCCGAGGTCCCGCTGCGCGAGCAGCGGGCCAAGCACCAGGAAGGGGGCCCAGACCAGCAAGTTGAACAGGCCCATCTGCACGGTGGTGATCCACAGCCACGGGCGGGAGGCGAACTCCGACCAGCCGGCCCGCAGGTCCCGGACCATCGACCCCTCGCCGGCCGCCGCCCGCACCGGCAGCCGCAGCCCGGCCAGCGCGAAGGCGCCGACGCCGTACGTCACCGCGTCGGCCAGCAGCACCGTCGCCGGGCCCCAGGCGGCGGTGACCAGGCCGGCGGTGGCGGGGCCGACCACGGTGGACACCGAACGGGCCAGCCCCAGCAGGGCGTTGGCGTCCGCCACCAGTCCCGTACGGCGCACCAGGTCGGGCACGATCGCGCCGAAGGCCGGCATGGACAGCCCCTCGCCGACCCCCCAGACCGCCACCAGCGCGACCATCGCCCAGACCGGGGCGTGCCCGGCCGCCAGCAGCCCGGCGAACAGCGCCTGGACCACGCCGCGCAACAGGTCCGAGCCCAGCATCACCCGGCGGCTGCCGATCCGGTCCGCGATCGCCCCGCCGGCCAGCAGCACCAGCACCACGGGGAGGATCCGGGCCGCCATCACCCACCCCAGGGCGGTGCCGCCCCCGCCGTTGCCGCTTCCACCACCACCGCCGTCGAGCACCGCGAAGGCGACCGCGACCGGCGCCATCGAGGAGCCGATCAGGGAGGTCGTGTACCCCAGGAAGAACCACGTGAACTCGCGCTCGCCGAACACGGCGAGCCGGTCTCCCAGGCGCCTTCGACGGGCCGGGATCCGTTCGGTCTGCACTGCCATGTGCAGAAAGTCTGCGCGTCGACGGAGGGCGGATTCAAGGGATTGCGGGAAAAAAGTTGAGCCTTTGGGAATCAATTCGACGAGGATTCGCTCTATCGCAGTAAATTCATACCTCTATGGCTCTTCACCTGCCGTTTACTGCGCCCAGCGACTATGGTTCAGGCGTCCCGGAACAGTTATTTACTGCGGCACTTGGACACTTCGGAAGAAGGCGATCGTGACAGGAACCGCGACAGCACTCCCACCGGTCGAATACGCCGTCGCCGTCGAGCGCTACCTGGCCGCCTCCGGGCTCGCCGACGGCTCCCGGCGGATCTACCGGATCGCACTGGACACCTGGGCCTGGGCACTCGCCGACCGGCCCGCCCCCACCGGCCCCGAACGGCGACGGGCCCGGCCGCCCGTCCTGCCGCTCGCCCTGCTCGACCACCCCGACGCCGCCGAGCGGCTCCGCGCCGCGGCCGCCCGGCGCGGCGCCGACACCGACCCGCGCACCCTCAACCGGGAGCTCTCCACCCTGCGCGCGGCCGTGGCCTGGTGGCGGGCCCGCGGCTGGCTCGACGGCGACCCGACCACCGGCCTGCTCCCCCGCCCACTGCCCGAACCCGCCACGGCCACCGGCCCGTTGAGCCCCGAGGAACTGCGCGCCCTGTTCACCCTCCGCGCGCCGCTGCGCGAGCAGGCGCTCTGGCACCTGCTGCACGAGTCCGGCGCCGCGATCGAGACCGTCCTCGCCCTGGACACCGACCACCTCGACCCGCCCCGCCGACGCACCCGCCCGCCCGGCACCCCGGTGCACTGGCAGTCCGGCACCGCCCGGCTGCTCCCCCTCCTGGTCGCCGGCCGCGCCACCGGCCCGCTCTTCCTCACCGACCGCCGCGCCCCCGCCGGCACCCCCGACCGCGACCGCTGCCCGTACACCGGCCACGCCCGCCTCTCCTACCGCCGCGCCGCCGAACTCTTCACCGCCCACACCCGGCCGCTCGGCCCGGGCTGGACGCTCCGCCGCCTGCGATCGGGGCGGTAGGGCGGGACGGTAGGGCAGGGCGTTAGGGCAGGGCGGGGGTGGCGGCAGCGTCAGGCTTTCCGGAGGGCCCGTCCGCGCCGTTACGCAGCCGATGGGCGGCCGTGACACGACCGGCCGAGGACCGCGACACGGCCCTCCTAGCGTCATCCCCGACGCCACCGGCCGAACCCGTCGAACCGGGTGAAGCGGCCGGAGGGCGTCCGCGACGAGGACGTACGCCTCCGGCGCCGACGACGGACGTCCCGCGACACCGGCCCGCCGGGGCCCGCGAAACCGCACCGCGGACCGGCGGCCACCACCCACCGACCGACCGACGCACGATGGAGACACCCCGTATGAGCAGGAGCCGTACCCACCACTCCCCCGCCCGCCGCGTCCTGGCCGCCTGCGCCCTGACCGGCGCCGCGCTGCTGGCCACCGTCACCGGCGGGCAGGCCTGGGCCGACGGCGCGCCGAAGCCGGCCGCGCCCTCCGCCGCCCCGGCCGGCGACGCCGCGGTGCGGACCGCCCCGCCCGCGCCCGCCACGCCCTCCGCCGCCCCGAAGCCCGAGGCCTCGCCGGCCGTGGCCGCCCCGAAGGGCGCCGCCCCGGCCCCGGCCGCCCCCGGCGGCGCCCAGCCGCAGGTCCGCGAGGTGCCCAAGGGCGCCGCGCAGGCCGGTGACGGCTCCACCGCCTCCGACGGTTCCGGCCTGATGCTCGCCGGTGGCGGCACCGTCGCGGCCGTCGGCGCCGCGGGCCTGGGCTTCGCCCTCCTGCGCCGCCGCTCCGGTGCGCGCGGCTGACACCGGTCCCGAGTCCGCCGGGCACCCCGGCACCGCTTCCCCGTACCCGGCCAGTCGGGGAAGCGGCGCCGGGGCCGCCCCGGTGGCGGGGACCGACAGCCACCGACGCGCCCCGGGCCACCGGCGGGGGCGCCGACGCGCCGCCCGGCCCGGCCCCGGCCCGCTGCGCCGTACCGCCTTCGGCACCGCGGGCCTGCTCTGCCTGGTGCTCGGCACCTCGCTCGCGCTGTCCGGCCGGGAGACCCCGGTGGTGCGGGTCGAGACCTCCGGGCACGGCACCGGCGCCGACACCCCGGCGGCGGCCCCGGGCACCCCGGGCGCCCCGGCCACGACCGGCACCGCGCCCACCGCCCCGAAGCCGTACGCCTCCTCGCCGCCGACCCGCCTGCTGGTGCCCTCCGTCGGAGTGGACGCACCGGTGACCGACCTCGGCCTCAACCCCGACGGCACGGTCGAGGTGCCGCCGGCCGACCGGGGCGAGGAGGTCGGCTGGTACCGCAACGGCCCCACCCCCGGCGAAGCCGGCCCCGCCGTGCTCATCGGGCACTACGACACCGTGCACGGCCCGGCGGTCTTCAAGCAGCTGCCGAAACTGCGCCCCGGCGACCTCATCCGGATCCGGCGCGCGGACGGCGGCACCGTGGACTTCAAGGTCCGCGAGCTGCTCCAGGCCGCCAAGGACCGCTTCCCGACCGAGCAGGTGTACGGCGACACGCCCGCGCCCGCGCTCCGGCTGATCACCTGCGGTGGCCGGATCGGCTCGGACGGCCACTGGACGGACAACATCATCGTGCTGGCGGACCTGGCCTGACGGTGCACGAACCGCCGTCGGGGAACCGCCGGCCACCGCCCGCACGACCTACCACCGGGGCGGCGACGGGAGGCGACGAGCCGAACCGTCGCCGTGGACGCAGGCAGAGCAGGCAGAGCAGGCAGCGCGGACAGCGCGGGCCCGGCAGGAGGACGAGCACCGACCGTGGCAGCAACAGCACCCCCACCACCCCGCCGCCGTCCCGGCGCCGTCCCGGTGGCCGCCCTGGCCGGCCTGGTCGTCGTCCTCGCCCTCGCCGCCCTGGCCTTCGGCCGGGCCACCCCCGGCGAGCTGCGCGACCAGGGCCCGGCCCGGGCCGTCAGGCCGCCGGCGGTGTCCCAGCCGCTCTGGCCGGACCTGCCCACCTCCCCGCCGCCGGCCGCGTCCGCGACCGACACCACCCAGGAACCGCCGCAGCCCGTACCGGACGTGACCGTCCCCGGGCGCGACATCACCGCGGTCGACGTCCGCACCGTCCTCGCCAAGGACCCGGACGTCGACCAGGAGGAGCGCCGGGCACTCGGCTCCTGCGCCGGCTGCGAGGTCCGCGCCCCGGAGTTCCGCGACCTCACCGGCGACGGGCAGCCCGAGCTGATCACCGTCGTCATCACCCCCGGGCGGGCCGTGCTGCACGTCTACGCCCTCGCCGAGGACCGGCTGCTGCCCGTCCTCCGGGTGCGGGTCCAGCCGACGTTCAACGCCTCGACCATCGGCACCGACCTGTGGCTGATCGAGCCGACCAGCGTCGACGCCCGGACCACCAGCCACTACGCGTGGGACGGCAAGAGGCTCACCCTGAACGAACGCAGGGACGAGGGCGTCATACCGCTCCCGTCCACCGGCCCGGACGCCGGCCGGCCGGCCACCGCCGTCCCCGACCCCGGACCGGCGCCCCGCCCCGCCCCGTACGCGCCGAAGCAGGCCGCCCCCGAGGCCGCCGTCCCGTCCCCGCGCGGCGCCCGGCCGTCCTCCGTGCCCTCCGCCCCCTCCGTGCCCGGCGCGCCCGTCGCGCCCTCCGTCCCCGCCGTGCTCCCGGAAGCGAAGCGATGACCCCCGCAGCCCCCGCCGCCACCCCCGCCCACCCGCACATCCTCCTGGTCGAGGACGACGAGGTGATCCGCGAGGCCACCCGGATGGCCCTGGAGCGCTACGGCTTCCCGGTCACCACCGCCGCCGACGGCCTGGAGGGCCTGGAGGCCTTCCACGCCGTCCGGCCCGACCTGCTCCTGCTGGACGTCATGCTGCCGCTGCTCGACGGGGTCGGCCTCTGCCGCCGGATCCGGGAGGAGAGCCAGCTGCCGATCCTGATGATGTCCGCCCGGACCGACCCGGTGGACGTGGTCTCCGGGCTGGAGGCCGGGGCGGACGACTACGTGGTCAAGCCCTTCGAGAGCGCCGTCCTGGTCGCCCGGATCCGTACGGTGCTGCGCCGCGTCCCGGTCGCCCCGGCGGCCGACGCCCCGCCGGCCCCGTTCGCTCCGCCCCCGCAGTCCTCACCGTCCCCGCCCGCCCCTTCGCCCGCTCCGCCGTCCCCGCCCACCCTTCCCTCCGTCCGCAGCTTCGACGGCCTCCGGGTGGACACCGACAGCATGGAGGTCCGGGTGGACGACCGCCTCGTCCCGCTCACCCCCACCGAACTGCGGCTGCTGCTGGAGTTCAGCGCCGCGCCCGGGATCGTGCTGGAGCGCTCCACCCTGCTCGAACGCGTCTGGGACTACGAGTGGGGCGCCGACACCCGGGTCGTGGACGTCCACGTGCAGCGGCTGCGCGCCAAGATCGGCTCCGGCCGGATCGAGACCGTCCGCGGCTTCGGCTACAAGCTGCGGCGCCCGGCATGACCCTGCGCCGCCAGATCGCCGCCGCCGTCGCCGCCATCGCCGTCCTGGTCGCGGTGGCCGTCGGCCTGCTGGTCCACCAGGCGATGATCCGCCAGCACGTCGACCAGGCCCGCTCCTCCTCGCTCGCCACCCTCGACTCCGCCTTGAACGACTACGAGCGCGGCGGCGGGAAGGCGGTCGGCCGGGGCGCCGTCCTGAACGACCCGGCGCTGCCCGAGCGGCTGCGCGCCCTCGCCGCCGGCGACCGGCACGGCTCGCTGCTCGTCGCCGACGGCACCGGCGAGTCGATGTGGGCGGCCGGCCCGGTGCCGGACGGGGTGGTGTCCGTCCGGGTGGACTTCACCCAGGACCGCCAGGCCATCGCCGACCTGGACCGGATCATCCTGCTCACCGTCATCGCCGCGGTCTTCACCACCGTGCTGGCCGGCGTGCTCGTCGCCGACCGGATCAGCCGCAGGCTGCGCACCGCGGCGACCGCCGCCCGGGGCATCGCGGCCGGCGGGACGGACACCCGGATCGGCGAACTCGTCGACGGCAAGGACGAGGTCGCCGACCTCGCCGCCGCCGTCGACCTGATGTCCCGCACCCTGCACCGCCGGCTGGAGGACGAGCAGCGCTTCACCGCGGACGTCGCCCACGAACTGCGCACCCCGCTCACCGGCCTCGTCACCGCCGCCGAACTCCTGCCGCCCGGCCGCCCCACCCAGCTCGTGCAGAACCGGGTCCAGGCACTGCGCGGCCTGGTCGAGGACCTGCTGGAGGTCTCCCGCCTGGACGCCGACGCCGAGTCCCCCGACCTCTCCGCCGTCCCCCTCGAGCGCGCGGCCCGCCGCACCGTCACCCTCACCGGCCTGGACGTCACCGTCGAGATCACCGCCGACCGGCAGGTCCGCACCGACCTGCGCCGACTGGACCGCATCCTCGGCAACCTCATCCTCAACGCCCACCGCCACGGCACCGGCCCGGTCCACCTGCACGTCGACGGCCCGCGGATCACCGTCCGCGACCACGGCCCCGGCTACCCCGAGGACCTCCTCCGCCACGGCCCGCAGCGCTTCCGCACCAACGCCCCCGAACGCGGCCGCGGCCACGGCCTCGGCCTCACCATCGCCACCGGCCACGCCCGCGTCATCGGCGCCACCCTGACCTTCGCCAACCACCCCGCCGGCGGCGCCCTCGCCACCCTCACCCTCCCCCCGAACTGACCCCGGACACGACGGAAGGGCCGGCCCGACAACCCGTCGGACCGGCCCTTCCCGTTCTGCGCGGAGCCCCCTGTCGGGTTCGAACCGACGACCCCCGCTACTGGGCCGGACGGGACGTGTCGGCCGGGGCTTCAAGATGGCGCGCGAGGATGGCGGCGAACGCGAGGTACGCCTCGATCTTCGCGGCTCCGACGAGAGCATCGGGCGACACATGCTTTGGCAGCCGGTCCAGGTACGCGCGGGCAGCGTTGGCGTGGTCAACGTAGTCACTCATGCAGGCCCCCCTGAGGATGATCACGAAGTTTGTGCGAAGCCTACGGCTGTACACCGGGCGGCGGCGCTGTTTCAGCGGATGTCCCGTCCGGACCAAGGTCGACAGTGCCGAGCGCCGCCGGCACACTTCGGGCTGAGCGGGTGGTTCCCTCCTCGATCGGGCAGCTTCGCCGCACCCGGGTTCTCCAGGAGCCGCCAAGGCCAAGGCCGGTGTCTCCCCGGACATCCACTTCCACGACGTCCGGCACACCGGACGCTTCTGGCACGCCCGTGGCACAGCCCGAGCAGGACCGCAGCAACGACGAAGGGCCAACTCTCCCGGATCACCCCGGCGAACTGGCCCTCCGTACGACGAGCCCCCTGTCGGGTTCGAACCGACGACCCCCGCTTTACAAGAGCGGTGCTCTGGCCAGCTGAGCTAAGGAGGCACGGTGGCCGTCCGCGATGGATCACGGCGGCACCGGGGGGCAGTCTACCGGGCCCGGGTGACGGGATGGGGGTATATCCGGGGGTTGGTGGGATGGGTGGGCGTGATGGAACCGATGCCGAAATCGGGTCGGGTGGGGGCTGACAAGCGGCGGACGCGCAGGTAGCGTCGCCGGGAGCCGGTTCGTGGCAGTGGTTCAGACCACTGGTGGGCCGGCGGAGCAGAACAGACCCCCTTTACTCGGATCGTCCGGCACGTTCCTGCCGGTGAAGGAGACAAACAACCATGGCTTCTGTCACGTACGACAAGGCGACCCGCGTGTACCCCGGGGCGGACAAGCCCTCGGTGGACGCGCTGGACCTGGAGATCGCGGACGGCGAGTTCCTCGTGCTGGTCGGCCCCTCGGGCTGCGGCAAGTCGACCAGCCTGCGCATGCTGGCCGGTCTGGAGGACGTCAACGCCGGTGCGATCCGGATCGGCGACCGCGACGTCACCCACCTGCCGCCGAAGGACCGGGACATCGCCATGGTGTTCCAGAACTACGCGCTGTACCCGCACATGACCGTCGCCGACAACATGGGCTTCGCGCTCAAGATCGCCGGCGTGAACAAGGCGGAGATCCGCACCAAGGTCGAGGAGGCCGCGAAGATCCTCGACCTCACCACGCTGCTGGACCGCAAGCCGAAGGCGCTCTCCGGCGGTCAGCGCCAGCGCGTCGCGATGGGCCGCGCGATCGTCCGCCAGCCGCAGGTCTTCCTGATGGACGAGCCGCTGTCGAACCTGGACGCCAAGCTCCGCGTCTCGACCCGTACCCAGATCGCCGGCCTCCAGCGCCGCCTGGGCATCACCACGGTGTACGTCACCCACGACCAGACCGAGGCGCTCACCATGGGCGACCGGGTCGCGGTGCTCAAGGACGGTCTGCTCCAGCAGGTCGACACCCCGCGCAACATGTACGACAAGCCCGCGAACCTCTTCGTGGCCGGCTTCATCGGCTCGCCGGCCATGAACCTGGTCGAGGTGCCGCTGGTGGACGGCGGCGTGAAGTTCGGCGGCTCGGTCGTCAACATCTCCCGCGAGGACCTGGCCGGCGCCGGCACCGACAAGACGGTGACCGTCGGTGTCCGCCCGGAGCACTTCGAGATCGTCCCGGCGGGCGGCATCGAGGGCGTCGCGGTGACCGTGAACGTGGTCGAGGAGCTCGGCTCGGACGGCTTCGTCTACGGCACCACCCAGATCGGCGGCGAGGACCACGACCTGGTCGTCCGCGTGCCCGGCCGCCAGATCCCGGCCCGCGGCGAGACCGTCCACGTCGTGCCGATCGCCAACGAGACCCACGTCTTCTCCACCAGCTCCGGCCTGCGCCTGAGCAACTGACGCGACCCCGCGCGACAGCCGCGACCAGCGCGGCACCCGGAGCCCGTCGGACCCTCGTGGTCCGGCGGGCTCCGTCCGTACCCCCGCCCCTTCGACCCCGTCCGGACGCCCCCGCGTCAACACGGCAAGGGGACAAACCCGGACACCGTGTCACTCGATGGGGTAACGGAGGGCGATCCGGCCCGTACCCACCGCTACTCTCCTGAGGGTGAAGCAGCTGTTGCGCCGTATCGGCCAGACCGTCGCCCTGACCCTGCCGGTCGTCCTGGTGACCACCGGCACCCTCGCCGTGACCAGGGTCCCGTGGGCCCCGCCGACCGGGCTCGACCAGCAGGTCGTGGCGGCGTCCAGCGGCGACGGCGCCGGGATCGGACGCTCCAACAACGCGGCCGGCGCCGTGGCCAAGGCCTCGGACGGGCTCGCCCCGCAGGAGTCGCTGCGGGTGGTGCTGCTGGACGAGCTGCGGGCGAAGAACCCCTCCGCCGCGCTGGACCTGCTGGAGCGCTCGATGCGCGAGCAGCCCTCGCTGACGCCGTACTGCACCTCGCTGGCCACCGAGTTGGGCAAGGCCGCGGTGCGCAAGTACCAGGGCGACGTCCAGCGGGCCCGCACCTTCGCCCGCCCGGTCTGCGACGGCGCGTTCGCGGCCGGCGTCGTCGGCTGAGGCGGCCGGGAACGCAAGGGAAGGCAAGGGGGCCGAGGCAGGCCCCCGAGGCGGCGGACGCCCCCGTCCGCCGCCTTATTGTTCAGGCATGACCGCTGACTCCGGCCCCACCGCCGACCTCCCGTCCGCCCGGCCCCCGCAGCCCCACCCGCCGCGGCCGACCACGACGCCCGTCACCCAGGCCGTCATCCTGGCCGGCGGCCAGGGCTCCCGGCTGCGCCCCTACACGGACGACCGCCCGAAGCCGCTGGTCGAGATCCCGGGGACGGGCACGCCGATCCTCGGCCACCAGCTGGCCTGGCTGGCCGAGGAGGGCGTCACCGACGTCGTGGTCTCCTGCGGGCACCTCGCCGACGTGCTGGAGGAGTGGCTGGACAAGGCGGACCTGCCGCTGCGGGTGCGCACGGTGGTCGAGGCGGAGCCGCTCGGGCGCGGCGGCGGGCTCAAGTACGCGGCCAAGGCGCTGCCCCGCCCGGACGAGCCCTGGTACGCCACCAACGGCGACATCTGGACCCGGTTCAGCCTGCGCGAGATGGCCGCCTTCCACCACGAGCGGGACGCCGTCGCGACGCTCGCGCTGGCCCGGCCGCGGATCCCCTGGGGCGCGGTGGAGACCGACCAGTTCGGCAACGTGCTGGACTTCATCGAGGCGCCGCCCTCGCCCTTCCTGATCAACGCCGGCCTGTACGTGTTCAGCCCCGAGTTCGCCGAGCTGCTGCCGGACGTGGGCGACCACGAGCGCACCACCTTCCCCCAGCTCGCCCGCGGCAAGCGGCTGGCGGGCTACCAGCTGCCGCAGGGCGTGTACTGGCGGGCCATCGACACCGCCAAGGACCTCACCGAGGCGGCCAAGGAGCTCGCCTCCGGCGCCGGCCGGTCCCCCAGGTAACCAGCGGGCCGCGAGCCGTACGGCCGCCCGCGGACACGCGTCGGCCGGGTGCTCCCCGCGGAGCACCCGGCCGACCGCCGTCACGAGGGCCTCAGGTCGCGGTCGGCACCCCCGGGTGGGAGGTCCGGCCGCCGGAGAGGTCGGCCAGCGGCGCGCTGCCCAGCACTCCGCCGAGCAGCCCGCCGGAGCTCGGGCTGGACTTGGCCGCCGGCCCCGAGCCGCCGGTGCCCGGGGTGCCGCGCGAGGCGGGGGCGGTGCCGCCGGAGCCGCCGGACGGGGCGGGCGCGGCCGGGGAGGAGCCCGACCCGGCCTCCGGCTTGCCCGAGTGCGCCTTGCCGCTCGGCGTCGGGGTGGCCGGCTTGGTGGACGGCGTGGCGGCCGGGGTGGTCGCGCTCGGCGTCGGGGTGGCCGGGTGCGGGGCGGCGGGTTGGGGCGTGGTGGACGTGCCCTTGCCGCCGGGGGCGCCGGACGGGCTGCCGGACGGCCAGACCGGGGTGCCGTAGTCGGTGGCCGGACGGTCCGGCGCCTGGTGCGCCCGGGCGCCGGTACGGACGGCGGCGCCGAGCATCGAGCCGAGCAGCAGGGTCAGGCCGACGACGACCGTGGTGACCACGGTGCCGCGGCGCAGCACCCGGCGGCGCAGCGCCCCGGGCGCGTCCGCGCCGTACCGGCGCCAGGCCTCCAGGCTGAGCCGCCCGTCCAGCGAGGCGAACGGCGCTCCGGCGATCAGCAGCGGGCTCCACGCCGCGAGGAAGATCAGGTCCGGGGTGTCGTAGACCGGGACGGCCCGCCAGCTGACGGTGAACAGCAGCGCGGCGGAGAGCGCCATCGCGGCGCCGGCGGCGAGCCGCTGCCAGAGGCCGAGGACGGTCAGCACGCCGACCACGATCTGGGTGAACGACACCACCAGGCCGGCGCCCACCGGGTGCGCCATGGCGAAGGCCAGCAGCGGTTCGGCGACCTTCCAGGGGTGCAGCGAGGAGAGCCAGCGCATCATCGAGCCGCGCTCGCCGCCGTCGAAGTACACCGGGTCGCAGAGCTTGCTGAACCCGGCGTAGACGGAGAGCGAGCCGAGGACGGCGCGCAGCGGCAGCAGCACCAGGCCGAGGTCGACCCGGCGGCCCGGGTACCAGGGCTGCCTGCCCGCGGCGTCGACGGCGGAGACCTCGGGCAGTTCGCCGCTCGGGGTCCAGCCGTGCGGCTCGCCGACCGGGCCGACGCCCGCGTCGGTGGCGGTGCCGGCGCCCTCGCGGGGCTGGCGCGGGAGGGTGCGGGCGCCCGCGAGGGAGGGGAGCGCCTGGGTGTCCGCCTCGATCAGGCGGACGCCGCCGGCCGGGGTGCCGCCGGGGCGCACCGCCTCCAGCAGCCGGGTGGCCGCGAGGTCCCCGGGGGGCGCCTGGCCGGTCCAGGTGACGGCGGTGACCCGGCCCTTGCGGCGCGGCGCGCCGCCGGCCCCGGCCCCGGCCAGCGCCGGGACGGCGGAGGAGGGCACGACGACCTGCGGGGTGACCAGCGGACGGCGGATCAGGCCCTGGTTGGCGTACGGGTCGCCGAATGCGGCACCGGTGGACAGCAGTCCGGCCGGGGCATCGATCAGCGGCGCCACCGGGCCGCCGAGCCGGAGCCGGAAGCTCGCCTGGGTGCTGCTGAGCCGCGAAGGGTCCGACTCCACCTTGACGGTGTTGAGGCCGGGGCCCGCGTCTATCCCGGTGCTGCCGTCGCCGAACAGGGGGCGCCGAGGTGTTCTGGTGTCCACGCCCGTCTAACCGGGTGACGCCCGCTTAGGACACTCTCCCGGGTGGATGTCCGGCGCACACTTGAAGTGATCATGAAAAAAGCGATCGGGCCCGGTCGGGGCCCGATCGCCTTCACTCGGATTGCGGGGAATTCGGAAGATCTCCTGCGCGCCGCGACCCGGCCGTGCTCAGCGCTTGGCGCGCAGTCGCGCGGCCTCGTACAGCACGATGCCCGCCGCGACACCGGCGTTCAGCGACTCGGTCAGGCCGGACATCGGGATCCGGACCCGCATGTCGCAGGTCTCCGAGACCAGCCGGGACAGGCCCTTGCCCTCGCTGCCCGCGACGATCACGACCGGACCGGTCAGCAGCTCCAGGTCGCCGATCTCGGCCTCGCCGTCGGCGGCCAGGCCGACCACCATCAGACCGGCCTTCTGGTAGGCCTCCAGGGTGCGGGTCATGTTGGTGGCCCGGGCGACGGGCAGCCGGGCCGCGGCGCCGGAGGAGGTCTTCCAGGCACCGGCGGTCATGCCGGCCGCGCGGCGCTCGGGGATGACCACGCCGTGCGCGCCGAAGGCGGCGGCCGAGCGGACCACGGCGCCCAGGTTGCGCGAGTCGGTCACGCCGTCCAGCGCGATGATCAGCGCGTCCTGGCCGGCGTCGGCGGCGTCGACCAGCAGGTCGTCGGGGTGCGCGTACTCGTACGGCGGCACCTGGAGCACCAGGCCCTGGTGGTTCATCCCGCCGGTCATCTGGTCCAGCTGGGGCCGCGGGGCCTCCATCAGCGGGATGCCGCGGTCGTTGGCGGCCTGGAAGGCGTCGCGGACCCGGTCGTCGGTGTCGATGAACTGCTGGACGTACAGCGCGTTGGCCGGGACGTCGCCCTGCAGGGCCTCGACCACCGAGTTGCGGCCGAAGACCAGCTCGGCGCTGCCCGCGCCACCGCGGCCACCGCGGCCGCCGCCGCCGGCCCGGCGCATGCCGGCCCGGGCCTTGGCGTCCCGCTCGCGCTTGATCGCGGCGTTGGCGGCGCGCTGCTTCGGGTGGCCCTTGCGCTCCGCACCGGGCGGCGTCGGGCCCTTGCCCTGGAGCGCCTTCCGGCTGTGGCCGCCGGTACCGACAGACGCGCCCTTCTTCGATCCGGGGTTGCGACGGTTCCTGCGTGCACTGTTGCCGGCCATGGCTGTACTTCCTGTCTGTCCGGCATGCCCCGGCCGTCCCGGTCTGCCCGGTGGCGGCCGACGGCATGCGCTACGTCATGCGGGAGGGCCGCACCGGTCCGGTACGGCCCACCCATCACCCCGATCGTCGGATGGGGTTACTGGCTGTTGATCGTCCAGCGCGGGCCGGACGGGGTGTCCTCGATGGCCAGCCCGGCGAGGCCGAGCTGGTCGCGGATGGCGTCCGCGGTGGCGAAGTCCTTGCGCTCGCGCGCGGCCTGCCGCTGGTCCAGGACCAGACGGACCAACGAGTCGACCACTCCGTGGAGGTCCTCGCCGCGCTCCGTCCCGGCCCAGTGCGGGTCGAGCGGGTCGAGGCCCAGTACACCGAGCATCGCACGGACCTCGGCCAGTCGCGCCACCACGCTCTCCTTGTCGTCCGCGTTCAGGGCGCTGTTGCCCTGGCGGACGGCGGTGTGCACGACGGCCAGCGCCTGCGGCACGCCGAAGTCGTCGTCCATCGCCTCGGCGAAGGCCGGCGGCACCTCGGGCGCCGCGTCGACCGTGCCGCAGCGCTCGACGGCGCGCTGGATGAAGCCCTCGATCCGGCCGAAGCCGGCCTCGGCCTCGCGCAGCGACTCCTCGCTGTACTCGATCATCGAGCGGTAGTGCGGGGCCGCCAGGTAGTAGCGGAGCACGATCGGCCGCCACGCCCGGACCATCTCGGAGACCAGCACCGAGTTGCCCAGCGACTTGCTCATCTTCTCGCCGGCCATGGTGACCCAGGCGTTGTGCACCCAGAAGCCGGCGAAGTCGTCGCCGTAGGCCTTGGACTGGGCGATCTCGTTCTCGTGGTGCGGGAAGATCAGGTCCAGCCCGCCGCCGTGGATGTCGAAGGCCGCGCCCAGGTACTTGTGGGCCATCGCCGAGCACTCCAGGTGCCAGCCCGGACGGCCGCGGCCCCACGGGGTCTCCCAGCTCGGCTCGCCCGGCTTGGCGGCCTTCCACATCGCGAAGTCGCGCTGGTCCCGCTTGCCGGTCTCGCCCTCGCCCTCGGGCTGGCGCAGGTCGTCCAGCTTCTGGTTGGAGAGCGCCAGGTAGTCGGGGTACGACCGCACGTCGAAGTAGACGTTGCCGTCGGCCGCGTAGGCGTGGCCCTTCTCGATGAGCCCCTGCATCATCGCGATCATCTCGGGGATGTGCCCGGTGGCCCGCGGCTCGACCGTCGGCCGCAGGCAGCCGAGCGCGTCGTAGCCGTCGTTGAAGGCGCGCTCGTTCTCGTAGGCGATCTGCCACCACGGCGTGCCGAGCTCGCGCTCCTTGGCGATGATCTTGTCGTCGATGTCGGTGACGTTCCGGGCGAAGGTCACCTGGTAGCCGCGGTAGGCGAACCACCGCTGCATGAGGTCGAAGTTGAGGTACGACCGGATGTGCCCGATGTGTGGCGCCGACTGAACGGTAGCGCCGCACAGGTAGATCGAGACACAACCCGGTACAAGCGGGACGAAGTCGCGTACCTGGCGGGTGCTGGTGTCGTACAGACGAATGCTCACAGCGTCAAGCGTAGTGGGCACCGGGGGGTGCCCCGCCACATTCCCCGGGACAACGGGGGCGTGATCCCGGGGAAACGGCGGGACGCGGACGGGACTCAGATGTTGCCGAGCACCTTGTCCGGGGAGATCCGGACGACCACCCGGACCGCCTCCGGGCCGTCGAAGGTGTAGTCCTTGCCCAGGTACTTGCGGGACAGCTCGTCGATCAGCTCCCGGCCGCCCTCGGTGGTCAGCGTCGCCTCGCCGCGCGCCTCGAAGTACTCGTACGGGTTGTCCTTGTCGTTGATGACGAGGGACACCCTCGGGTCCCTGACCAGGTTGAGGTGCTTCCGGCGGCCCTCGACGGTGGAGAACAGGATGTCGTCGCCGTCCCGCTTGACCCAGACCACGGAGGCCTGCGGGCCCCCGTCGGGCTGGATGGTGGAGACCACGGCGAAGCTCGTGCTGTCGAGCAGTTCCTTGACCTTGTCCGCAAGTTCGACACCCATCGGAAACCCCTTCACGTCGGCGTTCGGCCCGAGCGGAAGCCCCGTCCGGGCCCGAGCCGAACACTAGCGACTCGGGCCCCGGGAACACCCGGTGAACACCCGTCAGGTCCGGGTTGTTCCCGACCGCTCACCGCGACCGGCTCAACGCCGCTCGTACACCAGGGCGGTGGCGATCGCGGCCAGGCCCTCGGCCCGGCCGGTCAGCCCCAGCCCGTCGGTGGTGGTGCCGGAGACGGACACCGGGGCGCCGACCGCCTCGGACAGCGCGGCCTGCGCCTCGGCCCGCCGCTTGCCGATCTTCGGCCGCACGCCGATCACCTGGACCGCCACGTTGCCGATCTCGAAGCCCGCCTCGCGGACCAGCCGGGCCGCCTCGCCGAGCAGCTTCGCCCCGGACGCGCCGGCCCACTCCGGCCGGTCGGTGCCGAAGTGGGCGCCCAGGTCGCCGATCCCGGCGGCCGAGAACAGCGCGTCGCAGGCGGCGTGCGCGGCGACGTCGGCGTCCGAGTGCCCGGAGAGGCCGACCTCGGCGTCCGGCCAGTCCAGCCCGGCCACCCGGAGCGGGCGGCCGACCTCGAAGGCGTGCACGTCGGTGCCGATCCCCACGCGGGGGATCACGGGGGTCTGCGGGTCAGTAGGCATCGGCGGCCCTCCTGCGGGCGAGTACGGCCTCGGCGAGCACGAGGTCCAGTGGACGGGTGACCTTGAACGCCTCCTCGTGGCCGGGCACCACGACGACCCGGCCGCCGTAGCGCTCCACCAGCCCGGCGTCGTCGGTGACCGGGGGCGCGTCGGCGGTGCCCGCGCTCTCCTCGGCCAGCGCCTTGGCGTGCACCTCGACCAGGGTGGCGCGGTCGAAGCCCTGAGGGGTCTGCACCGCGCGCAGGGTGGCGCGCTCGGGCGTGTCGAGCACCGGCTCGGGGCCGCCCGGGTTCGGCTCGACCCGCTTCACCGTGTCGGCCAGCGGCACCGCGGGCACCACCGCCCGCGCCCCGGCCCGGACGGCGGCCGCGACGGCGTCCACCACCTCGACCGGGACCAGCGGGCGGGCCGCGTCGTGCACCAGCACGATCCCGACCTCGTCCGGGATCGCGGCCAGGCCCAGCCGGACCGACTCCTGGCGGGTCGCCCCGCCGGCCACCACCCGGATGTCCTTGTCGTCCAGCCCGTGGCTGTCCAGCAGGGCGACCACCTCGGCCACCCCGTCGGCGGGCGCGGCGACCACGACCAGGCCGACCGCCCGACTGCGGGCCAGGGCCCGGACGGCGTGCACCAGGAGCGGCACGCCCCCCAGTTCCCGCAGGGCCTTCGGGGCCCCGGGCCCCAGCCGCTCACCCCGTCCGGCGGCGGGCACCACTGCTGCTGCGACTGCTCCTGACGCGTTCAGGTTTCACTCCTTCGGCGAAGTGGGTATGGCCATGGCGTGCCCGGCGGGCGCACCGGGCCCCTTCCGAAGAACCACGGTCCACCGTCCGCCGCACAGCTCCGCAAGTTCCGCGCAACGGTTCCGCGCAAGAACGGGTGCGGAAACGGTCTTGCAGGCCTGGGCTGGCTCGGGCGGGTGGCGTGGTCCGGACATGCCTCAGCGCCCGGAGTGCCACTGCACCACTCCCGGACGGTTCGTCCGAGGAGTGGCGCGCCGGCACCGGGCGCTGTGAGCGTTGGGCGGCAGCCCGACCGCACTGCGGTGGCGCGCTACGAGGCGAGGACCTCGTCGAGCAGCGTCTCCGCCTTGTCCTCGTTGGTGTTCTCCGCCAGCGCGAGCTCGCTGACGAGGATCTGGCGCGCCTTCGCGAGCATCCGTTTCTCGCCGGCCGAGAGGCCGCGCTCGCGCTCGCGGCGCCACAGGTCGCGGACGACCTCGGCGACCTTGATGACATCACCCGAGGCGAGCTTCTCCAGGTTCGCCTTGTAGCGACGGGACCAGTTGGTCGGCTCTTCCGTGTACGGTGCCCGCAGCACCTCGAAGACCCGGTCCAGACCCTCCTGGCCGACTACATCGCGCACACCGACGAACTCCGCGTTCTCGGCGGGCACGCGGAGCGTCAGGTCTCCCTGCTGCACCTTGAGCACCAGGTAGGTCTTGTCCACACCTTTGATCTGGCGAGTTTCGATGGCCTCGATCAGCGCGGCCCCGTGATGGGGGTAGACCACCGTGTCGCCAACCTTGAACGTCATGTGACAGGACCCCTTCCGTGGCTTTCCAGAATAACACGCTTCTCGGCCCACCCGAAGGGCGTTTTCGCAGGTCAGGGCCGGTCTCGGGGCTTGACAAGGACCCCCATGACGTGCTGCGACCGGTGTTCGAGAGGGGCTTCCCGCAGGTCGGAGGCGGTTCCGGGGTTCGACGAAACCCTTGCGCAACACCCCCGCAACCATGATTGGATCTTGAGCTTTCACCCCTTTTCGAGTCGCGGCCGAATCGTTATTCGATCTTGGTCGAACCTTGTCCTCCGCGTGACCCGGACATGTCGACGTACCGCCGGACGCGCCCCCGGCGTACGGCCGGACGGCCCCCGGCGGCCCCCGGGAGTGCGACACGGGGACCACCCCGTGAGGAGCGCATAAGCGAGGTCGATAATCTGAGACCTGACCACCCGACACGTGACCTAGGGAGAAGCCGCCGCCGTGAGCCGCAGCCTTCGACGCGGCAGCATCGCCGCCCTCGCCGCCATCGCCATCGCCTCGCTGTCCTCCTGCGCCGCCGGCAACACGCCGGACACCCTGCAGATCAAGCCGGACAACGCGGCGGCGACCCTCGGAACGAACCTCCGGCTGAACAACATCGTGGTCGTCACCGGGGAGGGCGCCTCGGGCGACCACACCGGTCCCGCCAACGTGGTCGTGAACATCGCGAACACCGCGGACGCCCCGGCCGAGCTCCAGTCCGTCACCGTCGGCGGTGCCGCCACCACCTTCGCGGACGCCGCCGGCGCTCCGCTGTCCGGCATCGTCGTCCCGGCCCGCGGCGCGGTGGTGATCGGCGGCCAGGGCAACCCGTCCGCCACCGCCGCCTCCGCGACCGTCCACGTCGGCGGCTTCGCCCCGACCGTGTTCACCTTCAAGGACGGCCAGAAGGTCGAGGCCCAGGCCGCCGTGAGCCCGGACTCGGGCGCAGACGGCCGCGGCCTGTACAAGGGCTTCGGTCCGACCCCGTCGCCGACCGCGACCCCGGCCAAGACCACCACCCCCGGCGCGGCCACCCCCGGTGCCACCGCTCCGGCCCCCGGCGCCACCACCCCGGGCGCGCCGGCCACCGGTGCCGCCGTCCCGGCCGGCACCACCGCCCCGGCCGTCCCGGCCGCGCACTGACGCCGCACCCCGCCCCCGGCGGGCCCTCCAGGGCCCGCCGGAGCGACGCGAAGGCCCCCTCCGGCTGCTGCCGGCGGGGGCCTTCCGCGTGGTGGGGACGGTTTACGGCTCGAACTTGTAGCCCAGGCCGCGAACGGTGACCAGGTAGCGCGGCGCGCCCGGGTCCGGCTCGATCTTGGCCCGCAGGCGCTTCACGTGGACGTCCAGGGTCTTGGTGTCGCCGACGTAGTCCGCGCCCCAGACCCGGTCGATCAGCTGCATCCGGGTGAGCACCCGGCCCGCGTTGCGCAGCAGCATCTCCAGCAGGTCGAACTCCTTGAGCGGCAGGTCGACCTTGGCGCCGTCCACGGTCACCACGTGGCGGTCCACGTCCATCCGGACCGGGCCCGCCTCCAGGGCGCCCGGGCCGCCGCCGTTGTCGCCCGCGCCGCCGTCCTCGCCGCGGCGGCGCAGCACCGCGCGGATCCGCGCGACCAGCTCGCGGGTGGAGTACGGCTTGGTGACGTAGTCGTCAGCGCCTATCTCCAGACCGACGACCTTGTCGATCTCGCTGTCCTTCGCGGTCACCATGATCACCGGGACGTTGGAACGCACCCGGAGCTGGCGGCAGACCTCGGTGCCGGGCAGGCCCGGCAGCATCAGGTCGAGCAGGACGAGGTCGGCGCCGTTCCGTTCGAACTGCTCCAGGGCGTCGGGGCCGGTGGCGGCCACGGCCACCTCGAAGCCCTCCTTGCGGAGCATGTACGAGAGGGCGTCGCTGAACGACTCCTCGTCCTCGACCACCAGTACTCGGGTCACGATCAGGCCTCCGGGGCAAGCTGCGGGGTTGTGTCTGACAGGTGTGGTGCCCGCTCCCCGGTGGGGAGCGAACGGTCCGTGCGGGGCGCGCGGGGAGCGCGGTCCGTCCGGTCCGTGGTGAGGGTTCGGGGTGCGGCGGCGGGGCCGGCGGGGCCGCCGTCCGGCGTGTGGTCCGGCTCGTCGCCGAACTCGTCGTCGAACGCGTCGTCGGGCTCGTCCTCCGTGGGTGCCTGCCCGGCGGGCAGGCGGACGGTGAAGGTCGACCCCTGGCCCTCGACGCTCCACACCGAGACGGTGCCGCCGTGCGAGGCCGCGACGTGCTTGACGATGGACAGGCCCAGGCCGGTGCCGCCGGTCGCCCGGGAGCGGGCGGGGTCGACGCGGTAGAACCGCTCGAAGACCCGCTCGCGGTCCTTCTCGGAGATGCCGATGCCCTGGTCGGTGACCGAGATCTCGATGAGCTCGCCGTCCGCCTCCCCGAGCGCCGCGGCGCTGGAGATCCGCCGGGTGGCGATGGCCACCCGGGTGCGGGGCGGGCTGTAGTTGACGGCGTTCTCGACCAGGTTGCCGAGCGCGGCGGCGAGCTGGCCGCGGTTGCCGTGCAGGTAGAGGCCGGCGATGCCGCCCGCCGCGATCAGGATCTGCTTGGCGGCGGCCTGCTGGCGGCAGCGGTCGATCGCCTCGGCGATCAGCTCGTCCACCGCGACCGGCTCCGGGTCGATCATCAGCCGGTCGTCCTGGACCCGGGAGAGGTCGATGATCTCCTGGACCAGGCTGGCCAGCCGGGCCGCCTCGACCTGCATCCGGCCGGCGAAGCGCTGCACCGCCTCCGGGTCGTCGGACGCGTCCACGACCGCCTCGGAGAGCAGCGACAGGGCGCCGACCGGGGTCTTGAGCTCGTGGCTGACGTTGGCCACGAAGTCCCGGCGGACGGCCTCCACCCGGCGGCGCTCGGTCTGGTCCTCGACCAGCACCAGCACCAGCCGGGAGCCGAGCGGGGCGACCCGGACGGAGACCGCGAGCGGCTCGGCCGCGCGGGCCGCGCCCGGCCGGGGCACCTCCAGCTCGACCTGGCGGATCTCGCCGTCCCGGCGGGTGGAGCGGGCCAGCGCGAGCATCTGGTCCACCGCGACGGCACCGCCGCGCACCAGGCCCATCGCGTACGCCGCCGAACTGGCCTTGACCACCTCGTCGCCCTCGCCCAGCACGATCGCGCAGGAGCGGAGCACGGAGAGCACGGTGTCGACCCCGGGCGGCAGCGGCGGCTCGGGGTTGCCGGTACCCAGTGACTGGTACCGGCCGGGGTTCCTGCCGCCGGTTGCGCTGTACCTGCCCTTGGCCTGCTCGCGCTCGCTCCAGCGGAAGGCGATGGAGGCGGTGAGGCCGACACCGAGCCCGGCTATGGCACAGGCAGCGGCGGCGGCCACGTTCACGTCCATGTGGCCAGCGTAAGCGCACGGCCAGGCCAGTCCCCAAGCACCCGATCAAGGCATCGACCACGCGTTGCCGAGAATTCACCTTCAGGTAGCCGCCGATTCACCGGAGCGGCCGTGCACCGTCGCCCAGGCGGCCGAAAGTTGGCCAGGCAGCCCGTGTGGGAGAGATCGGTGTGCCGAACAGCGGCCACCGGCTCGGGTGTGCGCGTACGATGCGCGCCACCAGCAGCGGTCACCCGGACACCGGAACGACGGTCGGACGGGCTGACCGGTCGGCACCGCCACCGACACAGCTACTGAGGAGAGAACATGCGCGACGCGTACCACGAGGAACTCGATGCGATCGGCGACAGCCTGGTCGAGATGGCCCGGCTGGTCGGCTCTGCCATGGGCCGCGCCACCACCGCCCTCCTCGACGCGGACCTCGCCCTGGCGGAGGGCGTGATCGCCGCCGACGAGAAGGTCAACGAGCTCCACCACGACCTGGAGAACCGGGCCATCGACCTCCTCGCCCGCCAGCAGCCGGTCGCCACCGACCTGCGCATCGTCGTCACCTCGCTGCGGATGAGCGCCGACCTGGAGCGCTGCGGCGACCTCGCCCGGCACGTCGCCAAGGTCGCGCGGATGCGCTACCCCGACACCGCCGTGCCGAGCGACCTGCACTCCACCGTCCTGGAGATGGGCCAGCTCGCCCAGCGCCTGGTGGCCAAGGCCGGCCTGGTCATCGCCACCAAGGACGTCGACAAGGCACTGGAGATGGAGCAGGACGACGACGCGATCGACACCCTGCACCGCGAGCTGCTGTCGCACCTGATCGACGAGCGCTGGCACCACGGGATCGAGACCGCCGTCGACATCACCCTGGTCGGCCGCTACTACGAGCGCTTCGCGGACCACGCGGTGTCGGTCGCCAAGCGCGTGGTGTACCTGGTGACGGGCGAGCACGTGGCCGAGTTCGTGGCCGCCACCGAGGCCGCCGAGGCCGCGCCGGTCGACTGACCTCCGGTCCGGGCGGTGCTTCGTGGCCGCTCCCGGCTCACCCCCGGGGTGAGTAAACCTGCGACGAGGGTGGTGCGGGCGCACGGCACTCCGTGCGCCCCACCACCGCGCGCCCGTTGACGCTCCGTCCATTCGGCGGCTTCACTCGACGTTGGGGGCACAGGACTGTGCCCGTCACAAGGAGGGAAGCTCGATGAAGGCCCACCCGACCCGACCGGCATCCGCCCACACCACCGTCGAGCCACCCGCCCCGAAGCTGCTCCCCGTCCTCGCCGCCGGCTGCGGCTGCGGCCCGGGCTGCGGCTGCGGCTGCCAGTCCGGCGCGCCCTGCCAGTGCGGCGGTGCCGACGGCGGCTGCTGCGGCGGCCACTGAGCGCGCCGCCGTCCGAGGAGTCCCCGAGGTGCACGGTCTTCCGGCGGCCGTGCACCTCGTTCGCGTCCGTGCCCGTGTCCGCGTCGGGCCGGGCGTCGGGACCGGACGTCAGAACGCGACGTCGGTGCAGGAGTAGAAGGCGTTCCCGGTGTCGGAGATCGTCCAGACCGCGACGACCACCTGGTGGCCGGTGCGCCCGCCCGGGATGGTCGCGGTGTGGCTGAGCGTGCTCGGCACCTGCTGCCCGCCGTACGGGACGGTCAAGAAGGGCGTCAGGTCCAGGTTGGCCCGGGTGACCGGCTGGCTCGCGTCGTAGCCCGGCTTGGTCATGTAGTACCGGAAGTCGGTGGTCGCGTGCCGGGCGGTGAACTTCCAGGTGAAGGTGAGCTGCCCGCCCGCCGTCACCGGCGTGGTCGGCCAGGCGCCCGCGTGCGGGTCGTCCAGCTCGGCGAAGCGCGCGTTGCCGCCGGCGCAGATGGTGCCGTCCGAGGGGCCGAGGGCCGGGAAGCCCTTGGGGCCCTCGACGCTCTGCGGCTCCCACTGGATGTCACCGCAGTCCCACGGGACGCCGTCCACGTGGGTGTCGCAGAGCGCGGCCCGGCTGGGCGGGGTCGTGATCCAGCCGTGGGACGCGGCCGGGAAGGCGAGGGTCAGCGGGATCGCCAGCGCGGCGACGGCCGCCCCGACGATGTGGCGTGTGCGCATGGTGCTCCTCCGTGGGGGTGGATGGAGTGTGCGCCGGGGGCACAGACGCGCGCGCGTGGGGGTGCGGCGGCCCGGACGGGGAGATCCTGGCATGCCTGCGCCAGTCCGGTGCCCTCACGGTAGGAGCCGCCGACTGCGGCCGTCAATGGTCTGAACCATTTTCCCACCTACCCAACTCCCCCACCAGGCAAGCGGGTTGACCCCGAACCGACCGAAAACGAACGAAGGCCCCGCCGCCCGGTCGGACCGGGCGACGGGGCCGTAGCGGCAAGCGGCCTACTTCTTGCCCTGGTTCTTGACCGCCTCGATGGCGGCCGCGGCGGCGTCCGGGTCGAGGTAGCGGCCGCCCGGGGTGACGGGCTTGAAGTCGGCGTCCAGCTCGTAGACCAGCGGGATGCCGGTCGGGATGTTCAGGCCGGCGATGGCCTCGTCGGAGATGCCGTCGAGGTGCTTGACCAGCGCGCGCAGGCTGTTGCCGTGGGCGGTGACCAGGACGGTCCGGCCGGCGGCGAGGTCCGGGACGATGGCGTCGTACCAGTACGGCAGCATCCGGTCGACGACGTCCTTCAGGCACTCGGTGCGCGGACGCAGCTCGCTCGGGATGTCGGCGTAGCGCGCGTCACCGGCCTGCGAGTACTCGGCGTCGTCGGCCAGCACCGGCGGCGGGGTGTCGTACGAGCGGCGCCACAGCTGGAACTGCTCCTCGCCGAACTCGGCCAGGGTCTGGGCCTTGTCCTTGCCCTGGAGCGCGCCGTAGTGGCGCTCGTTCAGCCGCCAGCTGCGGCTGACCGGGATCCAGTGCCGGTCGGCCTTGTCCAGGGCGATCTGGGAGGTGCGGATGGCGCGGCGCAGCAGCGAGGTGTGCAGCACGTCGGGGAGCAGACCCTCGGCGGCCAGGAGCTCGCCACCGCGGGCGGCCTCCTTCTCGCCCTTCTCGTTGAGGTCGACATCGACCCAACCGGTGAACAGGTTCTTCTGGTTCCACTGGCTCTCGCCGTGGCGGAGCAGGATGAGTCGGTACGTCGTGTCAGCCATGGCCCCCAGCTTAGTGGGGGGTCGGAAAACCCCTGGTGGGGACCTTCGGCCGATGTGTAATGTGTGCTCAGCGCATCTGACACTTACATGCGTCGGCTGACCGGGCCTGCCGCACCGTTCGGCGGACGCCTGCCCACGGGAGCCCCCACATGCTCGTCGCCCTGGTCGCCAACCCCCGGATCCGAAGACTCGTACAGGAGACCGTGGGCGGGCTGCCGCGACAGTTCTGGTGGCTCTGGGTGAGCACGCTGGTGAACAAGCTCGGCGCTTTCGTCGTCACCTTCCTGGCGCTGTATCTGACCGTCGACCGGGGGTACTCGGCCTCCTACGCGGGCCTGGTGGCCTCGCTGTTCGGCCTCGGCTCGGCCGTCGCGGCGATCCTCGCGGGCGTGCTGGCCGACCGGATCGGGCGCCGGCCCACCCTGCTCGCCGCCCAGCTCGGCACCGCGCTGTTCACCGCCGTGCTCGGCTTCGCGGACGGCCAGGTGGCGATCGCCGTGGTGGCCTTCCTGGTGGGCCTGTGCAACAACGCCACCCGGCCGCCCACCTCGGCGATCATCGCCGACCTGGTGCCGGCCGAGGACCGGGTCCGCGCGTACTCGCTGAACTACTGGGCGATCAACATCGGCTTCGGCCTCTCCGCGGCCGTGGCGGGCCTGATCGCCACCCACGGCTACCTCACGCTCTTCCTGCTGGACGCGTTCTCCACCCTGGTCTGCGCGGTGGTGATCTTCATCCGGATCCCGGAGACCAGGCCGCAGGCCGCGCCCGGCCGGGCGGACGGCTCCGCCGAACCGCCGGTCAGCCTGCTCTCGGTGTTCCGGGACGCCCCGTTCATGGCGCTGGTCGGGCTCACCCTGCTGCTCGCGCTGGTCTTCCAGCAGGGCAGCACCACGCTGGCCGTGGACATGGGCGCCTCCGGCATCACCTCCACCGAGTACGGCCTGGTCATCGGCCTGAACGGGCTGCTGATCGTGGTCCTGCAGATCCCGCTGACCCGCTGGATGGAGGGCCGCTCACGGACCGGGCTGCTGATCACCAGCTGTCTGCTCACCGGCTGGGGCTTCGGGCTGGCCGCGCTGGCCGGGTCCTCGGCCTGGCTGTTCGCGCTCTCGGTGGCCGTCTGGACGGTCGGCGAGATCCTCAACACGCCGGTGATGATGGGCCTGGTCGCCGAGCTGGCGCCGACCCACGGGCGCGGCCGCTACCAGGGCGTGCACAGCCTCTCCTGGTCGCTCGCCTCGTTCCTCGGCCCGGCGGGCGGCGGGCTGCTGCTCCAGCACGCGGGGCCGGCGGTGCTCTGGACGGCCTGCGGGGCGGTCGGGACGGTCACCGCGCTCGGGTACGTGGTGCTGGCCCGCCGGACCGGCGCGGCCGGGCGCCGTCGGCCCGTGGCCACGGAGGTCCCGGCGCCCGCGGTGGGGGCTCCGGCGCGCACGGCCACGGCGCCCGCGGCCGCGGAGCCCGCGGCGGAGCCGGCCGGGAAGGCCCCGGCGGGCGCCTGACCGGCCCGCGGGTCAGCCGGCGGCCGGGGTGTCCGGCGTGTCCGGGGCCTCGGCCGAGGCGTCCCGCGGGGCGGCCAGGTGGGCGAAGGCGGCCAGGTTGCGGGTGGACTCCCCGCGCTTGGTCCGCCACTCCCACTCGCGCCGGATCGCGGTGGCGAAGCCCAGCTCCAGCAGGGTGTTGAACGGCTCGTCCGCGTTCTCCAGCACCGTGCCGAGCAGCCGGTCCACGACCTGCGGGGTGAGCGCCTCCAACGGCAGCCGGCCGGCCAGGTAGACGTCGCCGAGCGCGTCGATCGCGTACCCGACGCCGTACAGCCGGGTGTTGCGCTCCAGCAGCCAGCGGTAGACGGCCTCGTGGTTCTCGTCCGGACGGCGGATCACGAAGGCGTTCACCGACAGGGTGTGGTCGCCGACCCGCAGGGCGCAGGTGGTGCTCAGCTTGCGGGTGCCCGGGAGGGCCGCCACCAGCGTGTACGGGTCGGTGGCGGCCGGCTCCCAGGCCACCCCGGCGTCGTCCAGGGCGGCGCGCAGGAGGGTCAGGGCCTCGTCCTTGGTGCGGATTGCCATGGGGGTGACGTTACTCGTCGGTACCGGGCGGGCGCAGCCCCAGGCCGCTCGACCCCGGGGCTTCCGCCCGGGCCTCCGCTCAGGCCGGTCGGCGACGGACCCCGGCCAGCCGCCCGGCCGGGCGGGCCATGCTCCCGGCGTACACCTCGGCGGTGGTCGCCGCGGCCGTGTCCCAGCCGAAGCGGGACGCGTGCCGGGCCGCCGCCTCGCCGCGCCGGGCCGCGAGGCCCCGGTCGGTGACGTACGGCTCCAGCGCGTACGACCAGTCCAGCGGGTCGTGGCCCTGCACCAGGGTGCCGGTCTCGCCGTCCCGCACCGCGACCGGCAGGCCGCCGACCGAGGCCGCCACCACCGGGGTGCCGCAGGCCTGCGCCTCCAGCGCGACCAGCCCGAAGGACTCGCTGTACGAGGGCATCACCAGCGCCGACGCCGCGCGGTACCAGTCGGCGAGGTCCGGCTGGCCGACCGGCGGGTGGAACCGGACCACGTCGCCGATGCCCAGCTGGGCGGCGAGCTTGTGCAGGCTCTCCGGCCGGGCCAGCCCGGTGCCGGACGGCCCGCCGACCACCGGCACCACCAGGCGCTCGCGCAGCTCCGGGCGGCGGCCCAGCAGCGCGGCGACCGCCCGCAGCAGCACGTCCGGGGCCTTCAGCGGCTGGATCCGGCCCGCGAACAGCAGCACCGCGGCGTCCTGCGGCAGGCCCAGCCGGGCCCGCGCGGCGGCGGGCGTCCGCGGCCCGCCGGGGCGGAAGACGTCCAGGTTGACCCCGGGGTGCACGACGGCCAGCTGGTCCGGCCGGGCGGCGTAGTGCAGCGCCAGCTCGGCGGCCTCCTCGGTGGTGTTGGCGATCAGCCGGTCGGCCGCCTCCACCACCTGGGTCTCGCCGATCACCCGGGCCGCGGGCTCGGGCGTGTCGCCCTCGGCCAGCGCGGCGTTCTTGACCTTCGCCATGGTGTGCATGGTGTGCACCAGCGGCACCCCCCAGCGCTGCGCGGCCAGCCAGCCGACCTGCCCGGAGAGCCAGTAGTGCGAGTGCACCAGGTCGTAGTGGCCGGGGCGGTGGCCCGCCTCCGTCCGCAGCACCCCGTGGGTGAAGGCGCACAGCTGGGCCGGCAGGTCCTCCTTGACCAGGCCCTCGTACGGACCGGCGGTGACGTGGCGGACCAGCACGCCCGGGGCCAGCTCGACCGTCGGCGCGTCGTCCGAGCAGATCGACCGGGTGAACACCTCGACCTCGATGTTGAGGTCGGCCAGGCGCTTGGCCAGCTCCACGATGTAGACGTTCATCCCGCCGGCGTCCCCGGTGCCGGGCTGGTGCAACGGCGAGGTGTGGACGCTCAGCATGGCTATCCGGCGCGGGCGGCGGCGACCGGGGACGAGCGACTGGAGCCGGCCGCGCGCGGGGGCGGCGGGCTGGGCCCGGCGTACCGAACGGACGGGGTGCTGGATCACCTGGCTGAAGCCTCCTCTGTGCGGCCCGTCGAGGCGGTCCGCGCCGGGCCGCCCGTTGTCCGGTGTGCGCAGCCCCGTCCGGGCACACATCACCATCAGGGTGCCAACCACACGGACCGCGCCCGGCATTCCCGCCCCGGCCCACCGGCCGGAACGGCCGCCATCGCCCCAGGTCAGCACGGTGCCGTCGGCGACCCGACTACCCTTCTGGGCATGGCTGCCTCCTTCGACCCCGCTCCCGCCGCGCCCGCCCGCGGACGGACCGGGCGCCCGGTCGGGACGGTCACCCGGGGCACCACCAACACCAACCGGCTGCGCCGGATGGACCGCTGGATCGCCCACACCCTCGGCCGCGCGCTGCGCGCCGCCGGGCGGCCACCGGTCGCGGTGGACCTCGGCTACGGCGCCGCGCCGTGGACCGCCGTCGAACTGGCCGGACGGCTGCGCACGGTGCGGCCGGACGTCCGGGTGGTCGGGATCGAGATCGAGCCGGAGCGGGTCGCCGCCGCGCTGCCGTACGCCGAGCCGCCGCTGCTCACCTTCCGGCGCGGGGGCTTCGAGGTGCCGCTGGACGGCGGCGGGCCGGCCCAGCTGATCCGGGCCGCGAACGTGCTCCGGCAGTACGACGAGGCGGCGGTCGCCGGGGTGTGGGAGCGGCTGTGCGCGCGGCTCGCCCCGGACGGGCTGCTGGTCGAGGGCACCTGCGACGAGATCGGGCGGCGGCACGTCTGGGTCGCGCTCGGCCCGGAGGGGCCCCGGACGGTGACCTTCGCGGCCCGGCTGGGCGGCCTGGGCCAGCCCTCCGACCTGGCCGAGCGGCTGCCGAAGGCGCTGATCCACCACAACGTGCCGGGGCGGCCCGTGCACGCCTTCCTGGCCGACTTCGACCGGGCCTGGGCCGCGGCCGCGCCGTACGGGGCGTTCGGGGCGCGGCAGCGCTGGGTGGCGGCCTGCACGGCGCTGGCGGGCAGCTGGCCGCTGGTGGACGCTCGCGGACGGTGGCGGCAGGGCGAGGTCACGGTGCCCTGGTCGGCGCTCGCGCCGTAGCCGCTGTGGCCGTCGTGCGGGCGGTGCGCGCCGGGAGCCGGTGAGCGATTCGATACGTTCACTCGAACGAGTTATCGAATATCTCTGGCGTGTTGACGCCCCGACACGCCACGATGGTCCCGCCCTCAGACCTCCCGGCCGAACAGCTCCCGCCGGGCCCGCTCGAACACCCCGTACATCTCCGACCCGAACAGCACGAACCGCACCTCCGCCAGCTCCGCGCCCGCCTCCGCGTCGCCGCCGTCCAGCACCTCCGCGACGGTGCCGAGCGCGATCCGGGCCGCGTCCGCCGGCGGCCAGCCGTAGATCCCGGCCGACACCGCCGGGAAGGCCACCGTGCGCGCGCCGAGCCCCGCCGCGGCACGCAGCGACTCGCGATAGCAGGAGGCCAACAGCTCCGCCCGCTCCTCGTACTCCTCCGCCCGGTACACCGGCCCGACGGTGTGCACCACCCACCGGGCGGGCAGCCGTCCGGCCGTCGTCGCCACCGCCCGACCGGTGGGCAGCCCCTTGCCCCAGTGCGAGGCGCGCAGCCGACGGCACTCCTCCAGGACCTGCGGTCCGCCCTTGCGGTGGATCGCGCCGTCCACCCCACCACCGCCCAGCAGGGACGAGTTGGCGGCGTTCACCACGACGTCCACCGGCTGTTCCGTGATGTCACCCTCCACCAGAGTGATCCGCGCAACCATCGCCCTCTCCCCTTTCCCGGAGCCGCCCGGCAGCCCTTCCGGCAGCCACCCGACGGAGCCCGGGTGCTCGTCCGAGTCCAGTCACCACACCACCACCGGCGTGGCAATAGCCACAACGGCGCCGGTCGGCCAGAGAAATCCCCGGAGATCACGTTATGGTCGCGAGAAGTTCCCCGACGCGCGGTGCCAGGCGGGCACTGCGGACGGACGTCGACCGTTACGCAGTCGGGGAAAGGGAGGAACCACCGATGCCCGCAACGGGAGACGGGCGGGCACCTGGTGCCGCGGGCCTGCCGGGCGCCCATGACGGCGCCCCCGTCGGTCATGCCCGAAGCCGCGTCACGACCGGACCGGCCTCGGCGGCTCCCCCGATACCCCACCCCCGCTCGCGGGCCGCGCACGCCTCCCACCCGTCCCACATCTCCGACCCGGGCGGCCCGGCGGCGGACGGACCGGCCGACGGCGCCCCGCTGCGGCTGCTGGTCATCGAGGACGACGCCTCGGACGCCCAGCTGATCAAGGCGGCGGTGGCCGACAGCGGCACCTCGATCGAGATCCACTGGGCCCGCGGCCTGGACCAGGCCACCGAACTGCTCGCCCCGCCCGTGAACTGGGCCCGGCGCGGGCGCTCCCGCACCCCCGAGTTCGGCTGCGTGCTGCTCGACCTCGCCGCGCCCGCCGACCTGCCGCACCCGACCGACTCCTCGGACGGGCTGGAGGGCCTGCACGAGCTGCTCCGCCGGGCCCCGCACACCCCGGTCGTGGTGCTCACCGACGCCGCCGGGGCCGAACTCGGCGCGGCCGCCGTCGCCGCCGGCGCCCAGGACTTCCTGCTCAAGCACGAGACGGACGGCCCGCTGCTCGCCCGCGCCCTGCGCTACGCCGTCGAGCGCAAGCGCGCCGACGAGTCCCAGCGCCGCCTGGTCGAGGCCGAGTTGCGCGGCCAGGAGAACGCCCGCCTCCAGCGCCACCTGCTGCCCACCCCGCTGCTCGACGGCGCCGGGCTCTCCTTCACCCGGCGCTACCGCCCCGGCCGCCGCCGCGCACTGCTCGGCGGCGACTTCTACGACGCCGTGCGCACCGACGACGGCGCCGTCCACGTCGTGATCGGAGACGTCTGCGGCCACGGCCCGGACGAGGCCGCGCTCGGTGTCGCGCTCCGGATAGCGTGGCGCACCCTGGTCTTCGCGGGCCTCACCGGCGAGACCCTGCTCACCACCCTCCAGCACGTGCTGGAGCACGAACGGCGCAGCGACGAGATCTTCGCGACGCTCTGCATGCTGGTCATCGAGCCCGGCGGCCCCGGCAGCGGCCTCGACTCGCTCGGCACCGGCGAGCGGGCCCGGCTCTACCTCGCCGGGCACCCGGCGCCGCTGCTGCTCGGCCGGGACCACGAGCCGATCACCCTGCCCGCCGACCTCGCCGGGCCCGCGCTCGGCCTGCTGCCGTGCCACGACGGGCAGTCCGCCTGGCCCGCCCACGAGGTCGAACTGCGGGCCGGCTGGCGGCTGTTGCTCTACACCGACGGACTGATCGAGGGCCGGGTCGGGGCCGGATCGCGCCGGCTGGGCCAGGACGGGCTCGCGGACCTGATCGGCGACCACCAGGCCGCCGGACTGACCCGGGGGCGGCTGATCGACAGCGCCATCGCCGAGGTCGAGGAGCTGAACGGCGGCGCGCTGACCGACGACGTCGCGGTGCTGCTGCTGGAGCGCAACCCGGTGCAGCTGATCCTCGGCTGATCCCCGGCCGAGGGACGCGCGGACGGGCGCGGAAGCGGTCGACGAAGAACGAGGGCGGACAACGTGACGGCCCGGGCGGGTGAACTCCCCGCCCGGGCCGTCACGTTGTCGGCTGCCGCTCCTACCAGGGGCCGTACGGCCCGGTGTTGCTCCGACCGCCCCGGCCGCCGCTGCCGCCGGTCAGCGCCCGGATCGCCGGGCGGACGTCCACCACGTAGACGATCGAGGCGACCAGGCCGGCCAGGGTGCCGATGCCGGTGAAGAAGTTCACCCCGAACAGGAAGTCCCAGCCGAAGGAGATCGCCAGGATCGCCACCCAGAAGCCCTTGGTCTTCTTGTCGGCCGCCCGGTAGGCGTCCTCCCGGCGGGTGACCGCGTCGGCCAGGGCGAACAGCTTGTAGGCGAGGATGGCGATGGTCGCCCACCAGATCGGGTTCAGGTAGGAAAAGGCCAGAATCTGCAACACTCCGACCATTTCGATCTCCTCTGCTCTCGACTCCGGCGCTGCGACCGCTGCCCATCCTGGCACGACGACCGTCCGCGACGGGCTCAACGTCCCGTGGTCACCGGATGTGCCCCACGGGGTACGGGGGCGTGTCGGACACGCCCCGGGTCACTCCGCGGCGTCGGCGGCGCCCTTGCGGGCCCGCGCGGACTTCTTCGGGGCGGGCTCGGCGTCGACCTCCGAGACCTCCACGACCTCCGCTACCTCCGCCACCGGCTCGGCCTCGACCAGCTCCGCGGCCGGCTCGGGCCGCTCGGCCTCGTCCGGCGTGCCCGGGCGGGCCTTGTCCACCACGACCTTGCCGCGCTCGGCCAGCTCGTCGTACGTCTCCTTGGCCTTCACCGCCAGCTCGACCGCGCGGGCCACCTGCTGCAGGGCGAAGCCCTGGGCCCGCTCCTGCAGGGCCTTGAGGTCGGTCGGCAGGGTGGTGACGGTCTCGGTGACCTTGGCCTGCGCCCCGGTCAGCAGCGACTGCGCCTCCTGGAGCCTGGCGGTCGCCTTCTCCTGCGCACCCTTGCGGTCCGCCGCCAGCGCCTCGACCCGGCCCGGCACCTCGCGCAGCTTCTCGTACGCGAGGTCCCCGGCGCCGGCCAGGGCGTACAGCGGGGTCGGGTCGCCGAGGGTCTTCTTGATCTCGTCGGTGATGGGCATGGTTACCGGTCCTCCCGGTGGGTGTTCTGGGTGGCTGGGCCGTCGGCCGTCGGCTTGGGAGCCGACGACGCGTTCTCCTTGAGGAAGGCGTCGTAGACCGCGAGCAGCGCCTGCTTCTGCTGCTCGTTGATCAGCGGATCGGCCAGGATCGAGGCCCGCAGCTCCAGGCCCTCGCCCCGCCGCTCCTCCAGGATCCCGGCCTGGACGTACAGCGTCTCCGCCGAGATCCGCAGCGCCTTGGCGATCTGCTGGAGGATCTCCGCGCTCGGCTTGCGCAGCCCGCGCTCGATCTGGCTGAGGTACGGGTTGGACACGCCGGCGGCCTCCGCCAGCTGCCGCAGCGAGTACTGGGCGTTGCGGCGCTGCTCGCGGATGTACTCGCCCAGCGAGCCGACGTTCAGTGAGGCCATGCGGACAGCCTGCAACACCCTGCTTGCAAATGCAAGCAGGGTGCTAGCGACAGCAAACGGGCCCTGCCGGGAGGCCGGCCGGGTGGGCGGGCCGGGGCCGGGGGTCAGGCCAGGTGGGCGAGGAGGAGCTCGATGAGCCGTTCGGGGGTGCGCAGCGGGAGGTAGTGGTCGGCGTCCGGGACGAGGTGGCCGCGGGCGCCGGGGATGTCGGCGGCGAGCCGCCGGGCGATCGCCGCGATCTCCGGGTGGTCGCGGTCGCCGTGGACGACCAGGGCGGGCGCGGTGACGGTGCCGAGGAGCGGTTCGGCCGCCCGGGCCGGCGCGCCCGCGAGGTGGTGCTCGCTGACGATCCGGCGGGCCGCGTTCTCCTCGACCATCGTCGCGACCAGCTCGCCGCCCGGCGCGTCGCGGCCCATGGCGGCCCAGACGGAGAGCTCCAGTTCGGCCAGCGCCGCCGTGTCGCCCCGGCGCCGGGCCTCGGCGTAGGCGGTGGTCTCCGGGGACGGCGGCCAGTCGTGGCCGCTGACCGAGGCGCCGACCAGGCCGAGCGCGGCGACCCGGTCGGGGTGGGCGAGGGCGAAGTCCAGCGCGGTCTCCCCGCCCATGCTCAGGCCGACCAGCGCGGCGCGGCGCAGACCGAAGTGGTCCAGGACGGCGAGCAGGTCCGCGACGTCGTCGAAGGCCCGCTCCGGCGCGGCGGACCGGCCGAGGCCGCGGGCGTCGTAGCGGATCACGTCGTGGTGCCGGGACAGCGCCGGGGCGACGGCGTCCCACAGCCGGGAGTCCATGCCGGAGCCGTGCAGCAGGACCACCGGGCTGCCGGTGCCGCGGCGCTCCGCCCACAGCCGGCCGCCGCCGGGGGCCGGGACGTGGACCTCGGAGGCGCGGGGATCGGGGTGCGGGCTCATGCGGTGATCCTTCCAGAGCCCGCGTCAGGCCCGGCCGGTCAAGCCGGTCAGGCCGCGGCCGTCAGGCGGTCAGGCGGTCAGGCGGACTCGGGCAGCCGGACGGGCATCAGGACCGAGAAGGTGCCCGCCCGCCCGGGGGTGCGGACGGCCAACGGGGCGATCGGGCCGCCGAGTTCGAGGAGCAGCTGTCCAGGCCGCCCGGCGTCGAGGGCGTCGAGCAGGAAGTCCCGGTTGACGGCCAGTCGGTAGCCCTCGGGGGCCGGGTCGTCGGCGACCGTCAGGCTTCCGTCCCCGGCCAGGGTCAGGACGGTGACCTCGCAGTCGGCGCCGTCCGGGCCGGAGGGCAGGGTACGGGTGGCGCCGGTCGCGACGGCGGCGCGCAGGTCGGCGGCGGACAGGGTGATCCGGTGCTCCGGTTCGAGCCGGGTGACGGCCCGGTGGTCGGGGTAGTCGACGTCCAACGCGACGCCCTCGATGCGGTGCTCCCCGACCTCGGCCCGGACCGGTCCGTCCCCGAGGGTGAGTGCCACCTCGGCCGGGCCCGCGCCGAGCAGTGCGCGCAGCGCGTCCACCAGCGCGGTCGGGACGACGGTGCCGGCCACCGGCTGCTCGGGCGTGTCGCCGGTGGCGGGCACCTCGGCGAGGGCCATCCGGTAGCGGTCGGTGGCGACCAGGCGCAGCACCGGTCCGTCCGGTTCGAAGAGCACGCCGGCGAGCGAGGGCAGCTCCGGGCGCCCGCAGACCGCGAAGCGGACCGCGTCCAGGGCGGCCGCGAGCTCCTCGGCCGGGACGGTGAGCCGGAGTCCGGCGGGGGTGGTGGTCATCGGCTGCTCCCTCTGGTCGATCATCGCGTGGATCAGGGAGAGCTCGCGGCGGGCGTCGGCGAGGCCGTCCTCCAGCCGGCGCAGGTGTGCGTCGAGCACCTGCCGGGCCTCGCCGCTGCCGGGCGCGGCGCCGAGCACGGCGCGGATGCCGGCCAGCGGCAGGCCGACCCGGCGCAGCCGGGCCAGCAGCCGGGCGTCGGCGAGCTGGCCGGGCCGGTACCAGCGGTAGCCGGTCTGCGGGTCCACCCAGGCGGGGGTGAGCACCTCGGCGCCGTCGTAGTAGCGCAGGGTGCCGACGCCCAGGCCGCTGGCGCGGGCCAGTTCGCCGATGCTGTGCAGCTCGCTCTCCATGCCGGTGACTCTGCGGGCTCGACCTGGTCGAGGGTCAAGCCGGGCCGGAGCCGTCGGCGCTGCCGTCGGCGCCGGGGACGGGGACGGGGGCCGGGCCGGCCAGGTGGGCCAGCTTGTGCGGGTTGCGGACCGCCCGGATCTCGGAGATCCGCACGGCGCCGTCGGGCTGCTCGGCGAACTCGAAGACCGTGACGGAGTCGACCGCGCCGTCCACGGTGACCAGCACGCCGGGCACGCCGTTGACCAGCACCGGACGGACACCGGCCCCCTCGCCCAGCCGGCGGAGCACCCCGAGGACGAAGCGGGCGACGTTGTCGGCGCCGGTGACCGGCCGCAGCGCGGCGCTGATCACCCCGCCGCCGTCCGTCCAACTGGTGACGTCGGGGGCGAGCAGTTCCAGCATCCGGTTGAGGTCGCCGCCGACGCAGGCCGACAGGAACTCGTCGGTGGCGCGGCGGCGCAGCTCGGGCGGGGCGTCGTAGCGCGGCCGGCGGGCGCGCACGTGCGCCCGGGCCCGGCTGCCGACCTGGCGGCAGGCGGCCTCGGTGCGGTCCAGGGCCTCGGCGATCTCCTGGTAGGAGAAACCGAAGGCCTCCTTGAGCACGAACACCGCCCGCTCCAGCGGGGACAGGCTCTCCAGCACCACCAGCAGGGCGACCGAGACGGTCTCGGCCCGCTCGACGCCGTCGGTCGCGTCCGGCTCGGCGACCAGCGGCTCGGGCAGCCAGGGGCCGACGTAGGACTCGCGGCGGACGGCGGCCGAGTCCAGCTTGTTGAGGGCGAGGTTGGTGACCGTACGGGCCAGGAAACCGCCGGGACTGGCGACCGGGCCGGTGACGCCGCTCCAGCGCAGCCAGGTGTCCTGGACCAGGTCCTCGGCGTCGGCGACGCTGCCGAGCATCCGGTAGGCGATGCCGAAGACCGTCCGCCGGTGCCGCTCGAAGTCGGCCAGCCGGGGGTCGGTCGGCCCGGTCGCGCTGGTCTGCCCGGCTTCACCGGCCGGCCCGGTCTCGTGGGTGTCGGTCACCCGCGCGACGCTACCGCACGGTAGTCGTCGCGCTCAGCTCCGGAAGGCCTCGTAGGCGGGGGCCAGCACGGCGGAGAGGTCGCGGCCGTACGCGGTGATGCCGGAGCGGCCGAGGCGGCGCAGCGAGGGCTCGTCCGGGCCGTCCTCCTCCTCCGCCGGGGCGGGGCTCAGGGTGAAGTCGCCGCGCCAGTAGGCGGCGACGTTGACCACGGGCGGTCTCGGTTCGTCGGTCACGCGTCCTCCTCGGTTCCAGGGCCGGTCACACGTCCTCCTCGGCCACGGCGTCCTCCCGGGTGAGGGCGACCAGTTCGCGCAGTGCGTCGACCGGCAGGTCGGTGAGCCAGCGCTCCCCCTCCCCCACCACCGCCTCGGCCAACGAGCGTTTGGCGGTGAGGAGTTCGTCGATCCGCTCCTCGACGGTGCCGACGCAGACCAGTCGGCGGACCTGGACGTCCCGGCGCTGGCCGATCCGGAAGGCGCGGTCGGTGGCCTGCTCCTCGACCGCCGGGTTCCACCAGCGGTCCAGGTGGATCACCTGGTTGGCGGCGGTCAGGTTGAGGCCGGTGCCGCCGGCCCGCAGCGAGAGCAGGAACACCCGCGGCCCGTCCGGGGACTGGAAGCGGTCGACCAGCTCCTCGCGGCGCGCCCGGGCCAGGCCGCCGTGCAGGTAGAGCACCTCCTCGCCGAGCCGGCGCTCCAGGTACGGGCGGAGCATCGCGCCGAACTCGGCGTACTGGGTGAAGACCAGCGTCCGGTCGCCCTCGGCCAGCGCCTCCTCCAGCAGTTCGGCCAGCCGGGCGACCTTGCCCGAACGCCCGGCCACCGCCGAGCCGTCGTGCAGCAGTTGGGCCGGGTGGTTGCAGACCTGCTTGAGCTTGCCGATCGAGGCCAGCACCGTGCCGCGCCGCTCCACGCCCCGGATGCCCTCGACCCTCCGCAGCAGGTCGGCGACCACGGCCTGGTAGAGGCCGGCCTGCTCGGCGGTGAGGTTGCACCAGACGGTCATCTCCTGCTTGGCGGGCAGCTCGGCCGCCACCGCCGGGTCGGACTTGACCCGGCGCAGCACGAACGGGGCGGTGCGGCGCAGGAGTTCGGCGGTGCGCTCGGGGTTGCGGTGCAGCTCGACCGGGATCGCGTAGCGCTCCTTGAAGCGCTCGGCCGGGCCGAGCAGGCCGGGGTTGGCGAAGTCCAGGACGGCGTGCAGTTCGGCGAGCCGGTTCTCCACCGGGGTGCCGGTGAGGGCGATCCGGTGCCGGGTGACGGGCAGCGACCGGATCGCCCGGGACTGCGCGGTGCCGGTGTTCTTGATGTGCTGGGCCTCGTCGGCGACCACCCGGCGCCAGCGGATCGCGCGCAGGGCGGCGAGGTCGCGCTGGACCAGCCCGTAGGTGGTGATGACCAGGTCCACGCCCCGTACGGCTTCGGCGAGTTGCTCCGCGCCGAGGCGGCCGGCCCCGTGGTGGACGTACCGCCGCAGGCCGGGGGCGAAGCGCTCGGCCTCGCGCTGCCAGTTGCCGACCAGGGACATCGGGCAGACCAGCAGGGTCGGGCCGGCGGCGGCACCGGGCCGTTCGGAGGCCTTCCCTGAGGCCCGCTCGGAAGCCTTCCCGGGGACCTTCTCGGAGGCCTTCTCCGCAGCCAGCAGGGCGAGCGTCTGGACGGTCTTGCCGAGGCCCATGTCGTCCGCCAGCACGGCGCCGAGGCCGAGCCCGGACATGGTCCGCAGCCAGGCCAGCCCGCGCTCCTGGTACGGGCGCAGCTCGGCCCGGAAGTCCGGCGGCAGCTCCGGCGCCACCGCGCCGGTGCCCCGCCCGGCGAGCAGGTCGCCGAGCGGGCCGTCCGCGCGCACCGAGGTGACCGGCAGCCCGGCGACCGTCGCGTCCGGGTCGAGGGCGAGCCGGAGCAGTTCGGTGGCGGCGAGCACGCCGTCGCGCCGGTCGGCGAGGAAGGCGAGGGCGGCGGCGATCTGGGCCGGGTCGGCCTCCAGCCAGGTGCCGCGCACCCGGACCAACCCCTGCTTGGCGGCGGCGAGTTCCGCCAGTTCGCGCTCGGTGAGCGGCTCCCCCTCCGGGCCGAGCGCGGCCTGCCACCGGAAGGCGACCACGGCGTCCCGGTCCACCTGGCTGATGACCGCGAGGGTGCCGGGCGCGGGCGGGGTGGTGGCGCGCAGGGCGAGCCCGAGCCGGGGGCGGCGGCGCCACCAGGCGGGCAGCAGCACCCCGAAGCCGCCCTCGGCGAGGGCGGGCGCGGCGGTGCGCAGGAAGTCCAGCGCACCGGCCCGGTCGAGCGGCAGGGCGGACGGGCGGGAGCGGTGGCGCAGCCCGTCCAGGGCGGGCCAGCGGTGGGCGGCGCGGGCGAGTTCGGCGACCAGGACGTCGACCGGGTCGGCGGCCTTGCGGGCGAGCGCGGCGTGGGCGGCGCCGCC
Source organism: Kitasatospora sp. NPDC001261 (assembly GCF_042896795.1). Lineage (NCBI taxonomy): Bacteria > Bacillati > Actinomycetota > Actinomycetes > Kitasatosporales > Streptomycetaceae > Kitasatospora > Kitasatospora sp. NPDC001261. The sequence continues at coordinate 350,856 of NZ_JBIAXP010000006.1, forward strand.
CTCGTGCAGGTCGGCGGCGCGGACCAGCAGGGAGGGCTCGTCCACGGCCTGGAGCAGGAACTCCAGCCGCCAGGCGTCGTCGGAGGGGCGGCCCTCGGGGTCGTCCGCGTCGGGGCCGAGCGGCTCGACCAGGCGGAAGCAGAGCCGCAGCGCCGGGTCGACGGGCTCGGCGGCGGCGTACCAGGCGCCGAGCCGGCGGCGAAGTTCGGCGACCTCCCCGGCCGGGGCGCCGTCGATCGCGCCGCCGGGGGTGGCGAGGGCGTGCAGCCAGCGCTCGGCGACGGCCTCCCCCGGCGCGGGGAAGGGGGTGTCCGCCAGTGCGGCGCGGGCCTCGGCGTCCACCAGTGCGCCCAGGGCGGCGCCCAGCAGCGCCTCGCCGCTGCCGGGCCCGTGCGGCCACTCCCCCAGCAGGACGGGCGGGCAGCCGGCGGCCAGGGCGGCGGCCTCGCGGCGCCCGGCCGGGGTGGGGTCGGGCCGCCACCGGGCCCGCGGCCGGCCGTCGGCGGCGGTCACGGGCAGCGGCAGCACCCGGCCCCGGCCGACCGTCCGCCAGGCGAGGTCGTGCACCCCGGTGAGCCAGCGCAGCGAGGGGCCGTGGACCACCTCGACCCGTCCGGCGCCGGGCAGGTCGGTGCCGGTGACGGCCCAGACCGGGTCGAAGACCTCGCCGAGCAGCTGGGCGGCGGCCCCGGCGTCGAAGAGCAGGGCCGGGACCCGCCAGGGGGTGAGCACGGCACCGCCGCGCGGCGGGGTGACCGGCAGGTCGGGCGAGGGCGCGGGGGCGGTGCCGACGGTGGGCAGCAGCAGGGTGGCCCAGCGCTCGGGGGCCTGGCCGGCGAGCCAGCCGAGGCCCGGGCCGATGCCGCCGAGCACGGCGGCCAGCTCGCCGGCCGGGCAGGCGTAGGGGTGGGCGCGCGGGGCGGGCCGGTCGGGGTGCGGCTCGGGGGCGCCGGGGTGGGCGCGGGCGTCCTCGGCCCAGAGCGCCAGCCGCCCGTCCGCCCGCCAGAGCGCGTGCAGGACGAACATCGGGGGCCTTCCGGGCGGGGTGGGAACCGTCCTTCGCAGCCTAACCGGGAGGGCCGACAGGACCGGTCCGCTGAGCCGTTCGGGGGAAGCCCGGACGTCATGGTTGAAAGTTGAACGAAGTTGTCCTACGCTGGAGCCAACAAGTTGAAGCCTAAACAACTGGCTTCGAACCAAGGAGGAAGCCATGGGCCTGTTCAACCGCACCAAGACCGTCACCGCCCCCGCCGCGGCCGCCGTCCGGACCCCGTCCGGCCCGGACCTCGCCCACCTGACCGGCGACTGGACGATCGACACCACGCACAGCGAGATCGGCTTCTCGGTCCGCCACGCCATGGTCACCAACGTCAAGGGCCGCTTCACCGAGTACGACGGCGCGCTGCACCTGGACGGGACCCACCCGGGCAACTCCACGGCCGAGCTGGTGATCAAGGTCGCGAGCGTCGACACCAACCAGGCCCAGCGCGACGAGCACCTGCGCACCGGCGACTTCTTCGCCGCCGACGCCCACCCGGAGATCCGCTTCCGCAGCACCTCCGCCCAGCTGGTCGGCGGCGACTCGTACCGGATGACCGGCGACCTCACCATCAAGGGCACCACCCGCCCGGTCGTGCTCGACCTGGAGTACACCGGCAGCGCCACCGACGCGTACGGCGCCGACCGGGTCGGCTTCGAGGGCAAGGCCGTCCTCGACCGCACCGAGTTCGGCCTGACCTACAACGCCGCGCTGGAGACCGGTGGCGTGCTGATCGGCGAGAAGGTCAAGCTCAGCTTCGAGATCTCCGCCGTCAAGGCGGCCTGAGCCGGCCGTCCCCGTCGCGGGTCGCCCCCGTCGCGGCCGGCCTCGCCCCGTCGCGGGCCGCCCCCTGAGCGCCGTCCCTGCCCCTCCCCCCGGGGGCAGGGGCGGTTTTCGCCTACCCCGGGGGCAGCAGCGCCGCGTCCGCCGCGGGGAGCCAGCTGCCCGGCGGGCGGCGCAGCCAGCCCTCGGCCGCGCCGAGCTCGTCCGCCGCCGCGGCCAGCGCCCGCAGCCCCGGGTGACGCTCGCCGGGCCGGTGCACCAGGCTGACCAGGGTCAGCGGCACCGGCTCCACCAGCGGCACGTTCACCGTCCCCGGCATCCGCGGACCGCCGACCGTGGTCAGCATCGGATCGCCGTGCCGGACCAGGTAGCGGGCGGTCTCGTCCACGCCGACCGGCGGCGCGTACGGCGCGGCCGCCGTCAGGCCGTGCTCGCGCAGCAGCCGGGTGCCGAGGTCGGCCCACTCGGTGGTGGCCGGATTGCCCACGCAGACGTCGACGGGGTGCCCGACCAGGTCCGACAGGCGCAGCGCGGCGCGGTCGGCCAGCGGATGGGTGTCCGCCATCATCACCGAAACCCGCTCCAACCGCACCGGCAGCTGGACGAGTTGACCGCGCACCGGGGCGGGCAGTCCGGCGAAGCGCCCGAAGGAGGCGTCCAGCCGGTGGGCCAGGAGCTCGGCGGCGGCCGCGGCCAGCCCGCCGTGGAAGCGGGCCAGCAGTTCGCCCTCCGGCCAGGCGGCGCGGGCCCGTTCGAGCACCCGGTCGGCGGCGAGGTCCGGGCCGTTGACGTCGCTGTTGAGGTCGAGCAGCAGCGGCCGGGCGGCGGCCCCGGCCCCGGTCGCCGCCTCGGCGAGGATCTCGTCGTGCAGGGCGAGGAACCGGCGCGCCCGGGGCAGCAACCGCCGCCCGGCCGGGGTGAGTTCGACGCTGCGGGTGGTTCGGGTGAACAGCGCGTCGCCGAGCAGCCCCTCCAGGGTCCGGACGTCCCGGCTGAGCGCCTGCTGGGCGGTGTGCAGCCGCTCGGCGGCCCGGCCGAAGTGCAGGGTCTCGGCGGTCGCGACGAAGCCGCGGAGCAGACGGGGGTGCAGGTCACGGGGCATGGGCGGCAGATTAACAACAGGGTGTTGTGAGTGCGGCGAAACAGGTGTTGGACGGCCGCCCGCCGCCGGCACCAGGCTGGGGGCACCCCCTTCCCACCTGCTCACAGGAGCCCGATGCCCTCGCGCGCCCTCCTCACCTCCTACCGGCGGCTGTTCGCGGCCCCCGGTGCCGTCGCCTTCACCCTGACCGGACTGCTCGGCCGGCTGGCGCTGTCGATGAACGGCGTCGCACTGGTGGTGCTGCTCTCCGAACGGCGCGGCTCGTACGGGCTGGCCGGGGCGGTCTCGGCGACCGGGCTGGTCACCGGCGCGATCGGGATGCCGCTGATCGGACGGCTGGTGGACCGGTACGGGCAGGCGCGGGTGACGGTACCGGCCGCGCTGTACAACGCCGTTCCGCTGACCGGCCTGCTGCTCTGCGTCCGGCTCGGCGCACCCGACTGGACGCTCCTCCTCTGCTCCGCGGCCTGGGCGGCGGCACCCAACCTCGGCGGCATGGCCCGCTCCCGCTGGGCGCACCTGCACCGGGACGACCCGGCCGCCCGGCACCTGGCCAACTCCTTCGAGCAGGCGCTGGACGAACTCTGCTTCATGGCCGGACCGGTGCTCGCGATGGTGCTCTGCACCACGTTCGCCCCGGAGGCCGGACTGGTCACCGCCGGCGCCCTCGGCACCGCCGGCGCCCTGCTGTTCGCCGCCCAGCGGCGCACCGAACCGCCGCTGCCGCCGCCCGTCTCGGCCGGCTCTGTCGGCTCGGCCGACTCGGCCGGCTCCCCGCTGCGGGTGCCCGGGCTGCGGGTGCTGGTGCTGACCTTCCTGGCGACCGGCATGGTCTTCGGCGCGACCGAGATCACCACCGTGGCGTACGCCGACGCGCTCGGCCACAAGGCGTCGGCCGGCCTGCTGCTGGCCCTGGTCGCGGCCGGCTCCTGCCTGGCGGGGCTGCTGTTCGGACTGCTGGCCCCGCGTCGGGCGCCGGGCCAGCGCTTCCTGCTCGGCGCCACGGCGATGGTCGCGGTGCTGCTGCTGCCGCTCGCCGCCGGACTGGGCGGGGCCGGTCTCGGACTGCTCGGCGTGGCGCTGTTCGCGGCCGGCACCGCCACCGCGCCGACCATGGTGACGGGAATGACGCTGGTCCAGGAGCTGCTGCCGCGGCGGCAGTTCAACGAGGGGATGGCGATGGCGGTGTCCGGCATCGTGGTCGGCATCTCGGCGGGGGCGGCGCTCGCCGGGGCGGTCGCCGAGCGGGCCGCTCCGGGCACCGGCTACGCCCTGCCCGCCGCGGCCGCCGGGCTCGCGCTGCTGATCGCGCTGGCGGGGCGGCGGCACCTGGCGACGCCGGGGACGGCGACGACCGGCGGCGCCTCGGGCCCCGGCTCGGACGGTGCGGCGGGTACGGCGGCCTCGGCGGGTTCGGCTGCGGCGGATAATTCCGAGCGGATTGTCAGTGCCTCCCTCTAACGTCGAGGCATGGAGGAAATCACCTACGTCCGAGGCGATGCCACCACGCCGCACGGCAAGGGCGTGAAGGTGATCGCGCACGTCTGCAACGACCTCGGCGGCTGGGGCAAGGGCTTCGTGCTCGCGCTCTCCAGACGCTGGCCCGAGCCGGAGGCGGCGTACCGGCGCTGGCACCGGGAGCGGGCGACGAACGACTTCGGGCTCGGCGCCGTCCAGCTGGTGCAGGTCGATCCGCACGTCTGGGTGGCCAACCTGGTCGGCCAGCGCGGCATCCGGACGGGGCGCTCCACCGGGGTGCCCGTGCGGTACGAGGCGATCGACACCGGGCTGGACGCGCTGGGCGGGCACGCGCTCCGGCTCGGCGCCTCCGTCCACATGCCGCGGATCGGCTGCGGTCTGGCGGGCGGGCGCTGGGAGCGGGTCGAGCCGCTGGTCACCGCCCGGCTGACGGACCGGGGCGTCCCGGTGACGGTCTACGACTTCGACTGACCGGGCCGCTCCGGCGCCGCTTCCACGTCCACCGATCCGTTCCTACTGATCCGTTCCCATCGGTCCGTTCCTACCGGTCCGCCGGCTCCGGCCGGTCGGCCCCGGTCGCCACGCGCTCGGCCGGCCAGGCGTACACGTACTCGGGCAGCAGGAATCCGCCGGGGAACTCCCCCTCCTGCGCCCGGACCCGCTCAGCACCCTCGCGCTCGTAGAAGGCGATCGCGCGGGTGTTGTCCCGCAGCACCTCCAGGGAGAGTGCGGCCCCGGGGTGCCGCTCGGCGACATGGGCGCGGCCCGCGGTCAGCAGCTCGCGGCCGATGCCGCCACCGTTCAGGCCGGGGCGCACGTGCAGGTTGTCGATCAGCACCCCGCCGTCCGGCTGCGGGACGAGGTAGATGAACCCGACCACCGCACCGGCCCGTTCGGCGATCAGGAGCTCGGGCGTGTTCTCCGGCTCCCCGTAGTCGGCGTCCAGGCGCAGTTCCCACAGCTCGCGCCGCTGGGCCGCCATCCCGTCGCCCAGCCCCTCCGCCGGGACGATCCCCCGGTAGGTGGTGCGCCAGCTGTGGGCGTGCAGCTCGGCGACGGCCTCGGCGTCCCGCACTCCGCCGCGCCGAATGACGATCTGTCCTGAACTGATCATGTGACCAGCCTCCCACAGAGATGGAGTTGAACATGTTCAACCGAAGCGTCTACAGTTCCACTCAGCTTTTGAACGCGTTCGAAATTCAGGGGGTCATCGTGGTACCGGGTGCGGAGGGGGCATCCGGTGCCACGAACACCGACACCGGATGGAACGTCGTCTCCGGCTAGGCTCGTCCTCGTGGACGACCTGGCAGCGACGAACCGAACGGACGGCGGGAACGGCACGGCCGGGGCTCCGGCCGTGCCCGGACCGGAGGGCGGCCCCGCACCGGAGGGCGGGCCCCTGCCCGGCGGCCGGGCCCAGCCGAAGACCGACAAGAGTGAGGCGACCCGTGCCCTGATCCTGGAGACGGCCATGCGGCTGTTCCAGGAACGGGGCTACGAGAAGACCACCATGCGCGCCATCGCCACCGAGGCCGGCGTCTCGGTGGGCAACGCCTACTACTACTTCTCGGCGAAGGAATTCCTGATCCAGGGGTTCTACGACCGGATGACCTACGAGCACGCGGCCGACGCCAGGCGCCGGATGGCCCACACCCGGGACTTCTCCGAGCGGCTGCGGATCGCGCTGGACTCCTGGCTCGACACGGCCGCGCCGTACCACGAGTTCTCCGCGCAGTTCTTCCGCACCGCCGCCGACCCGACCAGCTCGCTGAGCCCGTTCTCCAACGAGTCCCACCCGGCCCGGGCGACGGCGGTCGAGCTGTTCCGCGACGTCCTCCAGGGCTCGGAGCTGGCGCCCAAGCTGGACGCCGAACTGGTCGAGCTGCTGCCGGACGTGCTCTGGCTCTACCTGATGATCGTGGTGCTGTACTGGGTCTTCGACCGCACCCCGGACACCGAGCGGACCAGGGAGTTCGTCCGGCGCTCGACGCCGCTCGCGGCGCGGATGATCAACCTGTCCCGCTACCGGGTCTTCCGGCCGATCGTCCGCGACGCCAAGGGCCTGATCCAGGACTTCATCCTGCCCACCATCGGCAAGGCGGCGGTCAAGTAGCACCCGCCCCGGCCACGGACGGAACGCTCCGGCCGGGCACTCCCCCACCGGGAGTGCCCGGCCGGATGCGTTCGGGGGCCCGCCCTCCATGTCCTGACTCATCGTCAATCGCCCCTCCCTCGCCGGATCGAGACGGCCCGGGATTCGATGTGGCCGAAGATCATTCACCCGTTCGAGGGATGGAAACGCCCACCGCAGCGATCTAGCGTGAACATGTAAATCCGACAGGAAGACAAGGAGATCAGTTCACATGCGTTCCCTGGCCTCGACTCTCAAGTCCCGTATGGCTCCCGTGGTGTTGCTCGCCGCCTGCACGACGGCCCTGGCCGCGCCCCACGCGGTGGCGGCCCCGAACTCGGTGGCACCGGGCTCCACCGCCGTCGACCTCTGGGTGCAGAACGCCGAAGGCATGGGCGCGGTCAAGGGCACGCTGTCCTGGAACGGCGAGGGCGGATACTCCTTCACGGGAACCGCCGACGCGACCTGCGACGGCCCCACCAGGGTCACCACGTGGCTCGAGTACGGAGGCGCCAGCCAGAGCTGGAAGCAGTCCAACGAGGCGGACTGCAAGAAGTCGCCGCACGTCGCCGACGTGAAGGTCTCCGGGACCTTGAACAAGGGCGAGAAGCTGGAACTGCGCGTCAGCTCGTGGCGCGCCGTGCTGCTCGACTCCTACCGGGCGAGCAGCAAGCAGGTCTACACCATCTCCTGAGCCCCGCGCGGCTGTTGCGTCCGCCGCCATGCCGGAGGGCCGGCCCGCGAACGGGTCGGCCTCCGGCGTGTGCGCGGGATCAGAACTCGGTCGGCGTCCAGGCCCGCAGCGGGGTGCGCAGCAGCAGGTCGGCGGCGGCGGCCGCGCCCGGGCGCAGTTCGGTGAGCAGGGCGGCCGCGGCCAGCCTCGACGCCGTCTCCGCGCCCAGGTAGAGCGAGCCCAACTCCGAGGCGCCGAGCGCGAGGTCGGCGTCGTCCGTGGTCCGGACGCAGCGGCCGGTGCCGTCCTCGGCCGTCTCCAGCGCCCAACGGCCGGAGGCGTAGCCGAGCCTGTCGTCGACCTCCAGCACCACCCGGCCGGGGGCGCCGTAGCTCCGGGCGCCGAACGCGGCCTCGACGTCCAGCACCCGCAGCCACACGAGGTCCCCGTTGTCCTCGTGCGGGGTGGCCGCGCGCGGGTCCTGGAGCAGCAGCGGCAGCGGGTCGTCCGGGGCGAGCTTGGGCACCTCGACCCGGGACACCCAGTCGACCGACAGCACCAGGCGCCACAGCTCGACGGCGGTGGGCAGGTCGAGGGCGATGAACTCGCTCACGGTGAGCTTGCAGTCGGGGTAGGCGCCGTCCCACTTGTTGGCGATCCGGTAGAGCACCAGGCCGGTGACCTCGCCCGCGGCGTCCCGGTGGACGGCGGCGAAGGGCTCCTTGAACTCGTCGCCCGGCGCCCGCACCTCACCGGAGGTGCGCTCCCACCAGAGCGTGTCGCGCTCGATCGCCCCCGGCTGGGTGCGCCGCCAGCGCTCGTGCAGGTCTGCTCCCAGCTCGCGCAGCTCCGCCATGGTCACGAAGTCGGTCCGGCCGCCGGGGACGCCCGGCAGGCCCTCGCGCAGACCGCGGGTGCGGCGCAGCTCGATGTTCCAGCCGGCGCCCTGGGTGGCCGGGCCGAAGCCGAAGCGGCCGTAGATGTTGTACTCGGCGGCGGCCAGGATCGCGACCGCGCTGCCGCGCTCGGCGGCGGCCGCGAGGTCCCGCCGCATCATCGCGCTGAGCAGGCCGCGGCGGCGGTGGGTGGCGGTGACCGCGACGTTGGTGATGGCGTCGGCCGGCACGACGGCCCCGCCCGGGACGGTCAGTTCGGTGTCGAAGCTGCGGAAGGTGGCGATCTGGCGCTCGCCGTCGAAGCCGGCCAGCATCCGGCCGGGCTCCCAGTAGCGGCGGCGCAGGTCCTCCGCGACGGCCACCTCGGGGCGCAGGAAGCCGAAGTTGAGCGCCCGGTTCCACTCCGCGACCTCGTCCACCGAGACGGCCCGGACCTGGAGCCCGCTCACGGTGTCGACGGCCGCGTGATCGTTGCTGTTGCCCATGGGGCCACCGTACGGCGGCCTTTCGGGGGCGGCATCCGATTTATTCCGTGCGCGACCCGGTGTGCTCGCCCGGCACCACCACCCAGTGGTTGGTCCGCAGGACGCGGTCCGCGAAGTCCAGGTCCCGCTCGCCGAGCAGCCGGAAGCCGAGCGCCCGGCAGATCCCGTTGGACGGCCCGTTGGACGTCCCCGGGTTGGCGTGCACCTCGCCCCAGCGGCCGTCCTCGGCGGCGGCGTCCAGCACCAGGCGGACGGCCGCCTTGGCGAGGCCGCGGCCCTGGTACTCGGGCAGCACCATCCAGCCGATCTCGGAGACCGGCACGCCGTCCTCCTCGTCCGACCAGAGCGTGACGACGCCCGCGGCCTCGTCGCCCCCGGCGCCGTCCGGCACGATCATCCTGATCCAGGCGCCGTCCGCGGCCACCTCGGCCAGGTCCTTGCGCAGCCGCGCCTCCACCTTCTCCCGGGGCAGCGGCCCGCCCAGCTCGGCCATCATCACCGGGTCGCACCGCATCCGGACGTACGCCTCGACGTCCCCCGCCCGAACATCCCGCAGCCGCATGACGCCTCCTCAGTGCCGGTCCGGCGGCCACGCTAGCGCGACCCGCCGACAGTGGCGCCCCGGCGGCCCGACCTGGCATCCTCGTGCCGGTTCAGGCACAAACGATCCGTTTTCGGGGGGAACCATGGAGGACCAGTACGTCCGCCGGCTGAAGGACTACGAGAGCTGGTCGCTGGCGGCGAAGCTGGTCGGCGGGCTGACCGTGGCCGGCTGGCTCTGGGCGCTGTGGCTGGTCTTCCTCCCGGCCGCGGGGATCTGCGGTACACCGGCCTTCTACGAGCCGACCGGCTTCCACATGGCGGAGGCCTGCGACTCCGAGATGATCGGCCGGATCGGTGGCGCGCTCGCCGTGTTCCTCGTGTCGATCCCGTTCGCCGCCGCCTGGGGCTGGACCGTCGTGCGGCTGCGCGACAGCCGCCAGGCCCTGGCCGACCTGGCCGACCGGTAGCCCGCCGGAGCGGCGGCCTTCGTGACGGCCTTCACGGCGGTCCTCGTGGCGTCCACCACGGGCGGCGCCCGCCGGAGTTGACTGGTCGGCGATCCCCGCGCCCCGAGGAGGCCGCCACCGCCATGGCCACGTACGTGATCACTCCGGAGGTGGCCCTCCACCTGGTCCGGGACGGGGCCGCGGCCCCCGCTGGGCACCAGCTGCCGGCCCCGACCCTGCTGCGCTCGCAGCTGCTGTCGCTCCTCTACGGGGCCGTCCGGCGCGGCGAGTTGGCCGAGCGGGACGCCGAACGCGCGCTCGACGCGGTGCGGGCGCTGCGGATCCGGCTGCTCGGCGACCGCGTCCTGCAGGCCACCGCCTGGCGGATCGCCGAGCGGCTCGGCCTGCCGGACACCCTGGACGCCGAGTACCTCGCGCTGACCCGGCTCCAGGCGGACGCCCTGGTCACCCTCGACCCCGGCCTCGTGGCCGCCGCCGAGGGGGTGGTGCCGACCGCCCCCGTCGAGGTGCTGACCGCCGCTCGCCGGCCCGGGGGTCAGGGGCGGGCGTAGAAGTTCGGGGTGCCCATGATCCAGAGGCTGGCCTGCTTGACCGGCATGCCGGCCCGCGGGGCCTCGATCATCTGGTCGTCGCCGATGTAGAGCCCGACGTGGTAGATGTCGGCGGCGCGGCCGGTGTCGGTCCAGAAGACCAGGTCGCCCGGGCGCAGCTGGCGGTAGCCGATCGGGGTGCTCTGGGCGTACTGGTCGGCGGCGAAGTGGTTGAGCTGCCGGCCGCCCTCGCGCCAGGCCATCATCGTCAGCCCGGAGCAGTCGTAGCCGCCCGGGCCCTCGCCGCCCCAGACGTAGGGCAGGCCGATCTTGGACTTGGCGAAGGCGATGGCGGCGGCCGCGCCCTCGGCGGACCACGGACGGGCGGGGGGCGGGGCCTGGGCCCTGGCAGCGGCGGCCGCCGCCGCTGCCTCTGCCGCCGCCGCGGCCTCGGCTTCCCGGGCGGCCTGTTCGGCGGCGGCGCGGGCGGCGGCCTCGGCCTCGCGGGCGGCGATCGCCTCCAGGGCCTCGCGGCGCCGGCGTTCCAGCTCGACGGTGGTGTTCCGGGCGGCGGCCAGTTCGACGAGCAGCTGCTCGCGGCGCTGCCCGGCGGCGGCCACCTCGCTCTGCTGGGCGGCCAGCCGCTGTTCGGCCCGGGCCTTGGCCGCGCCGACCTCGGCGGCGGCCTTCCCGGCGGCCCCGGTGGCGGCCCGGGCCTCGGCGGAGGCGCGGCGGGCGGCGGCGGCCGTGGAGGTGGCGGCGTCCAGGATCTGCCGGGTGCGTTCGCTGACCTGGCCGACCGCGGCGGCGCGCTCGCCCGCCTCGCGCGGGCCGTGGGCGCCGAGCAGGGCGTTGAGGGCGGACAGTTCGGCGCCCGCGCCCTGCCGGTAGGTCTCGGCCGCGAGCCGGGCCGCGTCCTCGGCGGCGGCCACCCGCTCGGTCTCGGCGGCCGCGGCGCGCTGTGCGGCGGCGGCCTCCTCGGCGCGGGCCCGGGCGAGGGCGAGCTGGGCGCCGTTGTAGGCCTCGACGGCCTGTTCGGCGGTGCGCCCGGCCCGGTCCAGCTCGGCCCGGGCGGCGGTGAGGGCGGCCTCCAGGGCGGCGGCCGAGGAGGCCTTGCGCTCGGCCTCGGTCCGGGCCCGGTCGATCTCCTCGGTGGTCGGGTACGGCTCCTCGTCGCCGGGCCGGCCGACCGCCGGTACACCCGTGACGGGTTCGCCGAGCGCGGGGGCGGTCTGGGCGGCGGGGAGCAGTCCGAGCAGTGCGGTGAGGGACAACAGGAGGGTCGGCAGGAGCCTGCGAGCCACGCGACATCATCCCTTCTGACGGGTCCGGAGGGGACGGCGTCGGACGGTGCGCGGCATCGGGGCGGGCGGGCGACGGCCCGGCGGCCCGGTGGTGGCGGGGAGTCCGATGAATCATCCCATCACGTGACAGAACGGTCACATGACGCTCATGTTCTCAATTCCGGCAGGCTTCACACCTGGAAAAGTGCTCCGCCGGTCGGGTGACGATCAGATGATCTGACCAAATGTCGGCTCCGACCGGGCGCCCGAGGCGGGCCGAGCAGGGCGGACGAGAGCGGGCGGCGGCCAGGGCGGGCTACCGGCCGATCCGGCGGGTGTGCGTCCGCAGCCTGGGGTGCCGCGCGGGCCGGCTCTCCAGCCCGGTCGGACCAACGGCGAAGGCCCGGCTGCGCCCCGCCCGAACCGTACGGCGACGCTGCTGCGCCAGGCGGGAGCGGTCCGGACCGGGCCCGACCGCCGGGTCCGCCGCACCCGGGGCCCGCCCCGCCGTCCCGGCGGCGGCCGCCGAGCGACGGTCGGCCAGGCGGGCCTGACGGCGGGCCAGCGCCCGGGCGGCGTGCGCGTCGAGGTGGGCGCTGGCCCGGGCGGCCATCCGCTCGGCCACCCGGTGCGCGGCCGGGTGGTTGGCGGGCACCTTGTCGGGGGCCCCGGCGATCAGGTCGAAGAGCCAGGTGCGGGCCCGGTCCGCGCGCCGGTGCAGCAGGCGCTCACGCCGCAGCGCACGCGCCCGGCGCCGGGGGCGCGTGGCGTACCGCCAGCGGGCCCAGGGGCTGCTCGGGCGGGCCAGCCGGATCGCCCCGATCCAGGACAGGCCGGGGACCATGATCCCGAGCAGGCCGGTCCACACCTTGCCCTTGAGCAGGGTGACCACCGAGGCCAGCGAGTTCACCGAGATGATCGTGATCAGCCCCCACCTGGTCTCCTCGCCGGGCACCACGCCGAGCGGCACGTACCCGACCAGCAGCAGGGAGGTGAACAGGATGCCGAAGATCACCGCGTCCACCGACTTGCGGCCCTGTTCGCTCCAGTACACGTCGTCCAGGTGCAGGATCAGCGCGAACTCGTCCAGCACCAGGCCGCAGCCGATGCCGAAGGCCAGCCCGAACCAGTCGATCCACGGGTGCCCGCCGTAGGTGGCGAACACCCCGATGCCGCCGAGCAGCAGGAAGCCCAGGCCGAACACCATGTGGTGGATGTGCAGGCCGCCCGGGGTCACGTTGCCCGGCCACCAGCGCACCTGGGCGCGGATCATCCGGACGCTGAACCGGATGAAGACGAAGGAGGTGATGAATCCGACCAGCAGCAGGAACAGCGGTTGCTTGTGCGCGGCGACGATGTGCTCGCGGTAGCCGTCCAGCAGTGTCGTCATGGGTCTTACCTTCGTTCCTGGTCCTGCGTCCTGCCTGCCGTGACGTGGCCCGGGGCCCACGTCTCCCCCAACACCGGGTCGCCGTCCGGTCAGAAGCCCCGGGTGCGCTTGGCCGCCCGGCGGGGCATGACCGGGTAGAGCGACGGGCGCTCGGCGCCGACCGGCAGCTTCAGGAACAGCCGGGCGATCTCCCCGCCGAGGTTCACCCCGACCGCCAGCGCCATCGCGATCGCCGCCGCCCGGAAGACCGACACCAGACCGGCGCTGGAGTGCCCCTGGGCGAAGGCGAGCATCCCGAGGTAGAGCGCCGAACCGGGCATCAGCGGGCCGATCGCGGCGGTCACGTACGGCAGCGCCGAACCGTTGCGGTAGCGCGCCATCAGCTGTCCGAACAGGCCGACCAGGCCGGCCGCCACACCGGTCGCCGCGATCGGGTTGACGCCCGCGTTGTACACCAGCGCGCCGTAGCTGGCCCAGCCGATGCCGCTGTTGACGGTGACGAGGGCCAGGGTGCGGCGGTCGGTCTGGAGCAGCGTGGCGAAGGCCAGGGTCAGCAGCATCGCGGCGACCATCTGGACCGGCGGGTAGTTGACGCCCACCAGGCTCTCGTCCGGGCGCAGGTTCGCCTCGAAGCCGACCCCCAGGTAGAGGATCACCATCACCCCGATCACGATGCCCGCGACCAGGTAGACCACTTCCAGCAGACGGGCCGCGGCGGTGATGTAGAAGCCGGTCAGGCCGTCCTGCACGGCGGCGACCAGGGCGCGCCCGGGCAGCAGGGCGAACAGGCCACCGGTGATCACGACCGAGCCGCGCAGGCCCCAGTCGTTGAGCGACAGGATGATGCCGGAGGCCGCGGCCGGCATCGCGGCCGCCACGAACTGGTAGAACTCCGGCAGCCGGCGCTTGGCCAGGGCGGAGGCCAGCCGGTCGCCGAGGACGGCCGCGACGAAGGCGCTCGCGAACACCAGCCAGGCCTTGTCGTCGATCTTCCCGCCGACCAGGAAGGTCGCCGCGCCGGCCAGCAGGCCGGTGGTCAGGGCGAGGAACCAGGCCGGGTACGGGTGCCGGTTGCGGCGCATCGCCGCGAGCCGGCGGTAGGCGTCGTTGACCGTCACCTGCTCCGCGGTGATGTCCGCGACCAGCGCGTACACCGCGTCGAGCCGGGTGTAGTCGGAGGTGCGGCGACGCACCACGCGGTCGGCGGTGACCGGCGGCTCGACCAGCGAGGGCTGGTACGAGATGCCGATCAGGGTGAAGGTGACCTGCGGCTCGCAGCGGTCCAGCCGGTAGGCGTGCGCGATGCCGAGCATCGCCGCCTCGACGTCCTCGGCGGCCTCGCCGCTGGCCAGCAGCAGCTCGCCGATGCGCAGCGTCAGGTCGAGGATGCGCGGGACGTTGCGGGTGACGGCCGCGGAGGGGTGCATCTCGCGGGCGGTGCGCTCGAAGGCGGGGCGCTCGGACATCGGGGTGCGCAGCAGGGTGCGCATCCGGTCCGGCCAGGGCGCCTCGCCGGGGGCGCCGGGGGTCAGGTCCGGGACCGGGATGCCGGTGGGCGGGGTGTAGCCGGCCGCCCGCCACTCCTCGGGGGTGAGGGTGTCCTCGGCGACCGAGCGGCGGCGGACCGGGCGCTCGTCCTCGACCCGCCCGGCCTCGACCCGCCCGGCCACGGACGCGGGCACCGGCTCGGACACCCGCTCGGGCTCCGGGGCCAGCAGGCCCCTGGTCTCCGGGACGGGCGGCACGAGCGGCACGACGGTGGTGGGCTCGACCACCGGGGCGGGGTGGCCGAGCAGGCCCTCGGTGGGCGGGGCGTCGGCGGGGTGCACCGGCTTCGGGGACGCCTGCCGCGGCTGTCGGGCCGCCCGGCCTCCCCTCGCCCGCTTGCCCGCACCCGGTCGGCCCCGCTTAGGCACTTCCACTCCTTGCCGCCCCTGGCGGCCGCCGGCCACCGCTCGATCTCGGGTTACACCTTGCCTGATCGAACAGCCCGACGCACATGTACGCGGCGTCCCGTGGCCGGAGCGGCGGACGCCTACCCGGCGCGGTGCCGGTCGGCGGCGGCCGCACCGGAGCGGCGTGCCCGCAGCAGCTCGACCGCCACCGGGATCACCGAGACCAGCACGATGCCGACCAGGATGGCCTCGATGTTGTCCCGGACGAACGGGATCTGCCCCAGGAAGTAGCCGAGCACGGTGACCCCGCCGCCCCACAGCACGCCGCCGACCAGGTTGAACACCACGAAGCCGCGGTAGTTCATCCTGCTCACCCCGGCCACGATCGGGGTGAAGGTGCGCACGATCGGCACGAAGCGGGCCAGCACGATCGCCTTGGGCCCGTGCCGGTCGAAGAAGGCGGCGGCCTTCTCCACGTTCTCCTGCTTGAAGACCCGGGAGTCGGGGCGGCGGAACAGGCTCGGGCCGACCTTGCGGCCGAAGAGGTAGCCGACCTGGTCCCCGGCCACCGCGGCGACCACGATCAGCGCGCAGACCAGCCAGAGCGGCTGGTGCAGGTAGGTGCCGCCGGCCACCAGCAGGCCGGTGGTGAACAGCAGCGAGTCACCCGGCAGGAAGAAGCCGATCAGCAGGCCGGACTCGGCGAAGACGATGGCCAGGATGCCGATCAGGCCGAAGGTGGAGATCAGGGTGGTCGGATCGAGCCAGGACGGGCCGAGGGCGAGGCTGGTCACGGTGCGGGCACTCCGAAGGTCGGGTCTTGGCAATGGAATGGTAAAGCATTGACAAAGACTCGGGGCGGCACCGGATGGTTCCCGTCGGACGGACGGACGCGGCGCGGGCAGGGAGCGGGCCGCACGCGGTGAGAGCCCGGGAACGCGTGCGGCCCCGGCGGGGGCCCGGGAGGGCCGGCCCGCCGGGGCCGTACGGTCGGGGGCGGTCAGAGCCCGTAGCGCTCGACCGTCTCCTCGTGCCGGGCGAGGTCCGCGCCGGCCGCCTTGGCCAGCTCCGGCCAGGCGAGCGGGTGCGCCCAGCCGCCGGTCAGCCGCAGCAGCAGGGCGTCGGCCTCGGCGGCCGAGGCGGTCGGCGGCACGCCGAGGGCCGCGTAGACGCCGGGCAGGGTGTCGCCGCCCTCCGCCGGGTCGGTGATCCGGTACTCGTCGCCGCTGTACACCCAGACCGCGCACCCGGCCTCGTGCAGCTCCTCGCGCAGCGCCGACCACGGCTCGTCGCCGGGCCAGCCGCCGTCGATCCAGTACGTGGTGTACCCGGCCGGGTCGAGCAGGGTGAGCAGCTCGAACACCGGGCGCCAGCGCTGCCGCTCCTCCTCGGGGGCGTCCTCGGCCGGCGGGCGCTCCAGCAGGGCCGGGGCGAAGACCACCACGTCGCCGTGGTTGAGCGTCAGGTCGTCGCCGAGCACCGGCAGGATGCGGGCGGTGGCCGGGCCCGTCCGGAGCGCGGGCAGGTCGGACGTCGCGCCGTTGGTGCGGGTGGCGCGGACGGTGACCAGCTGCCACTCCTCGTCCACCGGGCCCTCGGGCTCGTCGAACTCGATGTCGAGCAGCGCGCCGGTGGAGCGGACCACGGCCCAGTCCCGGTTGGCGGTGGCGGCGGTGATCAGGTGCCAGAGGTCCGGCTCCTGGACCGTCCGGTGGCCGTCCTCCTCCTCGGCGGCGCCGTCGGCCGGCGCCGCGCGCTCCAGCAGCTCCAGGTACATCCGCTGGGCGGTGGCGTGGTCGCCCAGTTCGGTGGCGGCGTGGGCGGCGAGGCGGCGGGTGTTGAGCACCTCGTCGTCCAGCGCCAGGATCTCCTGGCACCGCTCCAGCGCCTCGGCCCAGCGGCCCTCGGCGGCGGCCCAGCGGGCCCGTATCCAGTGCCCGTCGGCCGGGGCGGTGACGGCCACCCGGTCGGCGAGGCGGCGGATGCCCTCGGCGTCCCGGGCGTCGATCAGCATCTCGCCGAGCGCGCCGGTCAGCTCGCGGTCGGCCGGGTCGTCCTCCAGGTGCCGCCACAGCAGGTCGGCCGCGGCGCGGGCGTGGCCGAGGCCGCCCAGCACGGTGGCCAGGAGCACCGCCAGTTCGGTGGCGCCGGCCTGCTCACCCCGGTACCGGTCCAGGGCGACGGAGAGCAGGTCGGCGCCGGTCTCGTAGGGCACCCCGACCTCGGCCAGGTGCGCCGTCAGCTCGCCCGGCGGGACGGGCAGCTCGGGCTCCGGCAGTGCCTCGGCGGCCGCGCGCAGGGCCGCGACCTGCTCCGACACGCCGTCGGTGCGCCGCAGCCGGGTGAGCTTGCGCTCTCCGGTCGCGGCGAGGGTCAGGGCCACCGTGCGGGCGCCGCGGGCGAGCGCGAGCCGGCCCGCCGCCAGCAGCAGGTCCACGCAGGGGCGGTGCGCGCCGACGCCGTCCAGGTAGCCGACCCAGCCGGCCAGGACGGCGCCCAGCTCGGCGTCGTTCTCCCGGGCGCCGGCCGCGACCAGCAGCTCGGCCGTCTCCGCCCAGGTGCCGCGCAGGTCGGCGTGGCGTTCGGCCTCGGCCCGCTCGGGCAGCAGGGCGAGCGACTCCTCGGTACGGCCGAGCGCGGCGAGCGCGCGGGCCCGCAGCAGGGCGCCCCAGCGCTGGTCCCGCTCGTCCAGCCGGCGCCCCTGCGTCTGCTCGGCCCGCTCGGCCGTCGCCAGCAGCTCCAGCACCTCCTCGTGCCGGCCCAGCAGGTGCAGGGTGCCGGCCCGGGCCTGGTGGAAGCGGAGCGAGACCGGCTGGCCGGCCGCCCGCATCCGGTTGGCCGCGGAGTCCAGGTGGTCCAGCGCCTCGGCCGCCCGGCCGTCGTCCTCCAGGGCGTCGGAGTACTCGCGGGAGAGGCAGTCGTAGCAGGCCCGGTCGGGCTCGATCCGGTCGAGCGTCTCGCCGACCACGGCGAGGCGCTCGGCCACGTACCCCGGCCCGTCGACCCGGGCGTGGCAGATCGCGAAGTCCTGCACCACGCAGACGGACTGCGGGCAGCCCTCGGTGTCCTCCCGGTGGGCGAACTCCAGCAGGTCGACCGCCTCGGGCAGCACCGCCTCGCCCTGCTGGCGCTTGTTCAGCAGGTTCTGCATCCGCCAGTGCCGCAGGTAGACCTCGACCCAGGGCAGGCCGAGCGCCCGGGCGGCGGCCACCGCCTCCGGGTAGAGCGCGTCCAGCTGCTCGTTGCGCCCCTCGGTGGCGTGCTCGGGCAGCTCGACGATGGCGTCGGCCAGCCGGTGGTGGCCGGCCTCGGCCAGCTGCCGGTGGGTGTCCCGCACCCAGGCCCAGATGTCGGTGGTCATGGCTGTTCCCCCTGCGTCGTGCTGATGAGTTGTCTACCGCACCCCACTGACAGTCCGTCCGTCACGGCTCCTCCGTGAGCGCGCCGGGGCTGTCCGGGACCTCCGGCAGCCCGGCCGGGACGGCGGCGGTCAGCGCGGAGACCGCGGTGCCGATGCCGGCCAGCGCGGCGGTGAGGTCGCCCTCGGACGGGCCGGACGAGGCCGCGGCCATGATCACCTTGATCGAGCGGAGCAGCCCGGCCGCGGTCGCGCTGCCGGTGTGCCCGGCGCGGTAGGCGGCGAGCAGGTCCTGGACCGCCGGGCTGGCGAGGTTGAGGTAGAGCCGGGCCCGGACCCCGCCGTCGGTGCGGGCGGTGAAGGCGCGGGCCAGCCGCAGGGCGGCGGACGGTATCCGGGCGTCCGCCTGGTCGTCCTCGATCCGGGCCTTCAGCTCGGCCTCGCGGTCCGGCACCAGCACCAGCGGCAGGCCGGGCGGGTCGAAGCGGGCCGGGACGAGCTGCTCGCCCGGGTCGGCGAGGGCGCCGGCCAGCCAGGCCGCCTCGTGCTCCGGCAGCGGGCGCTCCGGGTCGCGGAACAGCTCGCGGTTGCCGCGTTCGCTGCCCAGCTCGACCACCCGGCAGCCGCGCAGTTCGGCGTAGCGGTGCAGGAACGGCAGGACGGCGTAGCGGTCGCCGCGCGCGATCGGAACCCGCATCGCCCGGTACAGCATCTCCTCGAAGCCGCCGCCGCTGCCGAGCGCGACGTGCACCGCGCCGCCGCCCGCCGCGCGCAGCGCGCCGGCCGTGAGGTCGCCCTGGGAGGTGGGCACCGGGACGTCGTCGGCGAGCAGCGTGAACAGCCGCTCGTCGCACAGCGCGGCGCCGAGCAGGTCGTTGCCGTGCCGGGTGAGGATGCGGCGCCAGGCGGCGGGCCGCAGCCGGGCCGTCTCGTACAGGCCGTCCACGATGGCGTCGGCGAGGGCCTTCCGGAGCGCGTGGTAGTGCTCGTCGCGCTGGAGGTCCTCGCGGCTGGCGGTGGGGGTGAGCCGGTCGGACTCGACCACGCCGCCGATGAACCCGGCCCAGCGGGGCAGCAGGTCGCGGGCGTCCTCGGCGAGCAGCATGCCGCGCAGGTAGACGGCGAGGTCGCGGTTGTCGCTGCTGCCGTAGCTGCCGCCGTCCTGGACCCAGAGCAGGCCGACCGCGTCGGTGGCGCCCTCGACCGGCTCGACCGGGAAGGCGGTGAGCGGCTCGAAGCGGCGGCCGAAGGCGGCGGCGAAGCGCATCCGGGCGGCGTACGGGTCGCCCTCCGGACGCCCGCGCCAGGGCACCTCGACGGAGTTGACCGGCCGCTCGTCCTCGCCGACGTGCACCGGGACCGACAGCAGCACGCAGTAGCGGCCGAGCACGTCGCGCAGGACGTCCTCGTCGGCGAGGTGGCCGTGCTCGGCCTTGAGCGCCAGCTCGACCACCGTGCCCGGCCGGGGCCGGGCGGGCACCGGCTCGACCTGGTACTGCTCGCCGCCGCGGCTGCGGTAGCGGTGGCCGAGCCCCGGCTCACGGTGCGAGGTGGTGGTGACGGTGACCTCGTCGGCGACCGAGAAGGCGGAGAGGAAGCCCAGACCGAAGGCGCCGATCAGCTCCTGGTTGCCGGTCAGTTCGCGCAGCATCCGGGTGTAGCCGGTGCCGACGGTGGCCAGGTAGGAGTGGATCTCGGGTTCGGTGAGGCCGGCGCCGGTGTCCTCGATGGCGACGGTCCGCCGGGCGGCGTCGGCGCGCACCCGGATCAGCGGGCGGTGGTCGCCGTCCGGGTCCTCCAGGAGCCGGCGGGTGTGCGAGTCGTGGGCGTTCTGGACGAGTTCGCGCAGGGCGACCAGCGGGGTGGAGTAGAGGTGGGTGGCGAGGACGTTCACCAGGCCGCCGAGATCGACCTCGGTCGTGCGCAGCTCCTCGGCGGGGGTGAACTCGGGCGGGGCACCATCAGACATGGGTCCTCAGTGTGCCAGTGCGACTATCTGGCGACCATTTCTTTCTTCTTGACGCCTTCCCGATGGAATGACGGAATGCGGTCAACTTCGACAACGTCGAATTGACCACCCCTCCACCATCGGGGGAATTGCCACCCGTTCGGTGGAGTTCGTCCACCCCACTGGTGAATGCTGAAGGCGCGACGCCAGGTCCCGGCGCCCCGGGGCGGCCGCTCCGGGCGGCACCACCATTCGCTTCTCGCCAGGGAGACCAGCGTGTCCCGTATTCGCGCAGCCGCCGCCGTCACCGCCCTCGGAGCACTCCTCCTCGTCGGCCTCGGTGCCGCCACCGCGCACGCCGACAGCGGCTCCGGCGCCGGTGCGGGCGACCGTTCCAACGGCAGCGTGGTGAGCGACTCCGGCTCCGGCAACATCATCGGCACCGTCCACGGCAATGTGGTCAACACCCAGCAGACGGCCACCGGTTCGGGTGCGGGCAACCAGAACAACGGCGTCGCGGTGACGGGCAACGGCGGGACGGTCAGCGCCGACCAGGGCAACACCGTCCAGCACAAGTCCCTCCGGAGCGACGCTCCCCGGCGCGACCGCGGCGTCGACGCGCAGGTCTACTACCCGCACGTCCTCTACTAGGCCCCGCCGCCGACTCGCCCCGGGGGAGCCTCGGTCAGGAGAGCCCCAGCACCGCCCGGCCGAGCCGCAGCAGGCAGTCCCCGAGGTCCGGCCGGGCGTTGTGCGGACGGTTCCGCACCCCGTCGTTGACCAGCGCGAACAGCGCGTGCACCCGGATCCGGGCGGCCGCCGCGTCGTACCCGGGACGCACCTGCCGCAGCAGTCCGACCCAGGTGCGCAGGAAGTCCCGCCGGAAGTCCACCGCGGCCCGGCGGTCGGGCGGGGCCAGCCGCTCCGTCTCGCTGAGCATCGCGCCCAGGTAGTCCCCGTTGCGCAGCGCGAAGTCGACGTACGCGCCCAGCCCGGCGTCGAGCGCCGCCCGGGGCCCGGCGGCGGCCGCGATCGCGCCGTCCACCTCGTGCCAGAGCCGCTCGCGGCTGCGCACCAGCGAGGCGGCGAGCAGCTCGGCCTTGCTGTCGAAGTGCCGGTACACGCTGGGGCCGGAGATGCCGACGGCGGCGCCGAGCTGGTCGGTGCTGACGTTGTCGAAGCCGCGCTGGTGGAACAGTCGTACGGCCGCCGCGAGCAGTTCCTCCCGGCGCGCCCGTGCCCTGGGCTCCGACGTCGGCCGCGGCTCGGCCACGGCGCCGGGCCCCGCGGCCGTACCGCCCGGGGAGACCGCGAGGACGGCCGCGACCACCTCGCGCAGCAGCGCCTCGGCCCGTCGGGGCTGCGGCGCCGCCGACTGGTAGGAGAGCCCGGCGCAGGCCGAGAGCGCCGACCAGCAGAGCAACTCGGCGTCCCCGACGGCGAGTTCCGGCCGTTCTGCGCGCAGCACGGCGACCATCAGGGCGACGTCCGCGCGCAGCTCGCGGCGCAGCGCCGCCCGCCGGGCCGGCGGCAGCAGCCGGGCGTCGCGCTGCACCAGGGTGCCGAGCGCACGGTGGCCGACCGCGACGGCGGCCAGCGCGGCTCCGAGGTCGGCGGTGGTGCGGGCCGGGCGCAGGCCTTCGGCGAGCGCGTCCAGTCCCAACCGGACGGCGCGGTCGAGCAGTTCGGGCTTGCCGCGGAAGTGCCGGTAGAGCGCGGGTGCGGTGATGCCGACACCGGCGGCGACCTCGGTCATCGAGACCTGGTGGTAGCCGCTGCGGTGGAAGCGGTCGGCGGCCACGGCCAGGATCTGGGCGCGCCGCCCGGGCGGCCGTCGGACCACCATGGCACGCCTCCCCGCCGTCTCCCCGGACACTCCCAGCAGGCTAGCAAGGATTCACTTGCCGCCCCCGCCGCCCGTGCTCCAATAGCCTTCGGACGCTGGACAGTCGAAGCTACCCCGGATTAACTTGTGGGGCCATCACCAGGCACGTTCCGCCCCGGCCGGCAGCCCCGGCCGGTGCCGTCGAAGGGAGCGCCGCCGTGCGCCGCACCGTGTTCAACGAGGACCACGAGGCCTTCCGGGAGACCATCCGGGACTTCATCGCCAACGAGGTCGTCCCGGTCTACGAGAGCTGGGAGGCCGAGGGCCACCCGCCGCGCGACTTCTACCGGCAGCTCGGCGCGCTCGGCGTCTACGGCATCGAGGTGCCGGAGGAGTACGGCGGCGCGGGCGAGAGCGGGTTCAAGTACCAGGCGGTGGTCGCCGAGGAGACCGCCCGGGCGGGCGTCAGCTTCGGTTCGTCGGGGGTGCACACCGGCCTGGTGCTGCCGTACCTGCTGGAGTACGCCACCGAGGAGCAGAAGCGGCGCTGGCTGCCCGGCTTCGTCTCCGGCGACATCATGACCGCGATCGCGATGACCGAGCCGGGCGCCGGCTCCGACCTCGCGGGCATCACCACCACCGCGCGGCTCTCCGAGGACGGCACCCACTACGTCCTGAACGGCGCCAAGACCTTCATCACCGGCGGTGTGCTGGCCGACCTCGTCCTGGTGGTCTGCCGCACCGCCCCGTACGACCCGGAGAACCGCCGGGCCGGGCTGTCCATCCTCTGCGTGGACACCTCCTCCGCGGGCTACACCGTCGGCCGCAAGCTCCAGAAGATCGGCCTGCGCACCTCGGACACCGCCGAGCTGGCGTTCAGCGACGTCCGGGTGCCGGTGGAGAACCTGCTCGGCGAGGAGGGCCGGGCCTTCTCCTACCTGACCCACAACCTGGTGCAGGAGCGGCTGGCGATCGCCGTCGGCGCCTACGCGGCGTCCGCGGCGGCGGTGCGGTTCGCGGTGCAGTACGTCAAGGACCGCAAGGTGTTCGGCAAGGCGGTGGCCGAGTTCCAGAACACCAAGTTCACCCTGGCCGACTGCGAGGCCCAGGTGGTGGCGCAGCAGTCGATGGTGGACCGGGCGCTGGAGCTGTACCAGGACGGCGAGCTGACCGTCGCGGACGCGGCCGCGGCGAAGCTGTTCTGCACCGAGTCGGCCTCCACCGTGATCGACAAGTGCCTCCAGCTGCACGGTGGTTACGGCTACATCCTGGAGTACCCGATCGCCCGGCTCTACACCGACAACCGGGTGTTCCGGATCTACGGCGGCACCAGCGAGGTCATGCGCAGCATCATCGCCAAGTCGCTCGGGCTGTAGGGCCGTTCGGGTCGTCCGGGCCGGGTGCGGCGGGCCGCCCGGAGGCGTGACCCGCCGCACCCGGACCGACAGCCGCACCGGCTCAGTTGGGCGAGCCGTGCTGGGCGCGCCAGGCGTCCCAGCCGGCCGAGGACGCCACCTTCGCGTCGTGCAGGGCCCGCTGGGCGAGCGCGGTCGGAGCGGTCTCCAGGTTCCGCAGCCAGCCGCGGCCGGCGGTGAACAGCGCGGCGCACACCATCGCCGCGCCGGCCGCGCCGAGCAGCGAACCGACGCCGGTGAGCACCACGCCGCCGGCCAGCAGCGAGCGGTTGACCTGAAGCCCGTTGAAGATCTGGTTGGTCGCCATGCCTCCACGATGCGGGCAGTCGGCGGGGGCTGCACCTCGGGCCGCTCCGGGATGCGGGGCCCTTCCGGGGTGCGGAGCGCTTCCGGGTGCGGGGCCCCCGGGCGTCCGCGACCCTGGGCACACGGAGTGCGCCCGGAGCGAGGAGGAGGCGCGATGCCCGATCTCGAACAGCTCGCCGTGGAGCACGCCGCCCGGGCGGCCGAGAGCCCGCACGGGCGCAGCGCCCACCTGGTCCTGCACGACGGGATCCTGCGGCAGACCGTGATCGCGCTGACCGCCGGCACCGCGCTGGACGAGCACAACCCGCCCACCGCGGGCAGCGTCCAGGTGCTGCGCGGCCGGGTCTCGCTGACCATCGCCGGCCGGCGGCTGGAACTGGCGGCCGGCCGCCTGGAGCCCGTCCCGCAGGAGCGGCACGGGCTGCTGGCGCACGTCGACTCGGTGGTGCTGCTGACCGCCGTCACCGCGTAGCGGGCGGCGGAACACCCGCTACGGGCGCGCGGGGCGCTCCCCGCGGGCGGGACGCACCCCACGGGCGGGACGTTCCCTACGGCCGCACGGGGTTGAACACGCTGTCGCTGACCAGCCGCAGCCCGCGCAGGAAGTCCTGCCCGCTGGGCGCGAGTTCGGGCGCGGCCAGCCACTGGGCGCAGTAACCGGCCAGCAGGGTCTGGTAGAAGCTCCCGCGGGCGACCTCCTCCTCGGTGTCCGGCACCTCCGGCAGCCCCCGGAACACCGCGGCGAGGCCCAGCCGGCCCTCCTTCTGCGCCGCCGCGAAGGCCTGCGCCAGCTCGGGGGCGTGCCCGGCCTGGGCGAGCGCCTCGAACTGGGCCGCCCAGAGCCCGCGGTGCTCGACGAAGACGTCCCGCAGCCCGTCCCAGACGGCCGCGAAGCGCACCTCCGGGTCGTCCGACACCTGGTTGGCGGCGATCACCACCGCGCCGAGCGCCTCCCCCATCTCCCCGATCGCCTCGATCATCGCCGCGTTGAGCAGCGTCTCCTTCGAGCCGAAGTGGTAGCCGATCGCGGCCAGGCTGACGCCGGAGGCGGTCGCGATGTCACGGGCGGTGGTGCGCCCGTAGCCCTTCTCGTACAGGCAGCGCTTGGCGCCGGCCATCAGGTCTTCGCGGTTTCCCATGCCCCGATCCTACGGAAGAACTGAACAGATGTCTTGCACATATGTACTAGACAAGCGTCTGACACATCCGTACCGTCTTCCCCATGACCGCAACCACCGGCCGCGCAGGCCGTCGCGAATGGATCGGCCTGGCCGTCCTCCTGCTCCCGACCCTCGTCCTCGCCATGGACATGGGCGTGCTCTTCTTCGCTGTCCCGTACATCTCCACCACGCTGGCGCCGAGCGGCACCCAGCAGCTGTGGATCATGGACATGTACTCGTTCCTGCTGGCCGGGCTGCTCATCACGATGGGCGCGCTGGGCGACCGGATCGGCCGCCGCCGGCTGCTGATGATCGGCGCCGCCGGCTTCGCGGGCGCCTCGCTGCTGGCCGCCTGGTCGCACGACGCCGGCCAGCTCATCGCGGCCCGCGCCGTGCTCGGCGCCGCCGGGGCCACCGTGATGCCCTCGACCCTCGCGCTGATCCGCACGATGTTCCACGACCCCAGGCAGCGGCAGATCGCGCTCGGCGCCTGGGGCGGCATCCTCACCGCCGGGGCCACCCTCGGCCCGGTCGCCGGCGGCCTGCTGCTGGAGCACTTCTGGTGGGGCTCGGCCTTCCTGCTCGCCGTCCCGGTCATGGCCCTGGTGCTGCTGACCGCGCCCGTCCTGCTCCCCGAGTACCGCTCCACCCGCCGCACCGGCCGCTTCGACCTGCTCGGCGCCGCGCTGTCGCTGGCCGCGATCCTGCCGCTGGTCTACGGCGTCAAGACGATCGCCGTCGAGGGCTGGAGCCTCCTGCCCGGGCTCGCCGTCGCCGCCGGACTGCTGCTGGCCGTCGCCTTCGTCCAGCGCCAGCGCACCGCCGCGAACCCGCCGCTCGACCTCGGCCTGTTCCGGATCCGCACCTTCAGCGGCGCGATCAGCGTCAACAGCATCGCGATGTTCGCGATGATGGGCTTCGCCCTCTTCACCTCCCAGTACCTCCAGCTGGTCAAGGGCATGAGCCCGCTGACCGCCTCGCTCTGGTCGCTGGTGCCGAGCCTGGGCGTCGGCGCGGCGGTCGGCGTCAGCTCGGCGCTGGCCGGCCGGGTCCGCCCGGCGGTGCTGATGGGCGGCGGCTTCCTGGTCGGCTCGGCGGGCTTCGCGATGATGACCCAGGTCGGCCCGCACTCCCCGCTGGCACTCGTCCTCACCGCGGCCGGCGTGCTGGCCGCCGGGACGGTCGGCACCATGACGATGACCGCCGAGATGGTCGTCTCCGCCGCCCCGGTCGAGCAGGCCGGCGCCGCCTCCGCCACCTCCGAGACCGCCGTCGAACTCGGCAGCTCCCTCGGCATCGCCCTGCTCGGCGCGGCCGGCGCCGCCGTCTACCACCACCGGCTGGACGGCGCCCTCCCGGCCGGCGTCGACGGCGAGGCCGCCCGGACCGCCCAGGACACCCTCGGCGGCGCGGCCACCGTCGCCGCCCACCTGCCCGGCCGGCTCGGCGCCGACCTGCTGGAGACCGCCCGCACCGCCTTCACCGACGGCCTGCACGTCGCCGCCGTGGTCGGCCTGCTCTTCGCCCTGGGCGCCGCGGCCCTGGCCTACCGCCTGATGCGCCACCTCCCGGCCGCCGCCCCCGCCCCCGCCCCGGAGCCCGTCACCGCCTGACCCGGCCGGCCCGATCCACGCGAGTCATCGAGAGCCCCCGCCCACCCGGGCGGGGGCTCTCCGCCGTTCCGCGCTCCGAACCCCGCACCGGGCGCCGATCCCCGCGTGCCGCCCGCGCCGGACCTCCACCCGGGGGTGGACCACGGTGGGTCCACCCCCGGGTGCGTGCCCCGGCCGCCCGCCGGGGAGGACCGTGGAGGCACACCTCGGACCCGACCGCCGGGAGCCCCTCATGTCCCTGCCCGCCCTCCTCTCCCTCCTCGGCCTCCTCTGCTGGATCGCCTACGAGCTGCTGCTGCGCCGGCGCGAGGACGCCTCCGCCGGCAGCTGGCACGCCGACCGCGGCGACCGCGGGTCGACCCGGCTGCTGCTCGGCTGCTACGCCCTCTCCGTCCTGGCCGTGGTGCTGTTCGACCGCGCCGCGGTCGGCGAACTGCCCACCTGGGCCCGCTGGTTCGGGGTGGCCGCGGTGGCCGCCGGGCTGGCGCTGCGGGCCTGGGGCATGCGCACCCTGGGCCGCTACTACACCCGCACCCTGCGCACCGTGGACACCCAGCGCGTGGTCCGCACCGGCCCGTACCGGCTGATCCGGCACCCCGGCTACGCCGGCAGCCTGCTGGTCTGGGTCGGCTACGCGGTCGGCACCGGCGGCTGGGCCGCCGCCCTGGTGGTCGCGGCCCTGCTGCTCGCCGCGTACGGCTGGCGGATCTCCGCCGAGGAGCGGCTGCTGCTGGACGCCCTCGGGAGCGAGTACGCGGAGTACCGCCGGGCGTCCAAGCGTCTGGTGCCGTTCATCTACTGATCGGATACCGATCGGAGCGGAGCGGTCGGCGGGTGTGAGCTTCGGCACCCGCATTCGGCCAGGTGGACGGCGCGGCGCTCGCGATCCGCTCGAACGGCACCTGGTTTTTGGCCAGCGTTTCCCAGCTGGTGTATCCGTTCTCCGTCATGGCCAGGCATACTGGCCAACACGGGCGCTGGCGCCCGCCACGACTCTAGACAAGAAGGGACCGGTGGCCAGGGATGCTGCGGAACGGTCTTGAGCCCTGGCACATTCTCGTGGTGCTGGCGGTCGTCATCCTGCTGTTCGGATCGAAGAAGCTGCCCGAGATGGCCCGCGGCCTGGGCAAGTCCATGCGCATCCTGAAGGCCGAGACGAAGGCCATGCGCGAGGACGACACCCCGGCGGACGCCGCTGCCGCCGGTACCGCGCAGAGCACCGCCGCTCCCCAGCAGAGCGCCGACCGCCCGGCCGTCACGCCGACCAACGTGACCAAGGCCACCGAGACCAAGCGGCCCGAGACGACCGCCTGATCCTCCTTTCTCCTCCGGAAAGCCCCTGGTGACCCCACCAGGGGCTTTCCGCCGTTCCGGGCCGTTCGCGGGGCCGTTCGCGGGCCCGCACAGGGGCTGGTCGCGGGGCCGTTCGCGCCACCGCGCCTCCCGACTGGCCGTCCGATCTGATCCGTTGTCTCCTGGATTGCACCCCCGGAGGAACGGAGTCCCGGCATGCCGACCGACCGGCCCGGCGACGAGCTGGCCGAGCTGCGGGCCCGGCTGAGCGCCGTCGAGGCCCAGGAGGCACGGCTCGCCCGACAGTTGGCGACCGGCCCGGCGCGGCAGCCGACGGACCGTCCGCCGCCCCGGCACCGGGTGCGCTCCTTCCTCGCCGCCCTGCTGATCGTGCTGGCCTGCGTGCTCACCCCGCTCAGCGCCCTCGCCTTCTGGGCGAGGTCCCAGATCAGCGACACCGACCGCTACCTCGCGACGATGGCCCCGCTGGCCAGGGACCCCCGGATCAAGACGGCCGTCACCGACCGGGTGACCGCCGAGATCGTGAAGCAGCTCCCGCTCGACTCGCTGCTCGACGGCCTCGCCCCGGCCGACCGGCCCCAGCTCGGCGCCCTGCTGGGCGGCATCGGCCAGGCCCTGACCGACGGACTCAGCGGCCTCGTCCACACCCAGGTCGCCCGGCTCGTGGACAGCGACGCCTTCGTCGCCCTCTGGACGGAGGTCAACCGGAACGCGCACGCCGCCCTGGAAAAGATGGTGACCGGACAGGGCGGCGGCGCCGTCGAGGTCCGCAACGACACCGTGGTGCTGGACCTCGCCCCGGTGATCGCCCGGGTGAAGTCCGCGCTGGTCGACCAGGGCGTCCCGCTGGCCTCCCGGATCCCGGAGATCCACACCTCGTACCCGCTGGTGCAGTCCGACGCCATCCCCAAGGTCCGCACCGCCCTGCGGGTGCTGGACCTGGCCGGCTTCTGGGTCCCGGTGCTGGCCGGCGCCTGCGCGCTCGGCGGGGTGCTGCTCGCGGCCCGGCGGCGCCAGGCGGTGGTGACGACGGCCCTCGGCATGGCGGGCGGTGCGCTGCTGCTGGGCATCGGGCTGAGCGTGTTCCGGGCCGTCTACCTGGACCGGCTCCCCGCCGACGTCGACCAGGCCGTCGCCCAGGCGGTGTACGACACCCTGGTGCGGTACCTGCGCTCGGCCGTCCGGGTGGTGGTCACCCTCGGGCTGCTGGTCGCGCTCGGCGCCTGGGTCATCGGCCCCGGGCGCTGGGCACGCGCCGTCCGGGGCGGCTGGCGCGCCGGACTGGGCGCGGTACGGCGGGTGGCCGGACGGTCCGGGCTGCGGCTCGGGCCGGTCGGCCGGTTCGTCCACCGCTGGAAGGCCCCGCTGGGCTGGCTGGCGGTGGTGCTCGCGGCGCTGGCCTTCGTCCTGTGGAGCTACCCGACGGTGCTGGTGACGCTCTGTCTGGCGCTCGGGCTGGTCGCCGTCCTGGCGGTGCTGGAGCTGCTGGACGAGCCGGGGCGGCCCGGGGAAGGAACCCGGGCCCCGGCCTGAGCGGGCCGGCCCGCCCGGGCACCGGGCTTGGCCTGAGCGGAGCAGTCCGACGCGCGCCGGAGGGTGCGGTGGCCGAGGCTGAGCGGGATGTCCGAGAACCCGCTGCCGCCGCCCGCCGACCTGCGGGCCTGGTCCTGGCTGCTCGGCGCGTCCACGCTGCTGATGCTCGGGTACTTCCTGCTGCCGCTGCAGTTGCTGGGCGAGCGCCGGCCGCTGCTGAGCTGGCTGGTGTTCGCGGGGGCGCTGGTCGGGCTGACCTGGCTGATGCTCGCCAAGATCGTCGGGGTGATGCGGGGGACGGCCAGGCAGCCGGTGCTCTGGTTGGCCTTCCTGATCTTCCTGGCGCTGACCATCTTCGCCGCCACGTACTACGTCCTGGGCGCCCACAAGGCGGAGTTCGCCGGACTGGAGACCCGGCTGGACGCGCTCTACTTCACCGTCGTGACGATGGCGACGGTGGGCTACGGCGACATCACCCCGGCCGGGCAGACGGCACGGCTCGTGGTGGTGCTCCAGATCGGGTACAACTTCGTCTTCCTCGCGGCGGCCGCCGGAACGGCCTCCCGGGCGATCCGCGGCAACGTCGAACGCAGGATCCGCGAGCGGGGCTGAACCGGCCCGACGTACGGACCAGTTGCCGCACAGTGTTGTCCACAGCCTGTGGACAACACTGTGGGCTCAGGATCGGCCGGTGTCGATCATGCGGAAGCGATTGCCCTCGGTGTCGGCCAGGACCACGAAGTCCGGGTCCTCGGGGTAGCGCTTCCAGTCGACGCGCTCGGCGCCGAGGGCGACGGTACCGAGCGTCGGCACACCGCCATCGTGGCGGCCCGTCAGTCGTCCTGGAAGTCGGCGGTGGTGTGGAGGGTGGCGTACAGGGCGGAGAGGCGGGCGTTCCAGTTGGCGTAGGTGGGGACGTCGACGGCGTGCTTCTTGCCCATGTCCCGGATCACCTTCTGGGCGTCCTTGAGCTCCTGCGCGGCGTCGTCCGGGTTGCCCTCGTTGAGGCGGGCGGCGGTGGTGTCGAGGATCCTGAGCAGCTCCGCCTGCTTGTCCCGCTCCTTGCCGACCTGGGCCTGGGCGACGGCCTGGCGGAAGGCCTGGATCTGCAGCGCGGCGGGCTGGTTGCGCGGGACGGCCTGGGTGGGGGCCGGGGGCGCGGACGGGGGCGCCGAGGGGGTGGTGGGGGCCGCCGAGGTCGCGGTCGGGGAGGCCTTCTGGGTGGGCGTCGCGGCCGGACCGGCGGGGGTGGTGGGGGCGGTGGCCGCGGCCGGTTTGGCGGCGGCCGCGTTGCCGGCCGGCTCGTCGAAGGCGGTCAGGGCCAGCGCCGTGACGCCGGCCAGGCCCGCCACGCCCAATGCCCCGAGCACCAGCGGCTTTCGGCGGCCGCGGGCGGGCGCGGGCCTGGCGGCGGGGGCGGGCGCCGGGGCGCGCATCGGGGCGGGGACCGGGCCGGGTATCGGCGCCATCACCGAGGTGGCGGCCGGGGGTTGGGGCGGCAGCAGGGTGGTGTGCTGCTGGTCCGGCTGGCCCAGCTGGTTCGGCTGGCTCAGCTGGTTCGGCTGGTATGGCTGGTTCGACGGCGGGGAGAAGGGCACGGGCGGCAGCAGCTGGGTGGCGGCGCCGGCGGTGTTCGCGAGCAGTTCCGCCGTCGGGTCCCCGACCATCAGTCCCGGTACCGTGCCGAGGAGTTCGGCCCGGGCGGCGGTCGCGTCGGCCGGGCGGTCCGCCGGGTTCTTGGCCAGCAGCCGCAGCACCGCCCCGTCCAGCGCGGGCGGCAGGCCGGGGCGCCGGACGGAGGGCGGCAGCGGCTGCTCGCTGACGTGCTTGAAGGCGATCGCCACCGGGGTCTCGGCGGTGAACGGGGTCGCGCCGGTGAGCATTTCGGTGAGCACGCAGCCGACCGCGTACAGGTCGGTCCGGCCGTCCAGCGCCGAGGCGGTGGCCTGCTCGGGCGAGAGGTAGGCGGCCGTGCCGAGCACGCTCGCGGTCTGGGTCAGGTTGCTGGAGGAGCCGGCCCGGGCGATGCCGAAGTCGACGACCTTCACCCCGCCGTCGTCGGTGATCATGATGTTCCCGGGCTTGATGTCCCGGTGCACCAGCCCGGCCGCGTGCGCGACCGACAGCGCCTCGCAGACCGCCGCCGCGATGCCGACCGCGCGCTCCACCGGCAGGACCTGCTGCTCCGCCAGCAGGGCGGCCAGCGAACGGCCGGTGACCAGCTCCATGACGATGAACGGGGTGCCCTGGTCCACGCCCGAGTCGAAGACCATGACGATCCTCGGGTGCACCAGCATGGCCGCGTGCTGGGCCTCGCGGCTGAAGCGCTCGGCGAAGCGGGGGTCGTCGGCGAGGCCTCCGTTGAGGACCTTGACGGCCACCTGACGGCCCAGCACCCGGTCCACCCCGCGCCAGACGGTCGCCATGCCGCCGACGCCGAGTATCCCGACGAGTTCGTAACGCCCGTTCAGCGCCCGTCCGATCACCTGGAGCTCCCCTCACGTGCCCTGGCCCCGGGGTCCCGGGCCGCCTCGTGCACCCGTGCACGATAGCCGCACCGCCGAGCGGGTCCGCCGGGGGCGGAGGGTGGCGGTCGGGGGACCGGGCAGCGGTCCCCCGGCCGCCGGCACGGGGGTGGGGGCCCCCCCGCCGGGGGGGGGGGGGGGCGCCCCGGGGCGGGGCGGGGGGGGCGCGGGGGGGGGGCGGGGGGGGGGCCCCGGGGGGCCGGCGGGGGGGGGGGGGGCGGGGGGGGCGGGGGGGGGCTCCGCCCCCCCCCCCGCGGGGCACCCCGCCGCGGGGGGCTGGGGGGGCGGCGCCCCCACCTCGACCGACCTGGTCGGCGGCGGCGCGGGCTTCGGGCACGCCGGCGACGTGGGCTTCTGAGGCCTGCCGGACACGGCCTAGC